>NZ_JBJHAD010000011.1:0-147914 GCF_054050875.1 Blastococcus sp. SYSU DS0541 | reverse complement strand
GCCCCCCCCCCCCCCCCCCCCCCCCCCCCCCCCCCCCCCCCCCCCCCCCCCCCCCCCCCCCCCCCCCCCCCCCCCCCCCCCCCCCCCCCCCCCCCGCCGCCGAGGCGTGGGTCGCCCTCGTCGGCGAGGACGAGGTCCTCGTCCCGCTCCCCGGCAACCTCCCGGTCGACATCCTGTCCGGTTGGGTCGACATCGTCGGCCCGTGGACCGGCAGCGTCGTCCTGACCACCGCCCGCAGCACGGCCGAGGAGCTCTCCCGCGCCCTGCTGCGGGAGGCGACCCCCGCGGCGCTCGACGACGAGGACGTCGCCGACGCCTTCGGCGAGATCGCCAACGTGGTCGGCGGAAACGTCAAGGCAGCGCTGCCGGGCCCCTCGGCCCTCAGCCTGCCCCAGGTGGGCAACGCGCCGCTGGTCCGCAACCAGGCCGACGTGTGCCGCATCGATGTGCTGTGGCGCGGCGAACCCGTCGCCATCTCGGTGCAGGGCGCACTCCCGCCCCTGCCCGGCTCTACCCCTTCCCGCGAGAACGAGGTGTCCTGAGTGAAGATCCTGATCGCCGACGACAGCCGCGTCATGCGGCAGATCGTCATCCGCACGCTGCGCCAGGCCGGCTACGACGACCACGACATCGTCGAGGCCGAGGACGGCGCCGACGCGCTGGCCAAGGTCTCGTCCGAGCTGCCCGACCTGGTGCTGTCGGACTGGAACATGCCGAACATGACCGGCATCGAGTGCCTGCAGGCGCTGCGCGCCTCCGGCTCGGCCGTCCCCTTCGGCTTCGTCACCTCCGAGGGCTCCCCGGAGATGCGGGAGAAGGCCGCCAACGCCGGCGCCCTCTTCCTCATCGCCAAGCCCTTCACCGAGGACACCTTCAAGGAGCACCTGGACGGGGTGATCGCATGACCGCGCCCACGACGGGTGTGCCGCTGCCCGCAGCCAAGGACATCCGGGACATGCTGACCGGCCTGGTCGGGAAGCCGGTGAACGTCTCCCCGGGGGCGCCGGTCACCCCGACCCCGGAGAAGCCCGTGGCCGTCGCCGTCTACGTCGACCCGCACATGGCCGTCAACGCCCTGTGCCTGATGGACCTCGGTGCCTCGGCCTACACCGGCGGTGCGCTGGCCCTCCTGCCCCCCGGCGGGTGCCAGGACGCCGTCGAGGAGGACGGCGAGCTGACCGGCATGCAGCTCGAGGCGCTGCACGAGGTGGTGAACGTGCTCTCCGCGCTGTTCAACACCGCGGGTGCACCGCACTCCAAGCTGCACAAGCTCTACGCCCCGGGCGAGGAGCTCCCCGGCGACCTCGCCGGGATGCTCGCGGCCTTCAACCGGGTGGACCTCGCCCTCGAGGTGCCCACCTACGGCAAGGGAGCCATCTCCTTCGTCGTGCCGTGACGCGATGACACTGCGGTCCTCCGGACCGCACCGCGGCCAGGGGCCGTCCCCGACGGTCGTTGAGCCGCTGCGTCGTCCCTGCGCGGACCCCTCCGGGGCCCACTCGGGACGACCGTGCAAGCACACCGGACCCCCGTTGCTCTTCGGAGCAGCGGGGGTCTCGTGCGTGTTGCACGTGGAACGTCAGGTGAGCGCGGGCTGGCGGTCGCCGGTCCCCGTGGGCAGGCAGGCCCAGACGTGCTTGCGGTCGTCGTCCACGTACCAGCCGTGGGCCACCGACAGGCGGGCCACCAGCTGCAGCCCCATGCCGCCCTCGGAGGGGTCGCGGTCGACCGTGGGGGCGGGCATCGCCTGCGGGGCCCGGTCGCTCACGTCGAGCAGCCAGCCACCGCTGCCGGCGACGACGGTGGCGACGACGGGGGTCTCCCCGTGGCGGAGCGCATTGGAGGCCAGCTCGTCGAACGCCAGCACCAGCTGCTCGCCGGAGGCATCGTCGGCGGGGAGCTGCTCGACGTCGCGCAGCCGCGACCGCAGCCCCGCCCGGGCTGCCGGGAGCTCCGCGAGGGTACCGAGCCGCCAGCGCCACACCTCGCCGCGCCCGTCCGGTAGCGGGCGGACCGGCCACGCGAGTCGCCCCATGCCTCCCCCTCGACTCGGGTCCTCGACCGTCCGGGGGTTCCCCGTCCGGGACGGTGTCAACCCCGCGCCACCCTGTTCCCACTCCCTGTGGTGTGGCTCACCTCCTCCTCGTGAGGGGGACGGCGCCCGGCCCCGGGATTGCGATCCGTCCGGGGACCGGTCACCCTCTGGACCAGGTGCTGCCGATGGCGCGGCCGAGCGGGTGGAGCGATCGGCATGGCGCGGGAGGAGGCCATCGCCTCGGCGCAGGGTGATCTCCTGCGCCAGGCGGTGGAGGGTATGGAGCGGCCCCTCGTCGTCCTCGACGAGCAGTGGCGCATCCTCTACATCAACCCCGCCGGCGCGCGGATGCTGGACCGGACGCCGGGGAGCCTGCTGGGGCGCCAGATCTGGGGGCAGTTCCCCGGATCGGCCGGTGGGCCGTTCGAGCGGCTCTGCCGCGGGGTCCGCGGCAGCGGCCGGCCGGACGGCGTGGAGGCGTGGTCGGCGCGTCTCGGCCGCTGGCTGCGCGCCGACGCCTTCCTCACCGACGCCGGCCTGGTCCTCAGCTACGACGACATCACCGAGCGCCGCCGCGCCGAGGAGGAGCTGGTCGCCGCGGTCGCCGCGCGCGAGGAGGCCGCCGCCGAGGCCGCCCGGGCGGCACGCGAGGCCGAGGAGACGGGCCGGCACCTGATGCTCCTGGGCGACATCAGCCAGGAGATGACCTCGACGCTCGACGCCGACGAGGCCGCGAGCCGGTTCGCCGCCACGGTGGTCCCGCTGCTCGCCGACTGGTGCCTGGTGAGCGTCGTCGACCCCGACGGCACCCGGCGCGACGTGGGCCGGGCGCACCGCGACCCGGCCATGCGGGAGGCGATGCACCGGTACGCCGACGCACGGGTCGCCTCCAACGACGCCAGCGCACCCGTACCGGTGGCGCTGCGTCACGCCGAGCCGGTGGTCATCGCGCGGCTCACCGACCAGCACCTCGAGACGATGATCCGCGACGACGCGAGCCGCGCGGCGCTCGCCCCGCTGGCCCCCACCGCCGTCGCGACCTTCCCCCTCATCGCCCGCGGCGAGGTCTTCGGCGCCTTCACCCTGGTCAACGGCGTCGAGCGTGGTCCGCACACACCGGTGGAGCTCCGGACGGCCGAGATCGCCTCGCGGCGGGCGGCGCTGGCCCTGGACAACGCCCGGCTGGTCACCCTCAACCACCAGGTGGCCGAGCGGCTGCAACTGAGCCTGCTCTCGCCGCCGGTGCAGCCCGACCACCTGGAGCTGGCGGTGCGCTACCGCCCGGCGACGCGCGGCGTCTCCATCGGGGGCGACTGGTACGACGCCTTCCTGCAGCCCGACGGCGACACGGTGCTCGTCATCGGCGACGTGATGGGCCACGACGTCGCGGCGGCCGCCGCCATGGGCCAGATCAAGACGCTCGTGCGGGCCATCGCGTTCGACCGGCTGGAGGAGCCGGCGGGGCTGCTCAACAGGGTGGACAACGCGCTCGTGGGGCTCGCGGTGCCGGCGATGGCCACCGCGCTCGTGTGCCGCATCGAGCAGGGGGCCGCCGAGCGGGCCGCGGGGTCCGCCGCCTGCACTGGGCCTCGGCGGGGCATCCCGACCCCCTGCTCCTGCTCGGCGACGGCGAGGTGCTCGACCTCGCCGTCCAGGTCGGCCCGCCGCTGGGGTCGGGCTGGGTGGAGCACCTGGCCGACGGCGTCGCGCTGCTCCCCGACGGCAGCACCCTCGTGCTCTTCACCGACGGGCTCTTCGAGCGCCGCGGGGAGCTGCTGGACGACGGCCGGGAGCGGCTGCGCGCCGTGCTGGCCCGCTCGGCCGGGCTCTCGCTGGGGGAGCTGTGCGACCGGCTGCTGGAGGAGATGCTCGGCCCGGGCGTCGAGGACGACGTCGCCGTCCTGGCGGTGCGGGCGCACCCGGTGGACCGCCCCCGGCCCGCCGAGGCCGGCCCGGAGGTGTTGCCGGCCCTGGTCGGCCCGCCCGGGTGAGCGACCCCGTTCTCAGTCGGGGTGGCGCAGCAGGTACCGGCCGAAGTGCGGCACGGTGAAGGCGATCTGCCCGCGCTCGGCGGAGTAGACCAGCCCCTTCTTGATCAACGAGTCGCGGGCGGGGGAGAGGGACGCGGGCTTGCGGCCGAGCGAGACGGCGACCTCGGACGTCGCCACCGCCGCGCCGCCGGGTCCCCCCAGCTCGGCCATCGCGTGCATGTACTCCCGCTCGGCCGGGGTGGCCCGGTCGTAGCGGGAGCCGAAGAAGCCCACGGCGAGCTCGGCCTCGGCCACGGGCGCGGCCATGGCGACGTCGGCCGCCGTGATGGGGGAGGAGGCGGCGACGTCCCAGGTGACCTTGCCGTAGGCCTGCACGAAGTAGGGGTAGCCGTCAGCCGCCTCGTACAGGGCGTCCAGGGCGGCCGGGTCGAAGGTGACGTCCTCCCGCTCGGCCGGGGCGAGCAGCGCGCGGTCGGCGGCAGCGCGCTCCAGCCGGTCGATGCGCAGGTAGCGGAAGAGCCGCTCCGAGTAGCTCTTGGACGCCGACAGGACGGCGGGCAGATGGGGCAGCCCGGCGCCCACGACGATGAGCGGGGCACCCTGCTGCGAGAGCTCGTGGCAGGCGGCGCAGATCGCCGACACGTCGTCGGCCTGGATGTCCTGCATCTCGTCGATGAACAGGGCGATCCCGCTGCCGATGTCGGCGGCGACCCCGGCTGCGTCGCTGAGCAGCTCCACCAGGTCGATCTCCATGTCACCGGAGTCGGCCCGGCCGGTGGCGGCGGGCACGTCGATGCCGGGCTGCCAGCGGTCGCGCACCTTCGACTCGGCCGCGTTCACCCGCTGGGCGAAGGCCTTCACCACGCCGAGCACCTCGGCGACCGACTCCTGGTCGCCGTGCCGCGGGCCCAGCTCCCGCAGCGCCATGTGCAGCGCGGAGGAGATCGGCCGGCGCAGCGACTGGTCGGGCCGCGCCTCGATCTTGCCGGTGCCCCACCCGCGGGAGATCGCCGCGGAGCGGAGCTGGTTGAGCAGCACGGTCTTGCCCACGCCGCGCAGCCCGGTGAGGACCAGCGACCGCTCGGGGCGGCCGCGGGCGATGCGCTCCAGGACGACGTCGAACGCCTGCAGCTCGTCGTCACGGCCGGCCAGCTCGGGCGGGCGCTGGCCGGCGCCGGGGGCGTAGGGGTTCCGCACGGGATCCATGGCGAGCACCGTATGGGCTTCTCTAGCGTCGGCCGTAGAGATTCGTAGAACGTGCTGATCGCGTGTCGCGCGGGACGGGCGGGGGCGATGGTGCGCCGGGACCCCCCGTCGAGCCCTGCCTAGCACTCTCTAGCCCCGCTGCTAGACGGCGCGATAGGCGGGTCGAGAGGACGGGTGGCCCGTCGTGAGGCGCATCTGCGGCTCTCTAGCTCAGCCGCTAGACGGCTGCAGACGCCGTCAGATCCCACGATCGCCGGGGGGCCGGCGCTAGCGTGACGACGTGATCAAGTTCCTGCTCAAGGTCGTCATCTTCGCGGCGGCCTTCTACGGGCTGACCTACTTCGACGTGCTCCCGGGCCTGGAGGTGGTGCCCAACCCCGACGGGCCGCTGGGGGAGTACGGCACCTACCTGTGGATCGGGCTGATCTTCGGCGTCGTCAACGCCCTGGTCGGACCGGTCCTGCGGCTGCTCTCGCTCCCGTTCGTGCTGCTGACCCTCGGGCTGTTCCTGCTGGTGATCAACGCCGCGCTCCTCGGGCTCACGGCGGCGATCACCGACCGGCTGACCATCGACGGTTTCCTCACCGCCGTGATCGGCGGGCTCATCCTCGCCGTCGTCGGCTGGGTCGCCGACCAGCTCCTCGACCGCTGACCGCATCGGGGCGCACCGGCGCCCCTGCGCCGCCGTGACGGCGGTCTCGGCGGGCAGTAGCGTGGCCTTTCATGGCCAGTGACACCGGAGTCACACCGGAGACCCCGGTGCGCGACCGGGACGGCGGCCCGGCGGGCGGCTCTCTCACCGAGCTCGCCGCCCTCGAGGCCGGCCGCGACGAGAAGAAGCAGCTGCTGCGGAAGGCGGCCGCGCTGGCCGTCGCCGAGGCCGAGCGCGGGGGGGCGGCGCTCCCGCCCGGGTGCACCGCCGACGCCCTCCCGGCGTTCTTCCGCCGCTACTACTGGAGCGAGCCCGCCGAAGAGGTGCTGGGCAGCGATCCCGCCGACCTCGCCGCCCTCGCGCTCGGGCACCTGGCGCTGGCCGAGGTCCGGCTGCCCGGCGTCGCGACCGTCGACGTGCGCGGGGTGCCGGGTGGCCGGGGTGCCGGCCGCACCGTCATCCGGCTGGTCACCGACGACATGCCCTACCTGGTCGACTCGGTCACCGCGGAGGTCACGCGGCAGGGGTTCGCGCTCGAGCACGTCGTGCACCCGGTCGTCGTGCTGCGCCGTGACGTCCGCGGGCGGGTGCTCGCCTTCTGCGACAGCGGGGACGTCGCCGCCTGCGGGCCCGACGCGGTCGCGGAGTCCTGGATGGCGGTCGTCCTCGACGGTCCCCTGGACGGCGAGGCCGCCGGCGACCTGGTGGCCGGGCTGCGCACCGTCCTGGACGACGTGCGCGCGGTGCACGAGGACGCCGGGCGGATGCGGGCCCGGCTGCGCGAGCTGGCGGCGCGGCTGGAGGAGCGCGGCGGCGCCCCCGCCGACGTCGACGACGCCGCGGACGACCCGGCCGAGGCGGCCGCGCTGCTCCGGTGGCTGGCCGACGACAACTTCGTGCTGCTGGGCGCCCGCGAGGTGACCGTCTCCGACGGCGACGGGGGGCAGCTCGCCGTCCAGCCGGTCGCGGGCACCGGGCTGGGCGTGCTCCGCAGCGACACCGGCATGGGCGGCACCTCCGGCAGCACCCCGGAGGCCGGCACCGCCCCGGTGGACCACCTGCTCACCGTCACCAAGGCCGACAACCGCTCGACGGTGCACCGCCGGGCGTGGCTCGACCTCGTCGGGGTCACGCTGCCCGGCGACCGGGACGGCGTGCGGCGGCAGTGCCGGTTCGTGGGCCTGTTCCCGACCTCCGCGTACACGACCAGCGTCCTCGACGTCCCCCTCGTGCGGCGCCGGGTGGCCGAGGTCGTCGCCCGCTCCGGCGTGCCGTCGGACAGCCACACCGGCAAGGAGCTGCTCGACGTCCTGGAGACCTACCCCCGCGACGAGCTGATGCAGGTGGGGGCCGACCAGCTGCTGCCCGTCGCGCTGGCGGTGCTGCACCTGCAGGAGCGGCGGCAGACCCGGTTGTTCCTGCGCCGCGACCCCACCGGCCGGTTCTGGTCGGCCCTGGTCTACCTCCCGCGCGACCGCTACACCACCGAGGTGCGCACCCGCATGCAGCAGCTGCTGCTCGAGCGCCTGGGTGGCACCAGCATCGAGTTCACCGCCCGGTCCACCGAGTCGGTGCTGGCCCGGCTGCACTTCGTCGTCCGGCCGCCGGTGGGCCGCCGGGGCGCCCAGCAGCAGGTCGACGTCGACGTGGAGGCGCTGCAGGCCGAGCTCGCCGCCGCGGCCCGCAGCTGGACCGACGAGCTCTCCGACGCGCTGGCAGCGCGCTTCGGTGTCGACGCCGAGAAGGTGTTCGCGCGGATCGCCGACGCCTTCCCGGCGGCCTACCAGGAGGACTTCCCCGCCGAGCGCGCCGTCGAGGACCTCGTCCGCCTGGACGCGCTGGCCCCCGGCGACCTGGCGCTGCGGCTCTGGACGCCCACCGGCGCGGCGCCGGGGGAGCGGCGGCTCACCGTCTACCGGGTCGGTGAGCGGCTGCTGCTCTCGCAGATCCTGCCCATGCTGCAGAACATGGGCGTCGACGTCGTCGACGAGCGGCCGTACGAGATCGACCGCATCGGCGCGCCGCCCACCTGGATCTATGACTTCGGCGTCGCCGTCCCGGCGGTCGAGCTACCCCTGCTGCGCTCCCTGCCGGAGCGGTTCACCGAGGCCGTCGGCGCGGTGTGGCGGGGCGAGGCCGAGGACGACGGCCTCGGCGCGCTCGTCATGCTCGCCGGCCTCAACTGGCGGCAGGTCACGGTCGTGCGCGCCTACGTGCAGTGGCTGCGCCAGGCGGGCCTGCCGTTCAGCCAGTCCTACGTGGAGCAGACCCTGGCGGCCCACCCCGGTGTGGTCGCCCGGTTGGTGGCGCTCTTCGAGACCCGCTTCTCGCCGGGCCGGGTCACCGGCCGGGACGCCCGGCAGGGCGACCTGGTCGAGGCGCTCCGCAGCTCCATCGGCGAGGTCGCCTCCCTCGACGCCGACCGCGTGCTCAGCTCCCTGCTGGCCGCGGTCACCGCGACCCAGCGGACGACCTACTACGCCTCGACGCCCGAGCGGCCCACCCCGCTCGCGCTCAAGCTGGCCCCCGCCGAGGTGCCCGACCTGCCCGAGCCCCGCCCGGCGCACGAGGTCTGGGTCAGCTCGCCGCGTGTGATGGGCGTGCACCTGCGGTTCGGCAAGGTGGCGCGCGGCGGGCTGCGCTGGTCCGACCGGCGCGAGGACCTGCGCACCGAGGTGCTGGGCCTGGTCAAGGCGCAGATGGTCAAGAACACCGTCATCGTCCCCACCGGCGCCAAGGGCGGCTTCGTCGTCAAGCGCCCGCCCGGGGACGGCGCCTCCCGCGAGGAGGTGCTCGCCGAGGGCCAGGCCTGCTACCGGCTGTTCGTCGGCGCGCTGCTCACGCTCACCGACAACCTCGTCGACGGCCGGGTGGTGCCGCCGCCGAAGGTGGTCCGGCACGACGGTGACGACAGCTACCTCGTCGTCGCCGCCGACAAGGGGACGGCGACGTTCTCCGACCTGGCCAACGAGGTGGCGCTCGAGCGCGGCTACTGGCTCGGTGACGCCTTCGCCAGCGGCGGCTCGGTCGGCTACGACCACAAGGCCATGGGCATCACCGCCCGGGGCGCCTGGGAGTCGGTCACCCGGCACTTCCGCGAGCTGGGCGTCGACGTCCAGCGGGAGGACTTCACCGTCGTCGGCATCGGCGACTGCTCCGGCGACGTCTTCGGCAACGGCATGCTGCTGTCCGAGCACATCCGGCTCGTGGCGGCGTTCGACCACCGGCACGTCTTCGTCGACCCGTCGCCCGACGCGGCGGCGTCCTTCGCCGAGCGCCGGCGGCTGTTCGACCTGCCCCGGTCCTCGTGGGCCGACTACGACGCAGGCCTGATCAGCGCCGGCGGCGGGGTGTGGCCCCGGACGGCGAAGTCGGTGCCGGTCTCCGAGCAGATGCGGGCCGCGCTCGGCCTGCCCGGGGACGTGACGGCGCTGAGCCCGGTCGAGCTGATCCGCGCGGTGCTGCTCGCCCCGGTGGACCTGCTGTTCAACGGCGGCATCGGCACCTACGTCAAGGCGGCCGGTGAGAGCCACCTGGAGGTCGGCGACAAGGCCAACGACGCCGTGCGGGTCGACGGCCGGCAGCTGCGGGCGCGGGTGGTGGGGGAGGGTGGCAACCTCGGCCTGACCCAGCGGGGCCGGGTGGAGTACGCGCTCGCCGGCGGCCGGGTGAACACCGACGCCATCGACAACTCCGCGGGCGTGGACACCTCCGACCACGAGGTGAACATCAAGATCGCGCTGAACCGGGTGGTCGACGAGGGGCGGATCCACGCCGAGGGCCGGGCGGCGCTGCTCGGCGAGATGGCCGACGACGTCGCCGCCGCCGTCCTCACCGACAACCACGCGCAGAACGCGACCCTCGCCGGGGAGGCCGCGGCGGCGCGCAGCCTCATGGACTCCCACGAGCGGTTCATCCGCTCCCTGGAGCGCTCGGGACGGCTCAACCGCGCGGTCGAGGCGCTGCCCGACGACCGCGGGCTCACCGAGCGCCGCCGCGACGGGCAGGCGCTGACCAGCCCGGAGCTCTCGGTGCTGCTGGCCTACGCCAAGCTGCAGACCGGGGACGCGGTGCTCGCCTCCCCGCTGCCGGACGACCCGGCGCTGGAGGAGCTGCTGGTCGGCTACTTCCCCGCCCCGCTGCGCGACCGGTTCCCCGTGGCGGTCACCAGCCACCCGCTGCGCCGGGAGATCATCGCGACGGCCCTGACGAACCGGGCGGTGAACATCGCCGGCGTCACCGGGCTGTTCCGGCTCACCGAGGAGACGGGGGTGCCGCTGCCAGCCGTCGTCCGCGCGCACGCGGTGGCCCGCGCGGTCTTCGGCATCGACGCCATGTGGGACGCCGTCCGCCCGCTGGACAACCGGGTCGCCGCCGCCGTGCAGGTCGAGGCGCGCACCGAGGCCACCCGGCTGGCCGAGCGGGCGACGCGCTGGCTGCTGCGCCAGCCGGAGCTCACCGCCGAGGACGCGCCCGCCCTCGCGGAGGTGGTCGACCGCTTCGGGCCCGCCGTCACCCAGGTGGAGGCGGGGCTCCCCGGCTGGCTGCTGGGCGGCGAGGCGGAGGCGTTCGCGTCGCGCGCCGCCCGGCTGCAGGAGGCCGGCCTGCCCGCGGAGCTGGCCGCCCGCGTCGCGTCGGCGCCGCTGCTGCCGGCCGCGCTGGACCTCGCCGTGGTCGCCGAGCGGACCGGTGCGCCGGTGACCCTGGCCGGCCAGGTCATGCAGGGCCTCGCCGACCGGCTGGGACTGGTGGCCCTGCGCGAGCAGGTCATCGCGCTGCCCCGGGACCGGCGCTGGCCCTCGATGGCCCGGGCCTCGCTGCGGGACGACCTCGCCATGGAGCAGTCCTCGCTGACCGAGGACGTGCTGGGCCTCCGGGCCAGGGACGACGAGGGGGCCGGCGAGCTGGTCGGCCGGTGGGCGGAGGGCTGGGACGCCGCGCAGCGACGCGCGGCGGCCCAGCTGGCCGACATCACCGCCGGCGAGCGGCACGAGCTCGCCGAGCTGCTCGTCGCCGTCCGGACGCTGCGCGGGCTGCGGAAGCGGCGCCAGGCCCGGCGTGTGCCGCGGCCCGCGGGGACCTGAGCGCACCGCCGGGTCGCCGCTGACCGGCCCGTTCGTCACGGGAGCGTCACCCTCGGCACGGTTCGCGCGCTCCGCGGCGGGCACGGTGGGGAGGACCCCTGCTCACCGACCGCGAGGACCGCCCGTGCCGCTCCGCCCGCTCGATCCCGTCGACGGTTACCTGCCCATCGAGGACCACGGTCTCATCGGTGACGGCGTCACGTGCGCGCTCGTCGCCCGGGACGGCTCCATCCCCTGGCTCTGCCTGCCGACGTTCGACGGCGATCCGTTCGTCGCGGGGCTGCTGGACGCGCAGCGGGGCGGCACCTTCGCCGTCACGCCCGTGGGGCTCCGGGAGGCCACCCAGCGCTACCTGCCCGGCACCGGCGTCCTGGTGACCGAGCTGCACACCGCCGACGGCGTCCTCGAGCTCACCGACTGCCTGCCGCTGCGCTCGGGCGCCGACCTCGCCGAGTCGGTCCCCGCCGGGCGGGGGGAGATCCTGCGCAGCGCCCGGGTGCTGTCCGGGTCGGTGGAGGTCGACGTCCGGCTGGCGCCCAAGGACGGCGTCCAGGTCCGCTCCGAGCTCGGCGCCTGGCGGATCCGGTGGCCCGCCCGGCCCGCCATGGAGCTGCTCCTGTGGTGCTCCCACCCGCTGACGCTCACCGGCGACGGCGCGATCGCCGGACGGGCCCGGCTCGAGGCGGGGGAGCGGCTCACCGTCATGCTGCAGTGGTCGGGGCACACGCACACGCGCGTGCGCAGCGACCCGCAGCGGCGGATCGACCAGACCACGGCGGCCTGGCGCGACTGGTCGGGGCGGCTGACCTACAGCGGGCCGCAGCAGGAGCTGGTCACGCGCTCGGCGCTGACCCTCAAGCTCCTCGACCACGTGCCCACCGGGGCGGTGATGGCCGCGGCCACCTCGTCCCTGCCCGAGGGCATCGGTGGGGAGCGGAACTGGGACTACCGCTACACCTGGGTGCGCGACGCGGCCTTCACCGGCTACGCGCTCAACCGCATCGGCATGGACGAGGAGTCGCACGCCTTCCTGGCCTGGACGCTGCGCAACGTCGAGCGGCGCGGCGGGGTGGACATCATGTACACCCTCGACGGCGAGCCCCCGGCGACCGAGTGGCTGGACGCCTCGCTGTCGGGCTACCGCGGCTCCTCCCCGGTCCGCTGGGGCAACGGCGCCGCCCGGCAGGTGCAGAACGACGTCTACGGCGAGCTGCTGGACGTCGCCTACCAGTGGGTGCGCGGCGGCGGCGAGGTCGGCGAGACGCTCTGGCTGTCGCTGCAGCGGCTGGCCGAGCAGGCGATCGCCCAGTGGACGACGCCGGACAACGGCATCTGGGAGATCCGCGACGCCGGGCGGCCGTTCACCTACTCGGTGGCGATGTGCCACGTCGCCGTCGACCGGGCGCTGCGGATCGCCGACCAGCTGGGGCTCCCGCACCCGCGCGAGCGCTGGCGGACCGAGGCCGACCGGATCCACCGAACGCTGCTGGAGCAGGCGTGGGACCCCGACCGGGGCACGTTCACCGAGCACCTGGCCGCCCCCGGGCAGACCGACCGCGGCGGGCTGGACGGCTCGCTGCTGAGCCTGCCGCTGCGCCGGATCATCCCCGCCGACGACCCCCGGATGGTCGCCACCACCGAGGCGGTCCGCCGCCACCTGGACGCCGGCGACGGCCTGCTCTACCGGTACCTGCACACGGAGTCGCCCGACGGCCTGCAGGGCACCGAGGGCGCCTTCCTGCTCTGCAGCTTCTGGCTGGTCGACAACCTCGCCGGGCAGGGCCGCCTCGAGGAGGCCCACGACCTGTACGACTCGCTGTGCGGCCGGGCCAACGAGCTCGGCCTGCTCGCCGAGGAGATCGACCCGTCGACCGGGGCCTTCCTCGGCAACTTCCCGCAGGCGTTCAGCCACGTCGGGGTCATCGCGAGCGGGTGGAACCTCGCCCGGGCGGAGGGGGAAGAGGTATGAAGCGGTCGTTCGTCGTCCTCGGTGGGAGCGGTGACCTGACCGGCCGGCTGCTGCTGCCGGGGCTGGCCGAGCTGTTCGCCGCCGGCGTGCTCGACGAGGAGGTCGACGTCCTCGCGGTGAGCCGGGAGGACTGGACCGACGCCGAGTACCAGGAGTGGGCGCGCCGCCGCCTGGACGCCCACGCCGGGCACGTCCCCGACGCGACCCGGGAGCGGGTCGTCTCGCGGCTGGGCTACCTCCGCGGCGACGTCACCGTGCCGGGGGACCTCCGGCGGGCGCTGGACCGGGTCGGTGACGTGCCGGTGGTCTACCTGGCCCTCCCCAACACGGTCTTCCGCCCGACCCTGGAGGCGCTCGCGGAGGTCGGCCTCCCCGAGGGCGGGATCGTCGCCGTCGAGAAGCCCTTCGGCAAAGATCGCGCCGACGCGGCCGAGCTCAACCGCATCCTCCACCGGCTGGCGCCCGAGGACGCGGTGTTCCGCATCGACCACTTCCTGGCCAAGCAGACGGTGCTCAACGTCCTCGGCCTGCGCTTCGCCAACCGGCTGTTCGAGCCGGTGTGGAACGCCGGCCACGTCGAGTCGGTGGAGATCGTGTTCGACGAGACGCTGGGGCTGGAGGGGCGGGCCGGCTACTACGACACCGCCGGCGCGCTGCGGGACATGCTCCAGAACCACCTGCTCCAACTGCTCGCGCTGGTGGCGATGGAGCCGCCGCTGGCCGTCGACGCGGCGGGGCTCTCCTCCCGCAAGGGGGACGTGCTGCGCGCCGTCCGCCCGCCGGCCGACATGGCGGCGGGCAGCGTCCGGGCCCGGTACACCGCGGGCACCGTCGGCGAGCGGCAGCTCCCCGACTACGCCACCGAGGACGGCGTGGACCCGGACCGCGGGACCGAGACCTACGCCGAGCTCACGGTGACCGTCGACAACTGGCGGTGGTCGGGGGTGCCGTTCCGGCTCCGGTCGGGCAAGGCGCTGGGCGTGAACCGCCGGGAGATCGTCGTCCGGTTCCGCCCCGTGCCGCACCTCGCCTTCACCGACGAGGACCCGGAGCCCGACGTGCTCCGGATGCGCCTGGACCCCGACGGCATCTCGCTCGAGGTCAACCTGAACGGCGCCGGTGACCCCTTCGACCTCGAGCGGCGAGCCCTGGACATCGCGCTGGCGCCGGCCGGGTTGTCGGCCTACGGCCTGCTGCTGCGGGAGATGCTGGGCGGCGACGCCGCCCTGTCCATCAGCGACGTCGAGGCCGAGGAGTCGTGGCGCATCGTGGAGCCCGTCCTCGCCGCGTGGGCCTCCGGCGAGGTGCCGCTGCGGGAGTACCCCGCGGGCTCCGACGGCCCCACCCCCGTCCCGTCCGGGGATGTCTAGGCGCGCGTCTAGAGAGGCCTAGACGACGTCAGAGGGCGGGCCGGCGCTCGCCGAAGCGGGTGGCCTGCTCGAACGCGTGCCCGACCTCGAGCACCCGCCGGTCGGCCCGCGCGGGGCCGACCACCTGCAGACCGACCGGCAGGCCGTCGGGGGTGAAGCCGCCGGGCACCGAGAGCGCCGGGCAGCCGGTGGGGGAGATGAGCGTGCAGGACCGCATCCACGCCAGGTAGTTCTCCTGCGGCACCCCGGCGATCTCGGTCGGGTACTCCCACTCGACGGGGAAGGGGAGCACCTGCGTCGTCGGCGCGAGCAGCACGTCGAAGCGGGTGAAGAACTCGGCCATCCGCTCGTACAGCCGGGTGTGCAGCTTCTCCGCGCGCGCGACGTCGGCACCGCTGAGCGCCTCGCCCTTGGCCACGTTCCAGCGGATCGACTCCTTGACCTGGTCGGGGTGCGCGCGCACGACGTCGCCCAGCTGGCCCTCGAAGATCCAGGCGCGCAGCGTGCCGAACACCTCGTCCGCGTCGTCCAGGTCGGGGCAGTCCTCCTCGACGACGGCGCCGAGCTCGCTGAACACCCCGAGCGAGGCGGCCAGCGTCGCGGTGATCGCCGGGTCCACCGCCACGCGGCCACCCAGGTCGGGGGCCCAGGCGACGCGCAGCCCGTCGAGCCGCTCGGGCAGCGGCGCGGCGAAACCGGCCCCGGGCTCCTCCAGGGCGATCGGCACCCGCGGGTCGGGCCCGGCGGTGGCCGACAGCTGCAGCGCCACGTCGGCGACGGTGCGGCCCATCGGACCCTGCACCGACAGCTGCGCCCAGGCCAGCGGCGCGGGCCACGTCGGCACCCGCCCGGGGGTGGGCCGGAGCCCGACGACGTTGCAGAACGCCGCCGGGTTGCGCAGCGAGCCGCCCATGTCGCTGCCCTCGGCCAGCGGCACGAACCCGGCCGCGAGCGCGGCGGCCGCGCCGCCGCTGGACCCGCCGGCCGAGAGCCCGTGCCGGTAGGGGTTGTGGGTGACGCCGAACACCGGGTTGAAGGTGTGCGAGCCGGCCGCGAACTCGGGCACGTTGGTCTTGCCGATCCGGATCGCCCCGGCACCCACCAGCCGCGAGACCACGAGCTCGTCGGCGTCGGGCACGGCGTCGGCCAGCACCGGTGAGCCGTAGGTGGTGCGCATGCCGCCGGTGGCGTGGGTGTCCTTGTGCGCGACCGGGAGCCCGTGCAAGGGGCCGAGCGGGCGACCGGCGGCCTGTGCGGCGTCGGCGGCGTCGGCGGCGGCCCGGGCCCCCTCGGGGTCGAGGGTGACGACGGCGTTCACCTGCGGGTCCAGCCGCTCGATGCGGCGCAGGTGGGCTTCCAGCAGCTCGCGCGCCGACACCTCCCGGTCGCGGACGAGGGCGGCCAGCTCGGTCGCGGGGCGGGTGCAGAGGTCGTCGTCGGCGGTCACCGGGGCAGCCTGCCAGAAACCCGCCCGCGCGGTCCCGGCGACCGGGGGGAACGATGGGAACGATGACCGAGGAACGCGACCCCGCCGGCGACCCCACCTTCGAGGGCTCCACCTTCGACGCCCTGGGCCTGCGCCCGGAGCTGCTGCAGGCGCTCACCGCCCTCGGCTACGAGGAGCCCACACCCATCCAGCTGCAGGCGATCCCGCCGCTGGCCGAGGGGCGGGACCTGCTCGGCCAGGCCGCCACCGGCACCGGCAAGACCGCGGCGTTCTCGCTGCCCGTGCTGCAGCGGATGCCGGCGCACCGCACCGACCGGTCCCCGGTCGCGCTGGTGCTGGTGCCCACCCGCGAGCTCGCCGTCCAGGTGTCGGAGGCGCTGCACCGCTACGGCCGCGACCTGGGCGCCCGCGTGCTACCCGTCTACGGCGGCGCCCCCATCGTGCGGCAGCTGCGCTCCCTGGAGTCGGGGGTCGACGTCGTCGTCGCCACGCCCGGGCGCGCCCTCGACCTGGTCAACCGCGGCGCGCTGCAGCTCGGCGAGATCGCCACCGTCGTGCTCGACGAGGCCGACGAGATGCTGGACATGGGCTTCGCCGAGGACCTCGAGGCGCTCCTCGACGAGACGCCGGAGGAGCGGCAGACGGTGCTCTTCTCGGCGACCATGCCGCGCCGGCTCGACGCGCTGGCCCGCCGCCACCTCTCCGACCCGGTCCGGATCACCATCGCCCGGGAGCGGGCCGCGCCCGGCACCGCGCCCCGCATCCGGCAGACCGCCTACGTGGTGCCCCGGGGCGCCAAGCCGGCCGCCCTCGGCCGGATCCTCGACGTCGAGGCGCCGACCGCTGCGATCGTCTTCTGCCGCACCCGCGAGGAGGTCGACTCCCTCACCGAGACGCTGAACGGCCGCGGGTACCGGGCCGAGGCGCTGCACGGCGGCATGAGCCAGGAGCAGCGCGACCGGGTGATGGGCCGGCTCCGCGGGGGGACGGCGGAGCTGCTGGTGGCCACCGACGTCGCGGCGCGCGGGCTGGACATCGAGCAGCTCACCCACGTCGTCAACTACGACGTGCCGTCGGCGCCGGAGTCCTACGTGCACCGCATCGGCCGGGTGGGCCGGGCCGGCCGCGAGGGCGTGGCGATCACCCTGGCCGAGCCCCGGGAGCACCGGATGCTCAAGACGATCGAGCGGGTCGCGGGCGCGCCGATCGCCGTGGAGAAGGTGCCCACGGTCGCCGACCTCCGCACCCGCCGGCTGGACCTCACCCGCGCCGCGCTGCGGGAGAGCCTGCTCACCGACGACCTGGACCGCTTCCGCGTCGTCGTCGAGACGCTCACCGACGAGTTCGACCTGGTCGAGGT
Source organism: Blastococcus sp. SYSU DS0541 (assembly GCF_054050875.1). Lineage (NCBI taxonomy): Bacteria > Bacillati > Actinomycetota > Actinomycetes > Geodermatophilales > Geodermatophilaceae > Blastococcus > Blastococcus sp. SYSU DS0541. The sequence continues at coordinate 130,800 of NZ_JBJHAD010000011.1, read as the reverse complement.
CGCCCTCGCCGCGGTCAAGCTGGCCCACGAGGCGACCGGGCCGGTGGGCGACGACGAGGAGGAGATCCCGCAGGTCTCCTTCCGGCCGGAGCGGGACGGCGGCCGCCCCGGTGGCGGCCGGGACGGCGGCGGCAGGCGGGACGAGCGCCCGGGCCGGCCGGCGGGGCGCCCCGGCGGCGGGCCGGCCGCGCGGCTGTTCGTCGGGGTGGGCCGGGATGCCGGCATCCGCCCCGGTGACCTGGTCGGGGCCATCACGGGCGAGACCGGGCTCACCGGGCGCGACGTCGGGTCCATCGAGATCCACCAGCGGTTCGCCCTGGTGGAGGTGCCCGAGGCCGCCGCCGACGAGGTCGTGCAGGCGCTGCGGGCCACGATGATCAAGGGCCGCAAGGCCCAGGTGCGGCGCGACCGCGGTCGCTGACCCCGGGCTCAGTCCAGCAGCGGGTCCCTCGGCACGGTCGGGGGCACGCGCTCGGGGCCGGCCTCGGCCGGCCGGGGCCGGTCCTGGGGGTGCAGCCGGACGGCCACCAGCGCGACGTCGTCCTCGGGCCGGCCGTGCACCAGCCGGTCCAGCAGTTCGTCGAGCAGCGCCTGCAGCGGCAGATCGGCGAGCTCCTCCACGGCGGCGCGCAGCCGCTGGATGCCCTCGTCGAGGTCGGAGTCGCGGCGCTCGACGAGGCCGTCGGTGTAGAGCAGGACGGTCGAGCCGCGCCGGAGGGTGGCCACGGACTCGCGCCGCTGCGCGCCCGGGTCGACGCCCAGGAGCAGGTCACCGGTCCACTCCCCGAGCTCGGCCACCTCGCCCTTCTCGGTGAGGACCAGCGGCGGCAGGTGGCCGGCGTTCGCCCAGCGCATGCGGGTGACGCCCTCGGCGGCCTCGTCGGGGGTCTGCTCGAACCGGGCCACCGCGGCGGTGGCCATCGTCGGGATCTGCAGCGTCGTCATCGAGGCGTCGAGCCCGCGCAGCACCTCGCCGGGGCCGGCGTCGCTGTAGGTGGCCACCCCGCGCAGCAGCCCGCGGAGCTGCCCCATGGCGGCCGCGGCCTCGGTGTCGTGCCCCACGACGTCGCCGATGACCAGCATCGTGGAGCCGCCGGGCTGCATGAACGCGTCGTACCAGTCACCACCGACGCGGGCGGCCTCCGCGGCGGGGAGGTAGCGCACCGCGATCTCGGCGTGGTCGGGCTCGGGCGGCTCGGTGAGCAGGCTGCGCTGCAGCCCCTCGGCGAGCTGCTGCTGGGCGTTGTAGAGGCGGCCGTTGTCGAGCGCCAGGCCGGCGCGGTCGGCGACCTCCTGTGCGGTGACCAGGTTCTCCAGGCGGGCCGGGGTCGCCCGGGAGTAGTAGACGGTCAGCAGGCCCAGGATCCGGTTGCGGCCCCGCATCGGCAGGACGACCGCCTCCCGCGGGTCGAGGGAGGAGAGCAGGTCCCGGGCCTCGCCGGGGGGCAGCAGGTCGAGCACCGCCGCGCCGGTGCTGCGTCGCTGCTCGCCGGTCCGCAGCGAGACGGCGACGGGCGAGTCCGCCGGCATGGACTCCAGCCGTACCTGCGTGTAGCGCTCCAGCACCGGGCGCAGCTCCGGGTCGGCGTGCCAGGAGCCGACGTCGCTGGGGCGGCCGTCGTTGTCGACGACCGTCACGATGCAGAAGTCGGCGAGCGCGGGGACGACCAGCCGCGGGAGGTGCTGCATCGCGCGGTGCTGGTCCAGCGGGCCGGCGAGGTCGGCGCTGACGCTGGCCAGCAGCTCCAGGCGCTGCGCCACCCGATCGGCCTCCTCCTGCGCCCGGCGCCGTTCGGTCACCTCCAGGAAGTAGACGGAGAGGCCGTCGGGGCTGGGCCACGCCCGCAGCTCGTACCAGCCGTCCAGCGGCGCGGGGTAGTAGGCGTCGAACGCGACCGGCTCGCCGGTGCGGACCGCCTCCCGGTAGCTGTTCTCGAAGATGCTGTTGACGGCGTCGGGGAACGCCTCCCAGAGGTTGCGCCCCAGCAGCTCGTCGCGGGAGGTCTGCAGGAGCTTCTCGGCCACGGCGTTGACGTAGGTGAAGCACCAGTCGCGGTCGAGGCTGTAGAAGCCGGCGGGCATCGCCTCGAGCACGCGGGTGACGAGGGTGGCCTCCTCGCGCTCCCCCGTGACGTCGTACGCGGTGCCCAGGATGCGGGTCGTCCGGCCGTGCGCGTCGACCAGCGACCGGCCGCGCGCGTGGATCCAGCGGGTCTCGCCGCCCGGCCGCACGATCCGGTACGTGGCGTCGTACTCCCCGCCGGTGTCGACGGCCAGCTGCAGCGCCTCGCCGACCCAGTCGGCGTCCTCGGGGTGGAGCCGCGCGTTGAACGCGTCGATCGTCCGCGCGAAGTCCTCGCTGCCATAGCCGAACATCGCGATGAGCTGCTCGTCCCACGTCAGCTCACCGGTCTCCTGGTCCCAGTCCCACGTACCGACGCCACCGGCCTCGGCGGCCAGCTCCCAGCGGACGCGGTCGTCCTCGTAGCGGCGCAGCAGCGCCGACAGCTCCAGCTCGGTCATCACCGAGCCGGCGAGCTGCCGCAGGGTCGCGATCTCCGAGCTCCCCCACGGCCGCGGCTCGGGGTCGAAGACGCAGAGCGCGCCGACGGCCGCGCCGGAGGCGTCCGTGAGCGCGGTGCCCAGGTACGAGCCGATGGCGCCGGTCCGGACGGGCGTCAGGTCCCGCACGCGGTCGTCGGCGCGGGCGTCGGTGACGACGAGGGCCTCCCCCGGGGGGAGCGCGGCCGTCACCGTGCAGAGGGATTCCTCGAGCGGCCCGGTGGTGCCGACGGCCGCGGGGTCGCTCCCGGCTGCGACGTGCTGCACGTCGACGAGCAGCGACACCTGGCTCCCGCTGGTGCCCAGCAGGCGGGCGGCGAGTTGGGCCAGCCTGTCCAGCCCCGCGCGGTCCCCGCGCGGGAGGATGCGCCGGGCGGCCGCCACGCGCGTGGGGTCGAGGCGCAACTCGGCCGCCGAACGGTCGCCGAGGGTCGGTCCCGCGTGGACCGTACGGTCCGATCCGTCCACCGAAGCCCTTCTGCCCCGGCGGTCGCCGGATACGAGACGCCTGTGTGCCGCGTTGTTCGGGCACGCCGGGTCCCCGCAGTTATGCCACGGGGGGCGGGTTGCGCGCAACCAACCGTTCGGACACAACCCGAGAGATCGCCCTCAGTGCGCCGGGACGACCAGCGTCAGCGCCGTTCCGCCGTCATGTTCCACGTGCAACCCCGCCCGCCTCAGCAGGCTCCTGAGCCTCACGACGTCACCCGGTTCCGCCGTGGTGGTGGCGAGCAGTCGGGCGAGCCGTCCTTTGTGCGCCTTGTTGAAGTGGCTGACGACGGAGCGCGCGCCGTCGGGTCGCTCGCTCAGCACGCTGACGCCGACCGCGCCGGGCACCGGGGCCAGCGCGGCGTAGGAGCCGCTGCGCAGGTCGACGACGAGCCCCTCGGTGCGCTCGAGCACGGGGCCGAGCACCGGCTTCCACAGCGCGCGGAGGGTCGGCAGCCCGGGCAGCGCGGACCCGGCCGACAGCCGGTAGGCCGGGATGCGGTCGCCCCCGCCGACCAGCCCGAACAGCGCCGAGCCGACGGCGAGCCGCCGCTCCGCGCGGGCCCGCTGCGCACGGGTGAGCGAGCCGACGTCGAGGGCGTCGTAGAGGACGCCGGTGTAGCGGTGCAGGGCGGGGAGCGTGCCGGCGGTGAGCAGCGCCGCGTTGCGGGCGATCTCGTCGTCCTGCTTCGGGGAGAGGCCCAGCGCGGCGCGGGACGCCGGGACGTCGTCGGCGAGCGCGACCAGCGCCCCCGCGAGCCGGCTGCGCACCGGGGTCAGCTCCGGCGCGGTGAGCGCGCCGAGGTCGAGGGGTGGGCCGTCGCCCCCGGGGGCCTTGGTCTCCGACGGGGGCAGCAGCACGAGCACGGGGAGCCAGCATAGGGAGGCCCGGCCCCCGGGCCGGGAGGACCGGGACGGGGCTCAGTCTCAGGTGAGGTCGACGACGACCGGGGCGTGGTCGCTGGCGCCCTTGCCCTTGCGCTCCTCGCGGTCGATGAAGGCCCCGCCGACCCGTGCTGACAGCGCGGGAGAGCCGAGCACGAAGTCGATGCGCATGCCCTCGCGGCGCGGGAAGCGCAGCTGGGTGTAGTCCCAGTAGGTGTAGACGCCGGGCCCGGGGGCGTGCGGCCGCACCACGTCGGCGTACCCGGCGTCGACCACCGCCCGGAACGCCGCCCGCTCCGGCTCGGAGACGTGCGTCGAGGTGCTGAAGACCGACATGTCCCACACGTCGTCGTCCTGCGGGGCGATGTTCCAGTCGCCGACGAGGGCGACCTGCGCGGCCGGGTCGTCGGCGAGCCAGCCGGCCGCGGTGTCCCGCAGCGCGGCCAGCCACTCGAGCTTGTAGGTGTAGTGCGGGTCGGCCAGCGTGCGCCCGTTGGGCACGTAGAGGCTCCACACCCGGACGCCGGCGCACGTGGCGGCGAGGGCGCGGGCCTCGCAGGTGGTGTCCTCGCCCCAGCAGGGCTGGCCGGGGAACCCGACGGTCACCTCCTCCAGCCCCACGCGGGACAGGATCGAGACCCCGTTCCACTGCGAGTAGCCCACGTGCGCGACCTCGTAGCCCAGGGCGGTGAACCGGTCCTGCGGGAACTGGTCGTCCCGGCACTTGGTCTCCTGCATGGCCAGGACGTCGACGTCGTGCCGCTCCAGGAAGGCGGCGACGCGGTCGACGCGGGTGCGGATCGAGTTGACGTTCCAGGTGGCCAGGCGCACGCCCGGGAGCTTACGGAGGGCCACCGACACCGACTCCCCGCCGTCCGGACGCCGGTGTCCACGATCGGGCGGTCCTGCCCGGGCCGCTCCCCGTCGACGCCCCCACCAGGCCCGACGGTGGGAGCATGGCCCGGTGAGCTGGTGCGCCGCGGGGGCCGCGGGATGACGGACGGGACGACACCCCTCTCCTCGCAGCCGGGCGAGCGCCCCCCGCGACCGGCCCGGCGGCGCGGCTTCGGCGCGGCCCTGGGCTGGACCGCCCTCGGCGCGCTGGTGCCCGGGACCGGGCTGCTCGCCGCCGGGCGGCGTCGGCTCGGGGCGGCCGTGCTGACCGTCTTCCTCCTGCTCGCCGGGGCCGCCGCGTGGCTCGCCACCGGCGGGCAGCGGTTCGCCGCCCGGACGTTCGTCGACACGGACGCGCTGCTCTGGGCGACCGTCGGCGTGGGCGTCCTGGCGCTGCTGTGGATCGCCGTCGTCGTCGCCGGCTACCGGATGCTGGTGCCCCCGGGCACCTCCCGCGGCCGGCACGTCGTCGGAGGTCTGGTCGTGGCGGTGCTCGTGGCGGCGATCGCCGCCCCCGCCGTCCTCGTCGGCCGGCTGGCCACGACGTCGCGCGACCTCATCGCCGGGGTCTTCGACGACGAGCGGCAGTCGGCGACCGTCGACGAGGAGGAGTCCGCCGAGCTCTTCGGCGGCCGGGACCGGGTGAACGTGCTGCTGCTGGGTGGCGACGGCGGCGAGGGCCGCGAGGGCGTGCGCACGGACACCGTCATCGTGGCCAGCACCGACGTCGAGACCGGCGAGACGGTGCTGATCAGCCTGCCCCGCAACCTGCAGGACCTGCCCTTCCCCGAGGACAGCCCGCTCGGCGAGCTCTACCCCGACGGCTTCGACGCCGGCAGCGAGAGCGAGAGCCTGCTCAACGCCGTCTACCGCAACGGCCCGGCCTGGTACCCCGACGCCCTGGGCCCGACCGACGACCCGGGTGCCGACTTCCTGAAGCTCGGCGTCGGGGAGGCCCTGGGGCTGCGCATCGACTACTTCGTGCTGGTCAACCTCGAGGGGTTCAGCCGGCTGGTCGACGCGCTCGGTGGCATCACCGTGAACGTCAACTACTACGTGCCGATCAACGGCGACCCGGGCACCGGCGAGCTGCCCGACGACTACATCGCGCCGGGGCCGGACCGCGAGATGGACGGCGACACCGCCCTGCAGTTCGCGCGGGGCCGGTTCGGGCTCACCGACTACGACCGGATGGAGCGGCAGCGCTGCACGATCTCCGCGATCGTCGAGGCCGCCGACCCGGTGACGCTGCTGCAGCGCTACCAGCAGCTGGCCGCGACGACCGAGGACATCGTCAGCACCGACATCCCGCGGTCGCGGCTGGACGACTTCGTCGACCTGGCGTTCCGCGTGAAGGACGCCGAGATCCGCAGCGTCGTCCTCGACCCGTCGGTGATCGACCCGGCCTACCCCGACTACGACGCCATCCGCGCGCTGGTCGAGGAGGCGATCGACCCGCGCGTGCCCGTGCCCGCGGCCGGATCGCAGCCGCCGGGCGACGAGACGCAGGCACCGCAGGCCCCCGAGCCGGTGGACGGCCCGGCCACCGACGTCGCCGACGCCTGCGCCTACGACCCGCAGCGTGCGGCCGAGGCGCGCGCCGCCGGCGAGCCGCCGAGCAAGGCCGGCTGAGGCCCGCGTCGAGGGAGGTCCGGGGCGGGGCGGAGAATGACGGTGTGCCCGCCGCCGTCGTCCGCCCCGTCTCCACCGTCGACGACACGCTGCGCGGCGAGCTGCTGCGCTGCTGGGTCGACGTGAGCAACGCCGGGGGCGCGGTCGGCTTCGTGCCGCCGGTCACCGAGGACGACGTCGTGCCGTTGCTGGACAAGCTGCTGGAGGGCATCCACTCCGGCCGCGACGTGCTGGCGCTGCTCGAGGTGGACGGCCGGACGGCGGGGTTCGCCAGCGTCGTCGGCTCGCTGAGCCCGCTGCGCCGCCACTGGGGCACCGTGCTCCGGGTGCAGGTGCACCCGTCGCGGCAGGGGCAGGGCCTGGGCCGGGTGCTGATGGAGGGCGTGCACCGGATCGCCCGCGAGCGGGGGTGGGAGTTCGTGCACCTGACCGCCCGCGGGGGCACCGGTGTGGACGACTTCTACAAGGGCCTGGGCTACACCGAGGTGGGCCGCCTGCCCGGCGCGATCCGCGTGGCCCCCGGCGACGACCGCGACGAGATCGTGATGGCCTGCCGCCTCTGAGCCCCCGCAGGCCCCCGTCAGACCTGGACCGGGACCTCGCCCCTGGCCGCCATGCGGGCGCGCATCCGCTCGCGGCTCTCCACGAACCGGGTGGCCTCGGCGTCCAGGCCGGTCAGGAAGCCGGCGAGCTCCTCGCGGGCCCGCTCGCCCTCGGGGCCGAGGTCGCTGCGCTCGAAGACCTTCCAGGTGCGCAGGATCGGGCTGACCACCTCGTCGTGGTGCAGCCGCAGGTCGTAGATGCCGGCCTTCGCGATGATCGTGGAGTTCCTGCGGAAGTTGGCCATGGTCGCGCCGGGCATCTCGAAGGTCATGACCTCCTTGGCGACGGCCTTCATCATCTCGTCCGGGTCGATGTCGAACGCCGCCGTCACCAGGTTCCGGTAGAAGATCATGTGCAGGTTCTCGTCCGTGGCGATGCGGGCCAGCAGCTTGTCCGCGATCGGGTCGCCGGTGGCCTTGCCGGTGTTGCGGTGCGAGACCCGCGTGGCCAGCTCCTGGAACGAGACGTACGCGACGGCCTCGAGCGGGGACTTGTCGCCGGAGTCGTAGCCGGTGGTCATGTAGTCCATCCGGGCGCGCTCGAGCTCGACCGGGTCGACCCCGCGGGTGACGACGAGGTAGTCCCGCAGCGCGACGCCGTGCCGCCCCTCCTCGGCCGTCCAGCGGCCGACCCACTGCCCCCAGGCGCCGTCCCGGCCGAAGCGGGTGGCGATCTCGCGGTGGTAGCTGGGCAGGTTGTCCTCGGTCAGCAGGTTCACGAACATGGCCGCCTTGGCGGTCGCGTCGAGCCGGGACTGCTCCGGGGACCAGTCCTCCCCGCCGAGGAAGGCGAAGTTCCGCCCCTCGTCCCACGGGACGTAGTCGTGCGGATGCCACTCCTTGGCCATCCTGATGTGCCGGTCGAGGTTCTCGGCGACCACGGGCTCGAGCTCGGTGAGCACGGCTGCCTGCGGGGACGTCTGCGGCATGGGGACCTCCGGGTCGGCTCGACCTGCGTCGTCGCAACCTACGCCGACGCGGCCGGGGTCGGGTCCCCACCAGGGTTCCCCGTCCGGGGTGCCGCTACCCCTTTGGCAGGCTGGAGGCATGTCAGCGCCCGAGCCCGGCCGTCCTCCGTCGCCCACGTCCCGCCGCCGGGAGCGCCTCGTCGGCCTGCTCGTGCTGGGGGTCGCGGTCGTGCTGCTGGTCTCGACGCCCACCTGGTTCGCCAGCGACCAGACCGGTGTGGCGATCGCGCAGCTCGCGGTGGCCGTGGTGCTGGCGGCCGTGGGCGCGTACCTCGTCCGGCGCGCCACCCGGGGCTGAGCGCGGGCCCGCCGTTGCGGGTCCGGGTGATCCACACCACACTCCGAGCCCAGGGAACGGCGAAGGAGGACCCGTGAAGCTGGACAAGACGGAGCTGGTGCGCGTGCTGCGCACCGAGGGGGACAACGACACGGCGGAGAAGGTGGAGCAGCGGTTCTCCGACCAGATCGACACCGACCGCGACGGCGACGCGCTCGCCGAGGTGGGGCTGGACCGCACGCAGCTGATGGCGAAGCTCGCCGGCGGCGGCTTCGGGACGACGCTGACGCCCTGAGCCCAAAGAGGTGTCGCGGCGGCCCCGGTGCAGGGGCCGCCGCGACCGTGCGAGCGGTCGGGGCAGCGGTCCTTCCTCAGCCCGAGTAGGGGCGCTCCCGCGCCAGCTCCTCCTTGGCCACGCCGCGGATGTGCACCGCGTCGGGGCCGTCGACGATGCGCAGGGTGCGGGCGCTGGCGTAGAAGCGGGCCAGCACCGTGTCGTTGCTGACGCCGGCGCCGCCGTGCACCTGGATGGCGCGGTCGATGACGTCGAGCGCGACCTTCGGGGCGGCGACCTTGATGGCCGAGATCTCGGTGCGGGCGCCCTTGGCCCCGTACTTGTCGATGAGGTCCGCCGTCTTCAGCACGTAGAGGCGCGCCTGGTCGATCTCGATCCGGGACAGCGCGATCGCCTCCCGCACCGTGCCCTGCTCGGCCAGCGGGCGGCCGAAGGCGACGCGGTTCTTGCTGCGCTCGACCATCAGCGCGAGCGCGCGCTCGGCCATGCCGATGGCGCGCATGCAGTGGTGGATGCGGCCGGGGCCGAGCCGCGCCTGGGCGATCATGAAGCCGTCACCCTCGCCGGAGAGGATGTTGCTGACCGGGACCCGGACGTCGGTGAACCGCAGCTCGGAGTGGCCGTGCTGGTCCTGGTACCCGAACACGGGCAGGTGCCGGATGATCTCCAGCCCCGGGGTGTCGCGGGGGACGAGCACCATCGACTGCTGGCGGTGCGGCGGGCCGTCGGGGTCGGTCTTGCCCATGACGATGAAGATCTGGCAGCGCGGGTCGGCGGCCCCGGAGGTCCACCACTTGCGGCCGTTGATGACGTACTCGTCGCCGTCCCGCACGATCGAGGTCTGGATGTTGCGGGCGTCCGACGACGCGACGTCGGGCTCGGTCATCGCGAAGCCGGAGCGGATCTCGCCCTCCAGCAGCGGGTTCAGCCAGCGCTCCTTGTGCTCCGGCGTGCCGAAGAGCATGAGCGTCTCCATGTTGCCGGTGTCCGGCGCGCCCACGTTCATCGACTCGGGGGCGATGACGGGCGACCAGCCGGTGATCTCGGCGACCGAGGCGTACTCGAGGTTGGAGAGCCCCCCGACCTCGTGGTGGAACAGGTTCCACAGGCCCCGCTTGCGCGCCTCGGCCTTGAGCTCCTCGAGGATCGGCGGGTGCTCGTGGTTGTCGTGGCCGCGCTCGGCGCGCCAGGCGTCGTAGACCGGCTCGGCGGGGAACACGTGCTCCCGCATGAAGTCCCACGCGCGTGCGCAGACGTCCTCGGCCTTGGCGGAGAGAGCGAAGTCCATGCCCCGCAAGGTAGCGGCGGGCGTGACCGGCGTCGCGCCAGGGGTCCGCGGAGCCCCCGGGACGGCACGAGCCGGGCCCCGCGTGTGCGGAGCCCGGCTCGGGACGGGGATGTCGCTCAGGTGCGGGTGCGCCCCTCGACGGCGTTGCGCACCGGACCCAGGGCGATCACCAGGCCGGCGAGAGCACTGACCAGGTGCAGCCAGTTGTCGGCCCAGTTGAGGCTCAGGAAGTCCCACTCCTGGTCCACGGCGAACAGGCCGTAGACGAACGTGGCGCCGTACCCGATCGCCAGCAGCCACCCGTAGGTGCGGGCGCCGCTCAGCGTCCGGAACAGCGCCAGGCCCGCCGCGCCGATCAGGATGTGGACGATGTTGTGGAACGGGTTGACCTCGAAGCCGAGGATGGTCTCGCCGGTGTCGTGCGCGAAGAAGTCGTCGAAGCCGGTGACGAAGAATCCGACGATCCCCACCAGCAGGTAGATCGCGCCGATGGCCGCGGCGAGCATCTGCGGCCAGGTCAGGCCTCGTCGATCCGCGCCGGTGTTTCCGCGGGTTGCAGACATCATGTCCTCCCTCTAGGTCGTCCGACCTGCCAGGTTCTTGACAGGTGACTGCCAGGAGCCGTTACCCGTGCTCGGGCCCGGATAACGGCCGCCACCCCGGCGAGGGAACGGTGTGGCCGAACCGATACACGGCCCGGCCGTCCGGCTCAGCCGCGCCCGGGGCGCGGCGTCGCCTTGGACCGGCGGACGACGAAGGGCCCGATCGCGAGCAGGTCCACCGGCGCCGAGCCGAAGCACTCCAGGGCGTCGCGCGGGTCGTCGACCATCGGGCGGCCGGCGGTGTTCAGGCTGGTGTTGACGACCACGGGCAGGCCGGTGCGCCGCTCGAACGCCGAGATCATGCGGTGCACCAGCGGCTCGGTCGCCGGATCGATGGTCTGGATCCGCGCCGTGCCGTCGACGTGGGTGACCGTGGGGATGCGGTCGCGCCACTCCCCGGCGACGTCGTGCACGAAGAGCATGTAGGGCGAGGGGATCGGCCCGCGGCTGAAGATCTCCGGAGCCCGCTCCAGGAGCACCATCGGCGCGACCGGGCGGAACTGCTCGCGGCCCTTGACGTCGTTCATCCGCTCGAGGTTGGCCTCGAAGCCGGGGTGGGCGAGCAGCGACCGGTGGCCCAGCGCGCGGGGGCCGTACTCGCTGCGCCCCTGGAACCAGGCGACGATGCCGTTGTCGGCGAGCACCTCGGCGACGGCCTCGGCCACGTCGTCGGGGCGCTCGTAGTCGATCGCCGCCGTCTGCAGGACCTGCTCGATCTCGTCGTCGCTCCAGCCGCGGCCGAGCGCTGCGCCGGCCATCGGCTCGGTGCGCTCGCCGAGCTCGGCGGCGACGTGGAGGGCGGCGCCCAGCGCGGTGCCGGCGTCACCGGCGGCGGGCTGCACCCACACCTGCTCGAACGGGCTCTCCGCGAGGATGCGGGTGTTGGCGACGCAGTTCAGCGCGGTGCCGCCGGCCATGGTGAGCGTCTTCTCGCCGGTCTGCTCGTGCACCCAGCGGGCGAGGTCGACCAGCACCTCCTCGAGGCGGGTCTGCACGCTCGCGGCGAGGTCGGCGTGGGCCTCGGTCCACTGCTCGTCCTTTGCCAGGCGCGGCGCGAACTCGGCGAAGTCGATCTTCTCGGTGCGGAAGCCGCCGTCGTCGGTGGCGCGGATGAGCTCCGACAGCTCCCCGAGGAAGCGCGGCTTGCCGTAGGAGGCCATCGCCATGACCTTGAACTCGTCGGAGCTGCGCAGGAAGCCCAGGTGGTCGGTGAGCTCCTCGTACATCAGGCCCAGGGAGTGGGGGAGCGCCTGCCCGGCGAGCACCTCCAGCTGCCCGTCGACGTATCGGCCGGCGAGGTGGCTGTGCGCCTCGCCGCGGCCGTCGAGCACGAGGACGGCGTTGTCGCGCTGTGGCGCCGCCTTGCCCGCCGAGGCGGCGTGGGCGACGTGGTGCTTGACGAAGCGGACCTTCGCCGGGTCCAGGCCGGGGAGCGCGTGCGCCAGGAAGTCGGGCGCCATCTCGGCGTACTTCTTGCGCATGGTGTCGCCGTCGTCGAACAGGCCGGTCTCCTCCGGCGTCGTCATGAGGCCGGGGTCGAAGGAGTAGGCGACCGCGTCGAGCTCCTCTGGCCGGATGCCGGCCGTCTTCAGGCACCACGCGGCGGAGAGCTCCGGCAGCTCCCAGGCGCTCCACGGCAGCGGGCGCTTGCCGTGCTTGCGGCGGCTGAACCGCTCCTCCTCCGCGGCCGCCACGATGCGGCCGTCGACGACGAGCGCCGCCGCGGGGTCGTGGTAGATCGCGTTGATGCCGAGGACCTTCACGCGTGCACTCCTTCTCCCGGGTCCGTGCCCTGTCTGCTCCAGGCGCGTCGACCCGCTCTCCTGCGGATGATCATGGGTGGGATCGGCCGGTCCCGCAGGTCGAAGCGGGTGGCCGGTCAGCCGCGCGGGCGCAGCAGGTCGTGGTCCAGGACGGCGGCGAGGCCGAGGGTCTTGTAACCGACCTCGTCGAACAGCACGGTGAGGCGGTCGTCCTCGACCCGCATCACGACGCCGGGCCCCCACTCGGTGTGCTCGACCGGCGTCTCCACGGGGAAGGGGGTGTCCGCGGGCTCGGTGGCGACGTGCTCGCGGGCGGTGCCGGCCGAGCAGTTGTCGCAGTTGCCGCAGGGCTCGTCGAGCTGCTCGCCGAAGTAGCCGAGCAGGAACTGGCGACGGCACTCGGTGGTCTCGGCGTAGCCGCGCATCATCTCCACGCGGGACTGGTCGACCTTCTCGTGGTGCTCGGCGAGCTCCCGGGCCTGCTCGGCGGCCTCGCCGGGCGGCGGGGCGCCGTCGGCGGGGTGCGCGGCGCCGTCCTCGTCCAGGACGACGGCGGAGACCTGCTCGAGGAGGTTGAGGTCGCGCACCAGGGGGGTGGCGGCCCGGCCGGTCTCCTCGCGCAGCGCCTTGACGTCGACGCCGTCGTCGATGCCCGCCGCGGCGGCGGCCTGGACCAGGCCGGCGACCTGCTGCAGCTCCTCCTCGGCCGGGGCGCCCGCGGCGAAGAACCGGCGCAGCCCCAGGTCCTCCTGCCGGTAGACCAGGACGGCGAGGGCCGGCTCGCCGTCGCGGCCGGCCCGGCCGATCTCCTGGTAGTAGCTGTCCACCGAGTCGGCGGGCTCGGCGTGGACGACGAAGCGGGTACCGGGCTTGTCGATGCCCATGCCGAAGGCGGTGGTGGCGACGACGACGTCCAGCTCGTCGTCCATCCAGGCCCGCTGGGTCTCCTCGCGGTCGGACTTCTTCAGCCCCGCGTGGTAGGCGTGCGTGCGCAGTCCCCGCTCGGCGAGCGTGGCGGCGATCTCCTCGGTGCCCTTGCGGGTGGCGCTGTAGACGATGCCGGGGCCGCGCCCGTCGCCGACCTCGGCGAGCACCCGGTCGAGGACGGCGTCCTGCTTGCCCCGCGCGTCGGCGTGGTGGTCGACCTCCAGGCGGATCTCCGGCCGGTCGAAGCCGGCGACGACCACCGCGGGGTCGCGCATGCCGAGCTGCTCCACGATCTCCGCCCGCACCGGGGGAGCCGCGGTGGCCGTGAGCGCGAGCACCGTCGGGTGGCCGAGCTGCTCGATGACGCTGCCCAGGCGCAGGTAGTCGGGGCGGAAGTCGTGGCCCCACGCCGAGACGCAGTGCGCCTCGTCGACGACGAACAGAGCGGGCCCCGCCTTGGCGATCACGTCGACCACCTCCTGCTTGGCCAGCTGTTCGGGGGCCAGGAAGAGGAAGCGGACCGTTCCGTCACCGAGGCCGTCGAGGGCCTCCTGCTGGTCGCCGGCCGAGAGGGTGGAGTTGAGCTGCGCGGCGCGGCCGGCGCGGTCCTCCAGCTCGGTGAGCCGCTCCACCTGGTCCCGCTGCAGGGCGATCAGCGGCGAGACGACCAGCACCGGGCCGTCGAGGAGCTGGCCGGCGACCTGGTAGACCGCCGTCTTCCCGGCGCCGGAGGGCAGCACCGCGAGGGTGTCGCGCCCGCCGACGACGGCCTGCATGGCGCGCTCCTGCCCGGGACGGAAGTCGTCGTAGCCGAGCACCTCGCGGGCGAACTCGCGGATGCGGCGGGTGCGGACGGAGGCGCTGGCGCCGGCGGGGTTGTCCCGCTCGGGGGAGGGAGGCACCGGCTGCCTCTCCCCTGCGGCGGTCCGCGGCAAACGGTGCGCTGGCCCACGTCGCGTTCCCGCGGGAACGGTGCAGCGGACCGGCTCGAAGAACTGCTCGCGCTCGACCGGCCGGCCTCCGGAGGCCGCCGTCTCGTCGACCCGCCGCCACTGTCGGCAGAATCGCTCGGTCTGGGAGGCGGTGGCCGTGAGGGCGAACTCGAGCAGCGCCGCCTCGGAGTCGGGCTCCGCGACGCGGGTCGGCGCCCGCACCTTGGAGTAGGAGAGGCGGCCCGCCGTGACCGCCGCCTCGATCCGCGGCAGGCCGGGCAGGGCGCGGGCGACCCGGACGTGCTCCCGTGCCGCGCCGGGGCCCATGCCGCACTGCCAGGCCAGCCAGTGTGCGCAGGAGCGGATGCCGACGCCGTGCCAGCCGCCCCGCTCGTCGAACTCCGCCACCAGCCGGAGCCAGGTGGCCGTCGCCGCCGCCAGCCGCACCGCCCCGCTGGTGATCGCCAGGGCGAGCTCGTCCAGCGGTATCTCGTGACCGGGGCCGTCAACCTCCGTCTTCGAACGCATGTCCGAGAAATAGTCCCGTGGCCCCGGCTGTCGCGGTGGCCAGGTGGTCACGGCGGGCGGGAAGGGTGAACGGGGGCCAGTGGGAGCGGCGAGCGGGCTCGGCGACAGGGGCCGGCGACGGGTCAGCGGAGCGGCGAGCGCCGGGGGCCGACCTCGGCGTGCTCGGCCGCGGCCCGGCCGGCGTGCCACCCGCCCGCGTCGACCGAGGACCGGCTGCGGCTGGACCGGAGCCGGGGGAACAGCTCGGCCGTCCGGGCCGCCACCGCCTCCTGCCGCGACCGCAGCACGGGGAGCAGGTCCACGCCCCGTTCCACCCCCGCCTCCGTGGTCGCCCGCAGCCGCGCCGCGGCCAGCCGCTCGCCGATGCGGTGCGCGTAGCCGAGCAGGAACGCGCGGCGGAACGACCGCGCCGCGGAGCGGCCCTCCTGCCGCTCCGCGGCGGCCAGTGCCTGCGCGACCTGCAGCAGCAGGGACGTGAACAGCAGCTCCACGGCGTCCAGGTCGGACCGGAGGCCGACGAGGGTGGCGATGCCCAGACCCTGGTACCAGACGAGCTGCACGTCGTTCGCCTCCGCGACCGCGCCCAGCAGCTGCGTCTTGGCGCGCGCGTAGGGGTCGGCGACGTGCACCCGCCGGGTGTCGACGTCGACGGCCGTAGCCGCGCCACCGCCGAGCAGCGCGGCATCCACCGCGTGCCGGGTCATGAGCTCCTGCGCCTTGGCCGTCAGCGCCTCCGCCTCCTCGGGGAACTCGGTGGACTCGGCCTTGGCCAGCAGGGCGCGGATGCGCCGCAACGCCCGGTCGTCGCCGCCCGCGGCCGGCCGGTCGGCGCCCGGCCGTGGTGCGCCCCACCGCGACGGGGGCGGCACCAGCACCTCGAGCCGGGCCGTGCACCGCAGCAGCCCGGCCACCTGCAGCACGGTGCGCCACGCCTCGGCGGGCGGACGGCGCTCGGCCCGCTGCCAGGCGCTGACCGCGGCGCTCTCGCCGGCGTCCACGTCCAGGGCCCCCAGTTCCCGCAGCTGCCCGACCCAGGTCTCCGGCGCCCGCGAGACCGCGTCGGTGCGGCGCGCGTGCTCGGCGATCAGCGCCACGACCAGCGGGACCGATCCGGCGCCGGCCTCCCGCCGGGCGGCGTGGGTGACGTCGGCCGGCTGCCAGCCGCGCTCCCAGGTCTCGTCGAGCGCGTCGCGCAGGGTCCGCCCGGCCGGGCCGCCGTCGTCGAGGGGGAGCCCGGTGCTGCTGAGCGTGGCCGCGAGCTCCGACGCGACCCGGGCGTCGGTGAGCACTGCGGCGCGGTGCCGGAGGAGGTCTGCGAGCCAGGCGTCGTCGATCACGCCCGGCATGCTCCCCGCCCCCGCCGACGGCCCGGGGAAGCGGCCTGTGGGGAACGCCCGCCGTCCACAACCGCGGCTAGGGTCTGGCCGTGGCCGCCACCTACCGCATCGCCGAGGCGGCCGCGCTGCTCGGCGTCAGCGACGACACGGTGCGGCGCTGGGTCGACAGCGGCCGGCTCCCGGCGCGCCGGGACGGCGGGGGGCCGGCGGTGGTCGACGGCGCGGACCTCGCCCGGCTGGCGACGCAGCTGCGCGAGGCTCCGGAGCCCGGGACGACGCCGTCCTCGGCCCGCAACCGGCTGGCCGGCATCGTCACGAACGTCCTCCGCGACGGCGTCATGGCGCAGGTCGAGATCCAGGCCGGGCCCTTCCGCGTCGTCTCCCTCATGTCTCGCGAGGCGGCCGACGAGCTGGGGCTGGTCGTGGGCGTCCGGGCGGTAGCGACGGTGAAGGCAACCCAGGTGAGCGTCGACGTCCCGTAGTCCGCATCTGCGGAGCTGCGCCGCGCAGGGCTTGCGCGGCTGCGGGTTCAACTGGTGAAGTCTGCCGCAGGAGCGGTCGACCGAGGAGGTGCCGTGCGCGCGCGTGCGCTGCTCGTGGCGGTGCTGCTGGCCCTCCCCGGCTGCGGCGCGTCGTCGGAGGCGGACGCCGGCGCGGCTGCGGGCGGCCGGCTCTCCGGCACCCTCACCGTCTTCGCCGCCGCCTCGCTCACCGACGTCTTCACCGAGCTCGGCGGCCGGCTCGAGGGGGAGCACCCGGGCCTGGAGGTGCGCTTCAGCTTCGCCGGCAGCTCCGGGCTGGCCACGCAGCTGGAGCAGGGCGCCCCCGTCGACGTCTTCGCCTCCGCCGACGAGGCGCAGATGGACCGGGTCGCCGACCTGGTGGGTGCCCCGCAGCCCTTCGCCGCCAACGAGCTGCTGCTCGCCGTGCCGGCGGACGACCCCGCCGGCATCGAGCGGAGGTCGGGCGCGGGCACCCCCGGCCTGGCCGACCTGCTCGGGGTCGACGACGTGCTCGCCGTCTGCGCGCCGGAGGTGCCCTGCGGCGCCGCCGCGGCGGAGGTGCTCGAGGCCGCCGGTCTGGCCGGGGCGCCGGACACCCTCGAGGACGACGTCCGCGGCGTGCTCACCAAGGTGCAGCTCGGCGAGGTCGACGCCGGGCTGGTCTACCGCTCCGACGTCTCCTCCGACGGCGGCGTCCGCGCCCTCCCCTTCCGCGAGTCCGGCGCCGCCCGCAACCGCTACCCGGTCGCCGCCCTGCAGGACGCCCCGAACCCGGACGCTGCCGCCGCCTTCGTCGACCTGGTGCTCTCCGACGAGGGGCAGGCCGCGCTGGCCGACGCCGGGTTCCAGCAGCCGTGAGCCGCGCTCCCGAGGGCACCCGCGTCCCGGTGCCCCTCCTCGTCCCGGCGGCCCTGGGCGTCGCCTTCCTGACCCTCCCGCTGCTCGGGCTGCTGGCGCGCACCCCGTGGTCGGAGCTGGCCACCCAGCTCGCCGCGCCGGGGGTGGGCCAGGCGCTGCGGCTGTCGCTGGTGTCGGCGACGCTCGCCACCGGCCTGTCGCTGCTGCTGGGGGTCCCGCTCGCCTGGGTCCTCGCCCGCTCCCGGGCCCGCGGCCGCGCGGTGCTCCGGGCGCTGGTCACCGTGCCGCTGGTGCTGCCCCCGGTCGTCGGCGGCGTCGCGCTTTTCCTCGTGCTGGGCCGGCAGGGGATCGTCGGCTCCTGGCTGGACGACGCCTTCGGCATCACGATCCCGTTCACCACCACCGCCGTCGTCATCGCCGAGACCTTCGTGGCCATGCCGTTCCTGGTCATCAGCGTCGAGGGCGCCCTGCGGGCCGCCGACGCCCGCTTCGAGGACGTCGCCGCCACGCTCGGCGCCGGCCGCTGGACGACGTTCCGCCGCGTCACCCTCCCGCTCGTCGCCCCCGGCGTCGCGGCCGGCGCGGTGCTCTGCTGGGCCCGGGCGCTCGGCGAGTTCGGCGCCACCATCACCTTCGCCGGCAACTTCCCCGGCACCACGCAGACGATGCCGCTCGCGGTCTACCTCGCGCTGCAGCGGGATCCCGACGCGGCGATCGTGCTCTCGGTGGTGCTGCTGGCCGTCTCCCTGGCCACGCTGCTGCTGCTCCGCGACCGCTGGCTCGGCCGGGCGCCGGTATGAGCCTGACCGCGACGGTCGCCACCCGCCGGGGCGACCTCGACCTGCGGGTCGAGGTCGAGGTCGCCGACGGCGAGGTGCTGGCCCTCCTCGGTCCCAACGGCGCGGGGAAGTCGACCTTCGTGCGCGTGCTGGCGGGGTTGCTGCCCCCCGACCGCGGCCGGGTCGTCGTCGACGGCGAGGTCTGGGACGACGGCGAGGGCGCGTCCGTCCCCGCCCACCGGCGCGCCCTCGGGATGGTCTTCCAGGACGCGCTGCTCTTCCCGCACCTGAGCGTGGTCGACAACGTCGCCTTCGGCCTGCGCACCCGGGGTGCGGCGCGGGCGCGGGCACGGGCGGCCGCCGAGGAGTGGCTGACCCGGGTCGGGCTCGAGGGGCTGGGGAGCCGCAGACCCGCCCAGCTCTCCGGCGGTCAGGCACAGCGGGCCGCGCTGGCCCGGGCGCTCGTCGGCGACCCGGCGCTGCTGCTGCTCGACGAGCCGCTGTCGGCCCTGGACGCGCGCACCCGGCTCACCGTGCGCGCCGAGCTGCGCCGGCACCTCGCGGGGTTCCGCGGCAGCACCGTGCTCGTCACGCACGATCCGGTGGACGCGATGGCGCTCGCCGACCGCGTCGTCGTCGTCGAGGAGGGGCGGGTCGTGCAGGCCGGCAGCCCGGCCGAGGTGGCCCGCCGGCCGCGTACCGACTACGTGGCCCGGCTGGTCGGGCTGTCGCTCCTGCCGGGCACCGGGGAGGGGCGCGTGGTGCGGCTCGACGGCGGCGCGGTGGTCGTGGTGGCCGAGGAGGCCACCGGGCCGGTGTTCGCGGCGGTCCGTCCCGAGTCGGTGGCGCTCTACGCCTCCCGCCCCGACGGCAGCACCCGCAACCTCTGGCGGCAACGCCTGGTCGGGGCGACGCCGCACGGCGCCACCGTGCGCTGCGAGCTCACCGGGGAGGTGCAGCTGGTCGCCGACGTCACGGCGACCTCCTTCGCCGAGATGGGTCTCGTCCCGGGCGCGGAGGTGTGGGCCGGCGTGAAGGCCTCCGAGGTCGCCGTCTACGCCCGCTGAGAGAGTGGGGGGATGAGCACCGCAGCCCTCGTCCTGGCCGCCGGGGGTGGCCGCCGCTACGGCATGCCCAAGGCGCTGGTCGAGTACGAGGGCAGCCTGCTGGTCGAGCGGGCGGTGCGGACGGCGCGGGCGGTCTGCGACGTCGTCCTCGTCGTGCTCGGCGCCCGGGCGGTGGACGTCTGGCGGACCGCGGACCTCACGGGCGCGACGGTGCTGGCGAACCGGGACTGGGAATCGGGCATGGCCTCCTCGCTGCGCACCGGCCTGGACGGGCTGCGCGGCTTCCCGGGGACGGTGGACGCCGCACTGGTGACCCTGGTCGACATGCCGGGCCTCACGCCCGCCGCGCTGCGGGCCGTCGTCGCCCACGCCGCGCCGGACGCGCTGGCGACCGCCACCTACGACGGCGTCCGCGGCCACCCGGTGCTGCTCGGGCGCGACCACTGGGCCGGCGTCGCGGAGACGGCCACCGGCGACGAGGGCGCCCGCCGCTACCTGGCGGCGCACGACGTCGTCGAGGTCGACTGCACCGGCCTCGCCGATCCGGTCGACCTCGACGTCCCGCCGCCGGGGGTAGCGTCGGCGCCGTGATCGCCAGGGTCGTGGACACGCCGCTGTCCGTCGCCGAGCACGAGGACGCCGTCTCCGTCGCGGCGGCGGGGGCCGTGGTCTCCTTCGCCGGCGTCGTCCGCGACCACGACGGAGGCCGCTCGGTGACTGAGCTGGAGTACGTCGGCCACCCGAGCGCCGCCGACGTCATCACCGAGCTGGCCGAGGAGTTCGCCGCGCGCCCCGAGCTGCACGCCGTCGCGGTGAGCCACCGCGTCGGTCTGCTCGGCATCGGCGACGTCGCGCTCGCGTGCGCGGTCAGCGCCTCGCACCGCGGTCAGGCGTTCGCCGCCTGCGCCGAGCTCGTCGACGAGGTGAAGAAGCGGCTGCCCATCTGGAAGCGGCAGGTGTTCGGCGACGGTGAGGAGGAGTGGGTCGCCTGCCCCTAGGCGCCTGCCTCAGCCGGCGAACTCGCGCACCGGCAGCCCCCGCACCCCGACGTCCACGGTGAACAGCGAGCCGGCCACGCCGTCGTCCAGGCCGCCCTCGGCGGAGGTGGTGACGAACAGCCGGTCCAGGGCGCGGCCGCCGAGGGTGCATGCCGTCACCTGCGGCGTGGGCAGCTCCACCACGGCGTCGCGCCGGCCGTCGCGGTCGTAGCGGTGCACCTCGCCGCCGCCGTAGAGCGCGACCCAGACCCCGCCCTCGGCGTCGACGGTGAGCCCGTCGGGGTTGCCGTCGTCCGGGAACGTCACGAACGGGCGCCGCCCGCTCAGCCCTGCCCCGGCCTCGTAGTCGAAGACGTCGATGCGGTGGGTCGCCGTGTCGGCGTAGTAGGCCAGCGACCCGTCGGGGCTCCACTCCAGCCCGTTGGAGACGGTGACCCCGCCGAAGACGTGGTGCACGCTGCCGTCGGGGTCCAGCCGGTACATCGACGCGGCGCCCGGCGTCTGGTCGTAGGCCATCGAGCCGCACCAGAAGCGGCCATCGGGGTCGCAGCCGCCCTCGTTCATGCGGATGTCGGGGTTCGTCCACACCGGGTCCAGCAGGGTGAGGGTGCCGTCGGGGCCCTCGAGGGCGAACCCGCGCTCCACCGCGATGACCGCGCCGCCGCCGCGGCGCGGCCGGACGACCGCCGCGACGTCCGCGACGTGCCGGCGGGCGACCGAGCCGTCCTCGCCCACCGTGAGGACGTCACCGGCGAGCATGTCCACGCAGCGCAGGCCGCCCCACGCCGGCGACCACACGGGCCCCTCGCCGTGGTGGGTCACCGCACCGGTCAGCCGCTGCGCCTTCACCGGGCCTCCGTCCCGACGGGGCCCGGCAGGTCGGTGGCCAGCAACGTGTTCAGCATGCGGGCAGTGTGCTCGACGACGGGGAGCTCGCGGCTGGCGCTGCGCGGCTTGGCGCGGAAGGCGATCCCGCAGAGCGTCCCGAACAACTCGAGGTCGCGGGTCACGAGGGGGACGCCCACGTAGGCGGCGATGTCGCGGATGGAGCCGTAGGACCGCGAGGCGTAGGCCGGCACGGCGGCGGTCACGGTGGCCACCCGCGGTGCGTTCCCCTCGATCATCTGGCGGCAGAAGCTCTGCGCCCACGGCAGCTCCGTGCCCGGGCGGACGCCGGCCTCCGGGAACGCGCGCACGATGATCTGCCGGTCGTGCTCGACGTGGGTGACCACCCACAGGTCCCAGCCGACGTACCCGTGCAGGAAGCGCAGCGCTCCCTCGGCCGCGGAGAGCCAGTCACCCCACGGCGCCACGTCGGCCACGCCCGACGGAACCATGTCGTACGAAATACCACCGCGGCGGGCCGGCCAACCGTCCGGAGCGAGGTCAGCGTGCTCCGGCCAGGCCGTCGTCGTCGGTCCGCCCGTCGCGCTCGAGCTCGGCCTCCTCCGCCTCGGCCTCCAGCCGGTGGGCCTCCCCGTCGACCTTCGCCGCGGCGTCGCCGTGCGACTCGCCGTACAGCTCCTCGGCCCGGCCGAACAGCTCCTGGGCCTTCGCCTTCGCTCTGTCGAAGATGCTCATGACTCCTCCTCCATCCGGCCGCCGACCGACCGGGTCGGCGCGGGAACGGCCATCCTCCACGGTCGCGCCTGCCGACGGGGCGGACGGCCCTCGCTCACCCCCCGGCGAAGGGCGGGAGCACGTCCACGACCGCACCGGCGGGCAGCGGCGCCTCCCGGTCGCGGGCCTGGGCGCCGTCGACCAGGAACGAGCAGGCGGTGAGCACCCGCTCCAGCCGCTCTCCGTGGGCGACGGCGATCCGCCCGACGAGCTCGTCGAGGCTGGCGGCCTCGCAGCGCTCGGTGTCGACGCCGGAGGCGGCGCGGGCGCCGGCGAAGTAGCGGACGGTGACGGTGGTCGCCGCCGGGGTGGTGGGGTTGCTGGACAACTCAGCCGCCGATCGCCGACATGGGCCGGGTCGGCTGCAGGAAGCTCGGGTCGTCGATCCCGTGGCCGGGCAGCTTGCCCAGGGTCGCGATCCGCCAGCGGTCCGCCAGTTCCGCATCCGTGGCGCCCTCGCGCAGCGCCGTCCGGAGGTCGGACTCCTCGCGGGCGAACAGGCAGTTGCGGATCTGCCCGTCGGCGGTGAGCCGGGTGCGGTCGCAGCTGCCGCAGAACGAGCGGGTGACCGAGGCGATCACACCCACCGTGGCCGGCCCGCCGTCGACCAGCCAGCGCTCGGCCGGTGCCGAGCCCCGCTCCTCGCTGTCGGGGGTGAGCTCGTGCGCCGCCGACAGCCGCTCCAGGATGTCCTCGGCGGTGACCATGCGACCGCGCGTCCAGGCGTGGTGGGCGTCCAGCGGCATCTGCTCGATGAAGCGCAGCTCGTAGCCCTGCTCCAGGCAGTAGTCCAGCAGCGGGACGGCGTCGACGTCGTTGATCCCGTGCAGCAGGACGGCGTTCACCTTCACCGGCGTGAGCCCGGCGTCCCGCGCGGCGGCCAGGCCGGCGAGGACGTCGTCCAGCCGGTCGCGGTGGGTGAGGGTCTTGAACCGCTCCCGGTCGAGGGTGTCCAGGCTGACGTTGATGCGGTCGAGCCCGGCCTCGGCGAGCGCGGGCGCCATGCGGGAGAGCCCGATGGCGTTGGTGGTGAGGCTGACCTCGGGCCGCGGGTGGAGCGCCGTCGCGGCGGCGACGATGCCGACCAGGCCCGGGCGCAGCAGCGGTTCGCCCCCGGTGAAGCGCACCTCGCGGATGCCCAGGTGCTCCACCCCGATGCGCACCAGGCGGGCGACCTCGTCGTCGGTGAGCTGCTCGACCTTGGGCAGCCACTGCAGACCCTCCGGCGGCATGCAGTAGGTGCAGCGCAGGTTGCACCGGTCGGTCAGGGAGACCCGCAGGTCGGTCGCGGTGCGCCCGTACCGGTCGACCAGGCCGCCGGAGCCGGCGGCCACGGTGCCCACGGCACGGCGGACCGCGGGGTCGGGGAGGTCGGCGCCGGTCATGGGCCGAATGTAGCCGCGACGGGCGACACGTGGCGGGCCGGAAATGCGCGGGCCCCCGCCGCGGAGGCGTTGCTACCGTTCCCTCGCCACCCGAGAGACCGGCGGAGGACGTCCCGCACTCGCCCGTGGCCAGGAAGCGCGAGAGAACCCGTGTCGGCCCGCACCGTCTTCAGCCCCTACCGCTGCCTCTTCACCGTTCCCGGGTCCGTGGCCTTCTCCCTGGCCGGGTGGGTGGGGCGGCTGCCCGCCCCCATGCTCGGCCTGGGCGCGGTGCTCCTGGTCTCGCGGGAGACCGGGAGCTACGGCCTCGCCGGTGCTGTCGCCGGCGCCCTCGCCCTCAGCTACGGCGTCGCCGGACCGCAGTGGGCGCGGGCCATGGACCGCCGCGGCCAGGGCCCGGTGCTCCGCCTGGCGATGGCCGCCTTCGCGCTCACCGGCGTCGCCTTCGTCGCGGCGGTGGTCGGCGGCGGACCCCGCTGGAGCTGGTTCCTGCTGGCCGCGGCGGTCGGGGCCAGCAGCCCCAACGTCGGCTCGCTGGTGCGCGCGCGGTGGGCCGCGGTGCTCGACCCCGCGGGGCGGCAGACGGCGTTCGCGTTCGAGGCCGTCGCCGACGAGGTGGTCTTCGTCGTCGGTCCGCCGCTGGTGACGCTCCTGGCCACGCTCGTCGCGCCGCCCGTCGGCTTCCTCACCGGGGTGGTCCTCGGCACGATCGGCGGCCTCTGGCTCGCCGCCCTCCGCGACACCGACCCGCCGGCGCACCCCGTCGCCGGGGCGTCGGCCGCCCGGTGGTGGGCGGTGCTGACGCCGACGCTGCTGGTCGTCACCGTCACCTACCTGGCCGTGGGCACGGTGTTCGGCGCCATCGACGTCGTGGTGGTCGGCTTCGCCGAGGCCGAGGGGGCGCCGGCGCTCTCCGGGGTGGCCCTCGCCGTCTTCGCCGCGGGCAGCCTGGTCGCCGGGCTGGTCTACGGCCTCGCGCGCCTGCCCGGCACGCTGGCCACCCGCTTCGTCGCGACGGCGGTCGCCTTCGGGCTGGCCGCCCAGCTGCTGTGGGGCGTCGGCTCGCTGGCGGTGCTCGTCGGGGTCGGCTTCCTGGCCGGGCTGACCATCGCGCCGGTGCTCGTCTCGGGCACCTCGCTGGTGGAGTCCCGCACGGCGCCCGGTCTGCTCACCGAGTCGCTGGCCTGGACCATCTCCGGCCTCACCCTCGGCGTCACCGCGGGCTCGGCGCTGGCCGGTGCCGCGGTGGACGCCTGGGGCGCGGAGGCGGCCTTCGCCGTGCCCGCGGGGGCCGCGGCGCTCGCCGCCCTGCTCGCGCTCGGCGGCGGGGCGCTGGTCGCGGACCGGCCGGCGCCCACCCCCCTGGTTGAGGACCGCACCACCGGGTAGGCGGGCGACGGGTCGATCGCGCACCACCGTTCGTGCGGCTCGCGACCCCTCCCCGAACCGGAAGGACCAGCCTGTGGCTCACTCACCCGTGCCCTCCCTCGCCCTCAACAACGGGGTCGAGATCCCGCAGCTCGGCTTCGGCGTCTACCAGGTCCCGCCCGCGGAGACCGCGGACACCGTGGCGACCGCCCTCGAGGTCGGCTACCGGCACATCGACACCGCGGAGATGTACGGCAACGAGAAGGGCGTCGGCGAGGCCGTCGCACGCTCCGGCCTCGACCGCGGCGAGATCTTCGTGACGAGCAAGCTGAACAACGGCTTCCACCGTCGCGACGACGCGCTGCGCGCCTTCGACCGGACGCTCGCCGACCTCGGGTTCGACCAGCTCGACCTCTTCCTCGTCCACTGGCCGCTGCCCGGCATCGACGTCGACTACGTCGAGACCTGGAAGGCGATGGAGGAGATCTACCGCGACGGCCGCTGCCGGGCCATCGGCGTCTCCAACTTCCAGCCGCACCACCTGCGCCGGCTGTTCGACGAGACCGAGGTCGTCCCGGCGGTGAACCAGATCGAGGTCCACCCCTACCTGGCGCAGGACGACGTCCGCGCGTTCGACGCCGAGCACGGGATCGTCACCGAGGCATGGTCGCCCATCGCCCAGGGCAAGGTGCTCGACGACCCGGCCGTCACCGCGATCGCCGAGCGCCTCGGCCGCACCCCGGCCCAGGTCGTGCTGCGCTGGCACGTGCAGCGCGGCGACGTCGTCTTCCCGAAGTCCTCCTCCCGCGAGCGCATGGCGGAGAACTTCGCGCTGTTCGACTTCGAGCTCGGCCGCGAGGACATGGCCGCGCTCACCGGGCTGGACCGGGGCGAGCGCACCGGCCCCGACCCGGACACCTTCAACTACATCCCCGGCTGAGCCGACCGCGAGCCAGGACCCCTGGTGATCAGGTCCGCTGATCACCAGGGGTCGCTCGCCGGCCGCGCGGCTCACTCCCCGCGCCGCACCGGGGGCTTCTCCTCCGGCGCGGAGGCGACGTTGCGCTGGGCCTCCGGCGGGTCCAGCGGGCCCTCGACCTCGTGCTCGTGGTCGGTGCGGGGGACGTCCTCGCGCCACGGCACCTCCGTGCCGGTGCGGGGGACGGCGTCCGGGTTCTCGTGCGACGGTGCCGACATGGTGCTTCCCCTTCGTCCGTGCGTGGTGTGCGTCCGACGACCGGAGGGGTGACCGGCGGAGCCTCCGGCAACCGGGCGGGGGCCGACCGTCGGCAATTCGTAAGGAAGCGCCGGCTCAGTCGGTGGTGACGAAGTCGATGAGCTCCTCGACCCGGCCGATGAGCGCGGGCTCCAGGTCGGTCCAGGTGCGCACGCGGGCGAGGATGCGCTGGGCCCACACGTAGCCGGTGTCGTCCTCCCAGCCCAGCCGGCGGCAGACGCCGGTCTTCCAGTCCTCACCCTTGGGCACGGTCGGCCACGCCCCGATGCCGACGACGGAGGGCTTGACGGCCTGCCAGATGTCGATGAACGGGTGACCGACGACGAGCGCGTGGTCGCCGGTGATCCGGGCGGCGATGCGGGACTCCTTGGAGCCGGTCACCAGGTGGTCGACGAGCACGCCCAGTCGCCGTCCCGACGACGGGCGGAACTCCTCGACGATGCCCGGCAGGTCGTCGACCCCGTGCAGCGGCTCGACGACGACGCCCTCGATGCGCAGGTCGTGGCCCCAGACCTTCTCCACCAGCTCGGCGTCGTGCTTGCCCTCTACGTAGATGCGCCCCTCGCGCGCGACCCGGGCGCGGGCGCCTGCCACGTAGGTGGAGCCGGAGGCGCTGCGGGCCGGGCCGGCCGGCGCGGTCTGCTTGGGCCGGACGAGCACCACCGGGCGCCCGTCCACCCAGAAGCCGGGGCCGAGCGGGTAGGCGCGCACGCGCCCGAACCGGTCCTCGAGGTGGACGACGTCCTTCTCGCAGCGCACGACGGCGCCGACGAACCCGCTGCTCGGGTCCTCGACGACGACGTCCTTGACCGCTTCGACCTCGGGCGAGGCCTTCTTGACGGTGCGCGGGTGGACCAGGTTGTCGTACGGCGAACGGGGAGGCACGCGACGACGCTAAGCACGGTGCCCGCGCGGTCGTGGGCGGCGCGCCGACCCGGTGTGCCGGACCCGTCCCGGACGACACGCCCGGGCAGAGCCGGATCACGCACCGTGACGGGTGCTAGCGCTGTGGACGGGGGCGCCGGTGGGTGGGTGCCCGCCGGGTGGATATGGGCGTGACCTGCGCGGATGTCGGTGGCAGGCCGGCCGGCGGCTCCGGATGCAGGCCGTGCGCGGTGATGCGGACGCGGGGCGATCCCGGTCCGTTCCGATCTGCTCGTTTCGCGGCCACCGTCCCGGTCACCCATCGGAGGGACGAACATCCCCGAGCTCAGATAGGAGCGACAACGACGATGATCGGCACCGAGACCATCAGCCGCGTGATCGGCCAGGACGTCTACGACACCGAGGGTCAGAAGATCGGGTCCGCTTCCGAGGTCTACCTCGACGACGAGACCGGCCAGCCCGAGTGGGTGACCGTCCGCACCGGTCTGTTCGGCACCAAGGAGTCCTTCGTCCCGATCCGTGACGCCAACCTGACCGACGACGGCCTCCGGGTACCGGTCAGCAAGGACCGCGTCAAGGACGCCCCCAAGATCGACACCGACGGTCACCTCTCCCCGCAGGAGGAAGAGGAGCTGTACCGGTACTACGGCCTCGGCAGCGGGACGACCGGCCGCACCGAGACCGTCACCACGACCGAGACCACGGGCATGGCCGGGACCGCCGGAACGGTCGGCACCGACCGCACCGACACCCGGGGCACCGTCGGCCACGACACCTCCGGCCCGACGACCGACAACGCCATGACCCGCTCCGAGGAGCGGCTGGACGTCGGCACCCGCCAGGAAGAGGTGGGCCGCGCCCGCCTGCGCAAGTACGTCGTGAGCGAGAACGTCACCGAGACCGTCCCCGTCTCCCGCGAGGAGGTCCGGGTCGAGCGCGAGCCGATCACGGACGCCAACGTGGGCAACGCCATGGACGGGCCCGCCATCAGCGAGGAGGAGCACGAGGTCACCCTCCGCGCGGAGAAGCCGGTCGTCGCCAAGGAGGCCGTGCCGGTCGAGCGCGTCCGCCTGGACAAGGAGACCGTCACCGACGAGGTGCGGGTCGACGAGACCCTCCGCAAGGAGGAGATCGAGGTCGACGGGGCGGACGACACCAACCGCCGGATGTGAGCAAGGACCCCCTTCCTCCCCACCCGTCGCACGCTCAGGGCGGGATCCTGGAAGGGGGCCGCTGACGGGCGGCGGCCGACCGAGACCAGACTCCGGTCGGCCGCCGTTGTCGTCCCCGGGGTGCCGGTCAGTCCCCCAGGCAGGCGGTGAGGGCGCCCACCATCAGCGGGACGTCGAGGGCCGAGGCCAGCTCGCGGCAGGAGTGCATGGCGAGCATGGGCGCCCCGATGTCCACCGTGGTCACGCCCAGCCGGGTGGCGGTGAGCGGCCCGATGGTGCTGCCGCACGGCAGGTCGGCGCGCGTGACGAACGTCTGCACGGGGACCCCCGCCTCGTCGCAGCGCTCGGTGAACCAGCCACCGGAGGCCGCATCGGTGGCGTAGGCCTGGTTGGCGTTCACCTTCAGCACCGGACCGCCGCCAAGCTCCGGCCGGTGCGCAGGCTCGTGCCGCTCGGCGCGGGTCGGGTGCACCGCGTGGGCCATGTCGGCCGACACGAGCACCGACCGGGCCAGCGCCCGGTGCGGGGCCTGCGGGTCGCCGTCGTCGGTCGCGGCCGCGAGCCGCCGGACGACGTCCTCGAGGAAGCTCCCGCGGGCGCCGGACATCGAGCCGCTCCCCACCTCCTCGTGGTCGTTGCACACCAGCACCTGCGTGCGCTCCCCGGCGGGCGCGGCGAGCAGGGCCAGCAGCCCGGAGTGGCAGCAGGCCAGGTCGTCCAGCCGCGGTGCGGCCACCCACGTGCCGTCCGCGCCGGCGCGCGCGGAGGGCTGGGTGTCGGCCAGCACCAGGTCGGTGCCGACGACGTCCCCGAGCTCCACCCCGGCGGTCGCGGCCAACGCCTCGGCCAGCGCCGGCCCGGTGCCGAGGTCGCGGTCCCACACCGGCACGAGGTGCTGCTGCGGATCGAGGGTCAGCCCCTCCCGGACGCTGCGGTCGAGGTGGATCGCGAGCGACGGCAGCCGAAGGGGGGCGCCGGGCAGCCGGACCAGGGCGGTGCGCGGATGGGTGGGGGAGTCGGAGCGCAGCACCAGCCGCCCGGCGACGGTGAGCTCCCGGTCCAGCCAGGTGTGCCAGAGCCCGCCGCCGTAGGGCTCCACGCCCACGAGGCGGTAGCCGGACTGCCGCACCTCCCAGCGCGGGCGGACCTTGAACGTCGGCGAGTCGGTGTGGGCGCCGACCAGCCGCATGCCGGTCTGGGCCAGCGAGCCGCTGCCCAGGCGGAAGGCGATGACGCTGCCGTGCCGGACGACGAAGTGCTGCCCGCCCGGGGCCGGGGCCCACGAGTCGGTCTCCGCGAGCTCGGTGAACCCGGCGGCGCGCAGCCGGCGCACCAGCTCGGCGACCGCGTGGGCGGGGGACGGCGAGGCGTCGACGAAGGCGCGCAGGTCGTCGCCGAGGGCGAGCGGGTCGAGAGCGGCGGTCGGCATGCGGCCATCGTGCCCGACGCCCGGAGACGGTGAGGGCGCGGTCGCCGACGGTGGGGTGGGATGCTGCTGGTGTGAGCGAGCGCACGGTGCCCGGGAGCCCCGACGAGCTGTCCGCCGCGCTGGAGGCCACCGGCTACCTCGCCGACGAGGGGCTAGCCACCGCCGCCCACCTGGCGCTGGCGATGCACCGGCCGCTGTTCCTCGAGGGCGAGGCCGGCGTCGGGAAGACGGCGCTGGCCCAGGCGCTGGCGCAGATCACCGACCGGCCGCTCTACCGGCTGCAGTGCTACGAGGGGCTCGAGGCCAGCCAGGCGCTCTACGACTGGGACTTCGGCCGCCAGCTGCTGCACCTGCGCGCGGCCGAGGCGGCGCACGCCGCGGACGACCCGGCGCGGCTGGAGGCCTCGCTCTACGATCGCCGCTTCCTGCTCGCCCGGCCGCTGCTGCAGGCGCTGGAGGACGCGCCGAGCGTGCTGCTGGTCGACGAGGTGGACCGCGCCGACGACGAGTTCGAGGCGTTCCTGCTGGAGATCCTCTCCGACTTCACCATCTCCATCCCGGAGCTCGGCACGGTGCGGGCGGAGATCCCGCCGCTGGTCGTCCTCACCTCCAACCGCACCCGCGAGGTGCACGACGCGCTCAAGCGGCGCTGCCTCTACCACTGGCTCGCGCACCCGGACTTCGACCGCGAGGTGGCGATCCTGCGCCGCCGGCTGCCCCAGGTCACCGAGCAGCTGGCCCGGCAGGTGGCCCGGGCGACGGCGACGCTGCGGACCCTCGACCTGCTCAAGCCTCCCGGGGTCGCCGAGGCCATGGACTGGGCGACGGCGCTGCACACCCTCGGCGCCCGCGACCTGGACCCCGACCTCGCGGCGCGGACCCTCGGCGCGGTGCTCAAGTACCGCGAGGACACCGAGCGGGTGCGGTCGCTGGCCCCGGAGGCGCTGCTCGGTGGCTGAGCGCGACGTGGTCGACACGGTGCTGGGGTTCGCCCGCACGCTGCGGCACGCGGGGGTGACCGCCTCCCCGGACCGGGTCCAGGCGATGCTCGGCGCCCTGGGGCACCTCGACGTCCTGAAGCCCTCGGCGGTCTACTGGGCCGGCCGGCTCACGCTGTGCGCGGGCCCCGACGACCTCGACCGCTACGACGCCGCGTTCCTGGCCTGGTTCTCCGGGCGACGGCCGCGCCCCGCGCCCGCAGCGCCGCAGGTGCGGCCCCGGCTCGCCGCCAGCGCGCCGCTGGACGCCGGCGAGGGCGAGGGGGAGGACGACGACCCCGATGCCCCCGACCTCGCTGCCCGCGCCAGCGCCGACGAGGTGCTGCGCCACCGCGACGTCGCCGGGCTGACCGACGCCGAACGGGCCCACCTGAGGCGGCTGTTCGCGCTGCTGGTCCCCGCCGCGCCGATGCGCCCGGCCCGGCGGCGGCGGCCGGCCGCCCACGGCGGGGTCCACCCGGCACGCACCGTGCGGCGGGCGCTGCGCGACGGCGGCGAGGTGAGCCGGCTGATGCACCGCCGGGCGCGCCCCCGGCCGCGCCGGGTGGTGCTGCTGGTCGACGTCTCCGGCTCCATGACCCCCTACGCCGACGCGCTGCTGCGGTTCGCGCACGCCGCGGTCCGGGCCCGGCCGGCCTCCACCGAGGTGTTCACGATCGGCACCCGGCTCACCCGCGTCACCCGCGAGCTGCGGCTGCGCGACCCGGACCGCGCGCTCGCGGCCGGCGGCGAGGCGATCCCGGACTGGTCGGGCGGCACCCGGCTGGGCGAGGTGCTCAAGGCCTTCCTCGACCGGTGGGGTCAGCGCGGCACCGCGCGCGGGGCCGTCGTCGTCGTCTGCAGCGACGGCTGGGAGCGGGGGGACACCACGATGCTGCGGGAGCAGATGGCCCGGCTGCGGCGGCTGGCGCACACCGTGGTGTGGGTCAACCCGCACAAGGGCCGCATGGGGTACGAACCCCTCACCGGCGGGATGCAGGCCGCGCTCCCGTCGGTCGACCACTTCGTGGCCGGGCACAGCATGGCCGCGTTCGAGGAGCTGTCAGGAGTGATCCACCGTGCTTGAAGGACCTCGGCCCCCTCACCACTCGCAGGCTCGCGGCGAGCCTCCGACCGAGGCCGGACGACAGGAGGACGCGGATGCGCGACGTTCTTGACGATCTCGTCGGCTGGTGGCAGGCGGGGGAGACCGTCGGGGTGGGCACGGTGGTGGGCACCTGGCGCTCGGCGCCGCGGCCGGCCGGCGCCTCGATGCTGGTCGGGCCGGACGGGACGGCGGTCGGCAGCGTCTCGGGCGGCTGCGTCGAGGGCGCGGTGTACGAGGAGGCGAAGGACGCCGTCGACACCGGCGAGCCCGTCCTGCGCCGCTACGGGGTCAGCGACGACGACGCCTTCGCCGTCGGCCTGACCTGCGGCGGGATCCTCGACGTCTTCGTGGAGCCGGTCTCCCGCGAGTCCTTCCCCGAGCTGGGCGAGGTCGCGGAGTCGGTGGGCCGGCACGAGCCGGTCGCCGTCGTCACCGTGGTGGCCGGGCCGGACGACCGGTTGGGCCGCCGCCTGGTGCTCTGGCCCGACCGGGCGTCGGGGACGCTGGGCTCCCAGCGGCTGGACGACGCCGTGGCCGACGACGCCCGCGGCATGCTGGCCGCCGGGCGCACCGCCCTCCTGCACGTGGGCCACGACGGCGAGCGGCGCGGCGACGACCTCACGCTCTTCGTCAACTCCTTCGCCCCGGCGGCGCGCATGGTGGTCTTCGGCGCGATCGATTTCGCCGCCGCCGTCGCCCGGGTCGGGGCGTTCCTGGGCTACCGGGTCACCGTCTGCGACGCCCGGCCGGTGTTCGCGACGCCGAAGCGCTTCCCGGACGCGCACGAGGTCGTCGTCGAGTGGCCGCACCGTTACCTGCAGGCCGAGGTGGACGCCGGGCGGATCGACGAGCGCACCGTCCTCTGCGTGCTCACCCACGACCCGAAGTTCGACGTCCCGCTGCTGGAGGTCGCCCTGCGCACCCCGGTGGCCTACGTGGGGGCCATGGGCTCCCGGCGCACGCACGACGAGCGGTTGGCGCGGCTGCGCGAGGCCGGGCTGACCGAGGACGAGCTCTCCCGGCTCGCCTCGCCGATCGGCCTGGACCTCGGTGCGCGCACCCCCGAGGAGACGGCGGTGTCGATCGCCGCCGAGATCATCCAGGGCCGCTGGGGCGGGACCGGCCGCCGGCTGGCCGAGGTGGAGGGCCCCATCCACCAAGGACCCCCCGGCCCCCCGCCACTCGCAGGCTCGCGGCGGGCCCCTGCCGAGGGGCCGGGAGGCCGCTGAGGCACCGGTACGACGGGCGGCCGACGGCGACGGTGCCCGGGGACGGTGGCGACCGGCGTCGCGACCCGTCGCCGCGCACACGAGGGGGGCCATGAGCATCCGACGTCTCGGCACGGCGGCCGCCGCCGTCCTGCTGCTCGCCGCGTGCAGCGGCTCCGAGGAGGCCCCGAGCGGGGCGGCGGCCACGAGCGGCGCCGAGAGCGGGAGCTCGCTGGCCGAGCAGGACGCCGCCGGGGTGGTCGACGCCGCCTTCGCCGCCCTCGAGGACGCGGGCGCCGTGCACGTCGTCGGCTCGGTGGAGGAGGGTGGCTCGACCCAGGAGCTCGACCTGCGGCTGCAGGGCGAGGACGCGCAGGGCACCGTGACCCTGGACGGCACCGCCGCCGAGCTCATCTTCACCGCCGGCACCGCCTACGTCCGGGCGCCGGCCGACTACTGGGCCTCCTTCGGCATGCCCGCCGAGTTCGCCGGTCAGCTGGAGGGCCGGTGGGCGCTCATGCCCGCGGAGGTGGCGACCTCCTTCAGCACGCTGACCCTCTCGGGGATGGCCGACCAGCTGCGCGCCGCCGCGGGGGCCCAGGCCACCGGTGAGGTCACCAGGGGCGAGCTGGACGGCGAGCCCGTCGTCGTCGTCACGCAGGCCGACGGCAGCAGCCTCACCGTCGCCGACGACGAGTCCGGCCCCCTACCCGCTGCGGATCGACAACCGGGGCGACGCGCCGGCCACGGTGGAGTTCAGCGAGTTCGGCGAGGCGGTCGAGATCACTGCCCCGGAGGACCCGGTCGACCTGGACGGCCTCGGCGGCTGATCTGCCGTAGCCTCCGCCGGGTGAGCGTCGGTCCCCCGGTCCCCGGCCCGGTCGTCGGCCTGCGCCGTGAGCGCGAGGTCCTCACGGTCGCGCTGCAGACCCACCGGCACGTGGTCCTCGAGGGGCCGCCCGGCACGGGGAAGTCGACCCTGCTGCGGGCGGTCGCCGGCGAGGTCGGCCGCGACGTCGTCTTCGTCGAGGGCAACGCCGAGCTCACCCCGGCGCGGCTGGTCGGCTCCTACGACCCGGCCGCGGTGATGGCCGAGGGCTACGTGCCCGGCAGCTTCACCGACGGCCCGCTGCTCACCGCGATGCGCGGCTCGGGGCTGCTCTACCTGGAGGAGCTCAACCGCATCCCGGAGGAGACGCTCAACGTCCTCATCACGGTGCTGACCGAGGGGGAGATCGCCGTCCCCAGGCTGGGCACGGTGCGGGCGGCGGCAGGCTTCCGCCTGATCGCCGCGATGAACCCGTTCGACGCGATCGGCACCGCGCGGGTGGGCCAGGCGATCGCCGACCGCATGTGCCGGGTGGTGCTCGGCTACCAGGACGAGGCCGCCGAGCGGGAGATCGTCGCCTCGGTCACCGGCGCCCCGCCCCGGCCGGTCGCGCTGGCGGTGGCGCTGGTGCGGGCCACCCGCGAGCACCGCGACCTGCGCACCGGCTCCTCCGTCCGCGGCGCGATCGACCTGGTGCTGCTGCTCGACGGCCTGCTGGAGCTGCGCGGGCTGGCGGAGCTGGAGGACGACGGTGCCCGCGAGGCGGCGCGGGACGCCCTGCACGCCGCGCTCTCCGGCCGGATCCGGGTCACCGAGGGCGTGGAGCGTACCCCCGAGGCGGTGCTCGACGATATCCTGGAGCAGGTCTGGCCGCCCCAGGCCGGGCCGCCCCCGGACCCGTCGCCCGGGGCGCCACCGGCGCCCGCCGGGGACGGCCCGGGAAAAGCGGGGGGCCTGCCGCCTGAGGCGGCAGGCCCGGATGCCGGCGGCGCCCGGCGCGAGCGGCCGGCCCGGCGGGGCCCGCGGCAGACCGCGCGCCGTGAACTGCAGCTGCGGCACGCCGCCTTCGACGAGGTCAGCCCCGAGGTGGGCGAGCTCGACGAGGAGGCGTTCGCCGGGCTGATGGGGGCCGACCCCGACGCGGCCGCGGCGCTCCTCGCCGACCTGGCGCTCGCCACCGACCGGGAGCTCCGCGCGGCCGCCCGCCGGCTCGCGGCCCGGGTGTTCGTGCAGGTGGGGCGGGTCGGTACGGCGCGGGCGCGGGGCGCCCGGCGGCTGGTCACCGCCCGCGGTGGGGACGGTGAGCTGGACCTGGACCGCACGCTGGAGCGCTGGAGCGGGCCGTGGCCCCCGTCGCCCGAGGACGTCGCGACCCGGCGGTGGACCGGCTCCCGCCGGGCGGTCTGCCTGCTGGTCGACCGGTCGGGCTCGATGAGCGGGCTGGGGGTGGCGATCGCCGCGGTGGCCGCGGCCGGCGTCGTCCTGTCGGCCGGCGAGCGGCTGGACACCAGCGTCCTCGCGTTCGCCGACCGGGTCGAGGTGCTGCAGCAGCACGGCCGCCACCGCTCGGCGGAGGACCTGGTGCTCGCGCTGGTGGGCCTGCGCGGGCACGGCACCACTGATCTGGCAGCGGCGCTGCGGGCGGCGGCCGCGCAGCTGCGGACGGCCCCGCACGCAGACGAGCGGCTCGTCGTCCTCCTGTCGGACTGCCTGGCCACCGCCGGGGACGACGCCGCGTCGGCGCTGGCCGGCATCGACCGGCTGGACGTGCTGTGCCCGTTGCCCGGCGGGACGGCGGAGGAGGAGGCCCTGACGGCGTCACGGGCGCTGGCGGCACGCGGTGGGGGCTCGGTCGCCCCGGTGCGCTCGCTGGCCGACCTCGGCCCGGCGCTCACGCGGCTGCTCGCCTAGGGCGGCCTCCTGCCGGAGGCAGAGGGGTCTCCCGGGCAGTCCGTCTCTGCCCATCCGGAGTGGGCAGAGACGGACCGCGCCGAGAAGAGGTCCCCGTTACCGGTCGGCGTCGGTGTAGACGATCATGCCGCGGATGTTCTTGCCGTCGCGCATGTCCTGGTAGCCCTGGTTGATGTCCTCCAGGGCGTACTTCGTCGTCACCAGCTCGTCGAGCTTGAGCTGGCCCTCCTGGTAGAGGGAGAGCAGCTCGGGGATCGCGTTCCGCGGGGCCAGGCCGCCGAAGATCGCGCCCTGCAGGTCCTTCTGCAGGAGAGTCAGCTCGAACAGGCTGAGCTTGACGTCGACGTTGGCGGCGTTGCCCATGCCGGTGACGACGGCGCGGCCGCCCTTGCCCGTGACGCTGAGCGCGGCGGCGATGTCCTCGCCCTGGATGTCGCCGACGGTGATGATCGTCTTCTCCGCCATCCGGCCCCAGGTGAGCTCGTTGATGGCCGGCGTGGCCTCCTCGATGTTCGCGAAGGCGTGGGTCGCGCCCATCTCCATGGCCCACTCGCGCTTCTGCGCGACCGGCTCGATGACCATGACCCGCTTGGCGCCGGCCGCGGCCGCGCCCTGGACGGCGTTCATGCCGACGCCGCCGACGCCCATGACGACGACGTTCTCGCCCGGGCGGACGTCGGCGACCTTGGTGGCCGAGCCCCAGCCGGTGGTGACGCCGCAGCCGACGAGCGCGGCGATCTCCAGCGGGATGTCCGGCTCGATCTTCACCACCGACGCCTGGTGCACCGTCATGTACGGCGAGAAGGTGCCCAGCAGGCACATCGGGATGACGTCCTTGCCGCGGGCCTGGACCCGGTAGGTGCCGTCGGAGATCGACGTGCCGGCCAGCAGGTTGGCGCCGAGGTCGCAGAGGTTCTGCTGCCCGCGCGAGCAGGGCGGGCACGTACCGCACGCGGGGATGAAGGCGGTGACGACGTGGTCGCCCTCCTTCAGCCCGGTGACGCCGGGGCCGACCTTGGTGACGACGCCGGACCCCTCGTGGCCGCCGATGACCGGGTAGGACGCCACCGGGGTGCCGCCGGTGACCAGGTGCTCGTCGCTGTGGCACAGCCCCGAGGCAGCGAGCTGGACCTGGACCTCACCCTCCCGCGGATCACCCAGTTCGATCTCCTCGACCGACCATTCCTCGCCCACGCCCCACAGGACCGCGCCCTTGGTCTTCACCCGGTGATTCCTTCCGTCGGCCCGCGTCGTCGCGGGTGCTCAGCGCACACGTCGGTGCGTCGTGTGCAGTGCATCACAGACTGCTGAGCGGCGGCACCGCGCGTCAAGGCACCCGGTGCCGTCTGCAACGTGCTGCATCCCGGAACCGTGCGTCGTCGGCCAGACTGGCGGCATGACGGGCGGGCCGGTGGTCGTGGTGGGCGCCGGCCCGGTCGGGCTGACCGCGGCGCTGCTGCTGGCCCGCCGGGGGCTGGAGGTGGTCGTCCTCGAGCGGCACGCCGCCCCCTACCCGCTGCCGCGGGCCGTGCACCTCGACGACGAGGTGTTCCGCGCGCTGCAGGCGGCGGGGGTGGCCGACGAGGTCGCCGCCCGGTGCCGGCCGATGGCCGGGCTCCGCCTGCTCGACGGCGCGCACCGGGTGCTCGCCGAGTTCCGCCGGGCCCCGGACGCCGGCCCGCACGGCTGGCCGCAGGGGAGCTTCGTGCACCAGCCCGACCTGGAGGAGGTGCTGGCGACCGCCGCAGCGGCGACGCCCGGGATCGAGGTGCGCCGTGGCTGCGAGGTGACCGGCCTCGCGCAGGACCGCCGCGGGATCACGGTGCGGCTGACCGAGCGGGCGGCCGGGGCGGAACGCTCCGTCCGCGCGGCGGCGGTGCTGGGCTGCGACGGCGCCAACAGCACCGTGCGGGAGCTGATCGGCGCCAGGATGCTCGACCTCGGCCCACCCGACCGCTGGCTCGTGGTGGACGCGCGGGCGCCCGCGCCGCTGCCGGTCTGGCCCGGGGTGCACCAGGTGTGCGACCCCCGCCGGGCGGCCACCTTCATGCCGGTCACCGGCGACCGCTACCGCTGGGAGTTCCGCCTGGCGCCGGGGGAGACGGCGGAGGAGCTCTCCGCCCCGGAGCGGCTGGCCTCGCTGCTGGCCCCGGTCGCGCCGGCGGCCGACCTCGAGGTGCTGCGGGCCGTCGAGTACACGTTCCGGGCGCAGGTCGCCGACCGCTGGCGGGACGGGCGGGTGCTGCTGGCCGGCGACGCCGCCCACCTCACCCCGCCGTTCGTCGGTCAGGGGCTCGGGCTCGGGTTGCGCGACGTCCACCAGCTGGCCTGGAAGCTCGCCGCGGTCCTCCACGGGGAGGCGCCGGACGCGCTGCTGGACACCTACCGCGCCGAGCGCGAGCCGCACGCCCGCGCGCTGATCCGGGTGGCCCTGCTGCTCGGCCGGCTCATGACCGGCGGTGGGCGCTGGGGCGCGGTCGCCCGTCGGGTCGTCCTGGCCGCCGTCCGCCGCATCCCCGCCGTCGCCCGGCTGGCCACCGACAGCCGCACCCCGCCGCTGCGCCGCGGCCCGCTGGTGGCGCGAAGGGGCCGGGCCGGTCGCCGGCTGGCCGGGACGCTCCTGCCGCAGCCGGAGGTCCTCGTCGACGGGACCGTCCGCCGGCTGGACGACGTCCTGGGTGACGGCTACGTCGAGATCACGTCGGACCTGCGGGTGCGGCGGCCCGACGGCACGGCCCTGCGCATCGAGGACCCGTCCGGCGCTCTGGCGCGCTGGCTGGACGGCGCCGCGCTGGTGCGCGTGCGCCCCGACCGCATCGTCCGCTCGGTGCGGGTGTGAGCGCCCTCAGTCGCAGGCCGCGGGATCAGGCCTCGCGCCGCCGGCGGGCGGGCGAGGTCGCCAGCAGCGCGTTCTCCACGGCGGTGTCGCCCAGCGCCCGCTCGAAGCCTGGGGGGACGACGAGGTCGTCGCGGGAGAGCTCGGAGACGTCGGGCCGGCCCAGCCCGACCATCGCCGAACCGAGCCCGTCACGCAGCAGGTCCAGCACGTTCTCCACGCCGGCCTGGCCGTTCGCCGCGAGGCCCCACAGGTAGGCGCGGCCGATCATGACGGCCTTCGCGCCCAGGGCGAGGGCCTTGGCGACGTCGCCGCCGCGCCGGATGCCGCCGTCGAGCAGCACCTCGATCTGGTCGCCCACCGCCTCGGCGACCGCAGGCAGCGCGCGGAGGGAGGCCGGGGTGCCGTCGAGGTTGTTCCCGCCGTGGTTGGAGACCGAGATCGCGGTGACGCCGGCGTCGACCGCGCGCTTGGCGTCGTCGACCCGCATGACGCCCTTGAGCATGAACGGACCGCCCCACTGCTCGCGGAGCCAGGTGACGTCCTCCCAGGTCGGCATCGGCGACTGCTGCCACATGCCGTAGGCGCCGAAGAAGGTGGGCGCCGGGTCGCCCGGCGTCGCCACCATGTTCGGCACGGTCAGGTCGGGGAGCTGCCGGGTGCGGGCGAAGTCCAGCAGCCAGCGCGGCTTGACCAGCACCTGGGGCGCGTACTTCCGGGCCGCCTCGAAGTCGATCTTCTCGGGGATGAACGGGCTGCCCCAGTCGCGGCCGTAGGCGAACGACCAGTCCAGGGTGGCGATCATGCCGACGGCGCCGGCCCGACGGGCGCGCTCCATGCGGCCGAGCATCTCCTCGCGGGTGCCCACCCAGTACATCTGGAAGAAGGTCTGCGGGTTCGCCGCCACGACCTCCTCGATCGGCTTGCTGGCGAAGCTGGACAGCCCCATGGCCACCCCGCGCGCCGCCGCGGCCCGGGCGACGGCGACCTCGCCGTCGGGGTGCACGGCCTGCACGCCGGTCGGGCTGATCACCACGGGCATCGACATCTGCTGGCCCATGACGGTGACGCCCGTGTTCCGCTCGTTGGCCAGCCCCGCGGTGTGCGGCGCGAAGCCGACCTCGGCGAAGGCGGCGAGGTTGTCCTCGAGCGTCAGCCCGCGCTCGGAGCCGGCGACCAGCGCGGCGTACACCCCCTTGGGGAGCCGCTTCTTCGCCCGGCGCTGGGCCTCGGCGACCGACTCGAACCACGCGTTGGCCATGGGCTTCTCCTTCGTCGGCCCGGTCGACCGGGCGGTGGGCCGGCGCGACAGCCGGTGGCACTGAGTGCCAGGCTAGCGCCGTGGGTGAGACGGCGGCCACAGCGGTCGCCCCGCCGGGTCAGCCGCGCAGGCTCGGGAAACCCGCCGCCATCTCGTCGAACGCCAGGTGCAGGTGCCGGGTCAGGGGGGAGCCCGGCTCGGCGAGCCACGCCTCGAACGCCGTGGTCGCGGCGGCGCGCGTGCTCGCGGCGACCAGCCGCGGCAGCAGCCCGGTCGGCTCGCCGCCCGTCCGCGCCGCGACGTGCCGGGCGACCACCCGGTCGACCTCGGCGAAGCGCAGCTGGCTGTGCGCCAGCAGCGCGGGCTCGGTGAGGATCAGCCGCATGCGCTCGCGCAGCAGCGGCAGCTCGGCGGCCGGGTAGTCGTTGACCTCGACGTAGGCGGCGCAGACCGACCTGAGCACCGGCTGGGCGGGGTCCGCGGCGGCCAGCAGCTGCTCCAGGCGGGCGACGTGGCCGGCGAAGTCGCCCCAGACGGCGTCGGCCTTGGCCGGGAAGTAGCGGAAGAAGGTGCGACGGCTGATGCCCGCCGAGTCGGCGACCTCGTCGCTGGTCACCTGCTCGAACCCGCGGGTCGCGAAGAGGTCGAGGGCGGCGCGCTCCACGCGGGCCCGCCCGTCGGGGGCGAGCGGGGCCGCCGTCCTCGTCTCCGTCACGCGGGCATTCTGCCGGTCCGCGATGCACCCGCGGCCCGGTGTTGCCCCTGGCACCCGGTGTCACTAACGTCCGGCAGGTCCATGTGACCGCGTTCACGGAGGCTGACATGCCCGAGACCACCCCGACCGACGTCCCCGCCGTGGAGTTCCGGGCCCCGGAGGCCCCCACCACCGAGGAGCCCCTCGTCGAGGAGTCGCTCGTCGAGGAGGTCTCCATCGACGGCATGTGCGGCGTCTACTGAACCGCTCGCCCCGATGACCGCTCCGGCCGGGCCGGACGTGACGGCCGTGTTCGACCCCGCGCTGCCCTGGCAGAAGGCCCGGTCGGTCGCGCTCCGGCCCGAGCCGTTCGGCGCGCTCGTCTACCACTTCGGCAACCGGAAGCTCTCCTTCCTGAAGTCGAAGACCCTCGTCGCCGTGGTGGAGGCCCTCGCCGACCACCCGACCGCCACCGCCGCGCTCACCGCCTGCGGCGTGGGCGACGCCCAGCGGCCCGCCTACGAGAAGGCCCTGGCCGACCTCGCCCGCTCCCAGATGATCACCCCCCGGGAGACCCCGTGACCGCCGTCCTGCCCGCCCGACCCGAGCGCCCCGCCGGTGGGCGGCTCATCGACCAGTTCGAGTACGGCCTGGACGCCCCGATCTGCCTGACCTGGGAGCTCACCTACGCCTGCAACCTGGCGTGCGTGCACTGCCTCTCCTCCTCGGGACGGCGGGACCCGCGCGAGCTCTCCACCGCCGAGGCCGAGGCGGTCATCGACGAGCTGCAGCGGATGCAGGTCTTCTACGTGAACGTCGGCGGCGGCGAGCCGACCGTCCGCCCGGACTTCTGGCACCTCCTCGACTACGCGATCGGCCACGACGTCGGGGTCAAGTTCTCCACCAACGGCGTGAAGCTGGACAAGGCCCGGGCCGCTCAGCTGGCGGCCACCGACTACGTCGACGTGCAGATCTCGCTGGACGGCGCCACCGCCGAGGTCAACGACCGGGTGCGCGGCACCGGCTCGTTCGCCACCGCGACGCGCGCCCTGGAGAACCTGGCCGAGGCCGGGATGAAGGACTTCAAGGTCTCGGTGGTCGTCACCCGGGAGAACGCCGGGCAGCTGGACGCGTTCAAGGCGCTCACCGACCGCTACGGCGCCCAGCTGCGGATCACCCGGCTGCGCCCGTCCGGCCGCGGGGCCGACGTCTGGGACCAGCTGCACCCGACCCAGGCCCAGCAGCGCGAGCTGTACTCCTGGCTGCTGGCCAACGGCGAGCAGGTGCTCACCGGCGACTCGTTCTTCCACCTGTCCGCGTTCGGGGAGGCCCTGCCGGGGCTGAACCTGTGCGGCGCCGGGCGGGTGGTCTGCCTCATCGACCCGGTCGGCGACGTCTACGCCTGCCCGTTCGCCATCCACGAGAACTTCCTCGCCGGCAACGTGCGCTCGCCCGGCGGCTTCCGGAAGGTGTGGCAGGAGAGCGAGCTCTTCGCCGATCTGCGCAGCCCGCAGACCGGCGGTGCCTGCACCAAGTGCGCCCACTTCGACGCCTGCCGGGGCGGGTGCATGGCGGCGAAGTTCTTCACCGGCCTGCCGCTGGACGGCCCCGACCCCGAGTGCGTCCAGGGCTACGGCGAGTCGGCGCTGGCGGCGCGCGACGCCGCGACGGCGACGCCGAGGAGCCACCTGGACCACTCGCACACCGGCCCGGTCCGCGGTCAGCCCACGCTCCTCGGCATCCCCACCATCCCGAGCAAGATCTGCGACGAGTCGCCGCTGGCGGGGCTCGACCTGCGCTGAGCCGGTGGCCCCCGCCTACGGGCCCGCGCCGCCGGGCCAGCCCGTCTTCAGAGGTCGACCTTCTTGTTCTCACCGGCGTCGATCCGCTCGCCGGTCGCCTTGGCCTTCACGAAGCTGAAGGCGGTGGCCAGCCGGCCGCCGGGGCTGTCCCAGTACTCCGCCGAGTCGCCCTCGACCTTGATCAGGACGACCTCGGGGTCCTCGGGGCCGTCGGGGAACCACGCCTCGACGCCGCCGTTCCACAGCGCCTTCTTCTTCTCGAGGTCGTCCACGACGCGGGCGTGCCCGGTGAGCGACACCCAGGTGCCGCCCGAGCCGATGCCGACGTTCACCTGCGGCTGCGCGGTGATGTGGGCGACCGGGTGGGAGCTCCGCTCGGCGTAGAACCACAGGTCGCCGTCGAACTCGACCTCCTGCAGCGTCATGGGCCGGCTGGTCAGCTTGCCGCCGGGGGCGATGGTGGTGAGGAAGCCGAAGCGCTCCCCCTTGATCAGCTCCGCGACCTTGCGGGTGTCCTCTGCGCTCATGCCCGGGCTCGTGCCCAGCGCGGCGGCCGGTGACACGCGCCGGAGGATGCGGCTCAGCCGCCGTCGACGTAGCGCCAGGCGCCGTCCTCCCGCTCGAACCGGCTGACCTCGTGCTGCTCGCCGTCCGCGGCGCCGTGGCGGAACCGGGCCACGAACTCGACGGTCCCCCGGGCGGAGAGCAGTCCGCCGCCGCTCGTGGCGAGCACCTCCAGGCCGGTCCAGCGCACCGCGGGGTCCAGGTCGAGCTCCGGCGGACGGGTGCGGGGGTGCCACGTGCGCAGCAGGTAGCCGGCGTCGCCGACCGCGAAGGCGCTGTAGCGCGAGCGCATGAGCTGCTCGGCCGTCGCCGCGGGGGCCGAGCCGTCGTGGCGCGGGCCGCAGCACTCCGCGTAGGGCAGACCGGTTCCGCAGGGGCAGCGACGTGGGGGCATGCCCGGATTCTTCCCGCCCGGCTCACGCCGGCCGCCCGGCTGCCGATGACAGTGCTGGACAGGGCACCGGCGGTGCCCGCGGCAGGCGGCGCCGGAGCGGTGCGCAGATGCAGGGGGACGGCGTGGCGAAGGTGCTCGTGGTCGAGGACGAGGACACCACGCGGGTGATGCTGGAGCGGCGGCTGACCTGGGCGGGACACCGCGTCCGCGCGGCCGCCTCCGCCGACGAGGCGGCGGACCTGCTGGACGGCTTCGCGCCCGACGTCGTCGTCACCGACATGTTCATGCCCGGCGGCAGCGGCCTGGGCCTGGTCACCGCGCTGCGCACCCACCCCACCTGCGGCGACGTCCCCGTGGTCTTCCTGAGCGGGCGAGCGCTGCCCGGCGACGTCGAGGCCGGCCGGTCGCTCGGCGCCACGTACCTGGCCAAGCCCTGCACGCTCGCCGATCTGGCCCGGGCCATCGACGCGGCCACGGGCACGACCACCGACGAGCTCGAGGACGCCGTCCGCCGCCGGCTGGGTGACGTCGCCGGCGTCGAGGAGGAGGCCGAGCGG
The DNA here is from genome assembly GCF_054050875.1 of Blastococcus sp. SYSU DS0541. Classification (NCBI taxonomy): domain Bacteria; kingdom Bacillati; phylum Actinomycetota; class Actinomycetes; order Geodermatophilales; family Geodermatophilaceae; genus Blastococcus; species Blastococcus sp. SYSU DS0541. Next base: position 87,377 of record NZ_JBJHAD010000011.1, on the reverse strand, counting down.
GCGCTCACCGCCCGGCTCCTGCGCACCTTCCTGGCGACCGCCCCGGCCAACCTCGCCGCCGTGGAGCGCGCGGCCCGGACCGCGGACGCCGACGCGCTGGAGGCTGCCGCCCACCGCCTCGCCGGCGCTGCGGCCACCCTGGGCGCCGACGCGCTCGCGGGCGTCTGCCGCGTGCTGGAGGAGCGGGGCCGGGAGGGCGACGTCGCGGACGCGACCGCCACCGTCGGCGTCCTCGCCGACCAGCTCGCGCAGGTCTCCCGGGTGTTCACCGAGCTCGCCGAGGAGCTCGAGGAGGACGTCCTGGTCGAGGACGAGGTCGCGCCCGTCTGACCGGCGCCTAGGGTGCGGCGGTGACCTCCCTCGCCGCCGCGACCTGGCCGGAGCTGCCCGAGCGCCCGCTGCTGGTCGTCCCCCTCGGGGCGGTGGAGCAGCACGGCCCCCACCTGCCGCTGACCACGGACACCGCGATCGCCACGGCGGTCGCCGACCGCGCCGTCGACCGGCTCGACGGCGCGCTGCTGGCCCCCGCCCTGGCCTACGGGGCGAGCGGGGAGCACGAGGACTTCCCCGGCACGGTCTCGCTCGGCACCGAGGCGCTGACCGGCCTGCTCGTCGAGTACGGTCGCTCGGCCTGCCGGTGGGCCGGGCGCGTGCTCATCGTCAACGGGCACGGAGGGAACCTCGACGCGCTGCGGACGGCGGTGCCCCGCGTGCGGGCCGAGGGGCGCGACGTGGCGTGGTTCGCATGCGGCGTCCCCGGCGGTGACGCGCACGCGGGCCGCACCGAGACGTCGCTGATGTTGCACGTGGAACCTGGTGGGGTCCGGCGCGACCGGGCGGTGGCCGGGGAGACGGCGCCGATCGGGGAGCTGCTGCCGCGGCTGCGGGCCCAGGGGGTGCGCGCCGTCAGCCCGAACGGGGTGCTGGGCGACCCGGTGGGCGCGGGGGCGGACGAGGGTGCGCGGCTGCTGGAGGGGTTGGTCGGCCGGCTGGTCCCGGGCATCGCCGCCTGGCGGGTGGACGACGACGGGCGGCTGCTGTGACACCGTCGTCCTCCGGACGACACCGCGACCAACGGCCGTCCTGGCTCCGCTGAGCCGCCGAGTGCCCGCCGGCGGGAGGCCTCCGGCCCCGCACCGACGGGCACGTCGTCCGGCTAGTTCAACGCCTCGGCGAACTGCGGCGCGGTGGCGTCGATCGCGTACAGCAGGCCCGGGGCCGACGCGCTGGAGAACGCGTTGAGCACCGTCAGGTCCTCCAGGACGACGGCGCGCCCCTCCTGCACGGCCGGCAGTGCCTGCCACAGCGGGTTCCCGGTGAACTCCGAGGCCTCCACGAAGATCGGGAAGACCACGGTCAGCTCGGCGTCGAGGAGCGACAGCTGCTCCTCGCTGACCGGCACGAAGAAGTTCTCGGTCGCCAGCGCCTCGATCTCGGCCTTGTTCTCGAAGCCGAGCTGCTCCATGAACTGCACCCGCGAGTCACCGCTCACGTAGGCGCCGAAGCCTTCGGAGGTGTACGCCCCCACGGCGACCTCGGTGCCGTCGAACTCGGGGTGCTCGGCGGCGGCGTCGGCGAACGCCTGCTCGACCTGCGTCGCGAGCTCCTCGGCCCCCTCGGTCTTCCCGAGTGCCTGGCCGACCAGCTCCAGCTGCTGCTGCCAGGAGGTCTGGTAGGGGCCCACGCCCTCGGGCTGGCCGATCGTCGGGGCGATCTCGCTGAGCAGGTCGTACCGGTCCTGGTCACCGGAGGAGCGGGTGTCGAGGATGAGGTCCGGCTCGAGCGCCGCGATCGCCTCGAAGCTCGGCTCCAGCGTCTCGATGAGCACCGGCGGCTCCTCGTAGCCCTGCTCGACCCAGTCGCCCAGGCCGTCGTCGCCGCCGACGGCGAGCCAGTCGCTGGCGCCGACCGGCTCCACGCCCAGGGCCAGCGCGGTCTCGGCGTCGGACCAGCCCAGCGCGACCACTCGCGTGGGCTGCTCCTCGACGGTGACGTCGCCGAAGGCCGTCTCCACCGTGACCGGGAACGCCGCCGACGACGAGCCACCCGTCGCCTCCCCCTCGGTGGCGGGGGCGGCGTCGTCACCGGAGCCGCAGCCGGTGACGACGAGGGCGGTGGCGGCGAGCGCGGCGGCGCCGCGCAGGGCAGGGCGGACGAACATGGGAACTCCTCGAAGCTCAGGTAAGGCTGACCTAAGCACATGGACCTGGGAATCCCGCGGCCGGGACCGGATCGCTAGGGTCGGGAGGCCCGCCGACCGGGCCGGGAGCGGGACGCGCGAGGAGAGCTGGGCATGAGCGGGGTGGGTGACGGCCACGAGGGCTGGCTGGTCGTGGTCGACCTGCAACACGTCTTCGGCGAGCAGGACTCGCCCTGGACCGCGCCGAGGTTCGAGGAGGTGCGGCCCCGCATCCGCCGGCTGGTCGACGCTTTCGGCGAGCGGGTGGTCTGGACCCGCTTCGTGGCGCCCGCGGAGCCGGTCGGGGCGTGGAAGGAGTACTACGCGAAGTACGACTTCGCGCTCCAGCCGCCCGACGCGCACTGCTACCAGCTCGTCGAGGACCCGGGCACCCACCCGGTGGTGGACGCCACCACGTTCGGCAAGTGGGGCCCGGAGCTGGCCGCGGTGGTCGGCGAGGGGCCGCTCACCGTCGCCGGCGTGGCCACCGACTGCTGCGTCGTCTCGACCGTGCTGCCGGCCGCCGACGCCGGGGTGCACGTGCGCGTGGTCACCGACGCGTGCGCGGGGGCAGGCGACGAGGAGCACGAGCGGGCGCTGCGGCTGATGGCCGGCTACGCCCCGCTGGTCTCCTTCGCGACGACCGACGAGGTCCTGGCGGAGGGATGATCCCCGCCCCGCCGGAGCGTCGGCTGCCGGACGGGTTCGCCGTCCGGCTCGATCCGCGGACCCGTCGCAGGGACGGCGGCGCCACCCTGCTCGGCGGCTCCCCGCTGCGGCTGCTGCGGCTCGCCCCGCGGGCCGCCGGGCTGCTCGCGACCGGCCACCTGGTGGTCCGCGACGCCACGAGCGCCGTGCTGGCCGCCCGGCTGCTCGACGCCGGCCTCGCCCACCCCGACCTCCCGCCGGCCGTCGGCCGGGCCGGCGCTCCGGCCGGCGTGACCGTCGTCGTCCCGGTGAAGGACCGCCCGGCCGGGCTCGCCCGGCTGCTCGCCGCGCTGTCCGCGGACCCCGCCACCGCGGCGCTGCCGGTGGTCGTCGTCGACGACGGCTCGGCGGTCCCGGTGGCGGCGCCGGAGGGCGTCCGGGTCCTGCGGCACGCGACCAGCCGGGGACCCGCGGCCGCCCGCAACGCGGGGCTCGCGGTCGCGACGACGGAGTTCGTCGCGCTCGTCGACTCCGACTGCGTGCCGGTCGAGGGCTGGCTGGCCCGGCTGCTCCCGCACCTGGACGACCCCCGGCTGGCGGTGGTCGGCCCCCGGATCGTGCCGCTCGCGGGCGCGGCGCGCGGCTGGACCGCCCCCTACGAGGAGGTCGCCGGCGCGCTCGACATGGGCCCGCACCCGGCCGCGGCGCGGCCGCTGTCCGCGGTGTCCTACCTGCCCAGCGCCGCCCTGCTGGCGCGCCGGGCCGCCCTCGGGGCGGGGTTCGACGAGGCGTTGCGGGTGGCCGAGGACGTCGACCTGGTGTGGCGGCTGGCCGCCGCCGGCTGGCGGGTGCGCTACGAGCCGGCCGCCGCGGTCGCCCACGAGCACCCGGCGCGCACCGCCGAGTGGCTGCGCCGCCGCGCCTTCTACGGCACCGGCGCCGCGCTGCTGGCGACGCGGCACGGATCGGCGGTCTCGCCGCTGGTCATCGCGCCGGAGACGGCGGCCACCTGGGCGTTGCTGCTCGCGGGAGGCCGGTGGGGGCGGGCGGTTGGCGCCGGCCTGCTCGGGGTGACGGCGGTCCGCCTGGGGCGCCGGCTGGCCCGGCCGGGGGAGCCGGTCCCGGTCCCGCTCGCCGCCGGCCTGGCGGTTCGGGGCCTCGCGGCGTCGGGGCAGGCGCTGGCCCGCGCCGTCACCCGGCACCACTGGCCGGTCGCGGCGGTGCTCGCCGCCGCATCGCCCCGGGCGCGGCGGTGGGTGCTCGCCGTCGCCGTGGTCGACGCGCTCGCCGGCTGGTGGCCCCACCGGGGGCGGATAGGACCGGTCCGTCACGGGCTGGCCCGGCGGCTGGAGGACCTCGCCTACGGCACCGGGCTGTGGGCCGGCGCCCTGCGTGCCCGGGATGCGCGCGCCCTCCTGCCGGTGCGCCCGCCGCGCTGACGACCGGGGGCGGCGGAATGCGCGGCCGCCCCGGTGACTTGAGAGCCCTCGTACTGCGGTCCGACCAGCGTGGGTCCCGCTCAGCACCGACCGACGGGGAAACCGTGACCACCACCCAGGAGCGCACCGCGCCGGCAGCCGCCGCCGCGACCGCGCCCGCCCGACCGGGCGCCGCGCGCACCGCGCTGACGCTGGGGGCCTTCGTCGCCCTCGGCCCGCTCACCATCGACATGTACCTACCGGCGCTGCCCGCGATCACCGACGACCTCCTGACGACGTCGGCCACCGTGCAGCTCACCCTCACCGGGACCCTGGTCGGCCTCGCCGTCGGCCAGCTGCTCATCGGCCCGCTGTCGGACGCCTGGGGCCGGCGCCGGCCGCTGATCGCCGGGACGGCGCTGCACGTGCTGGCCTCGCTGCTGGTGCTGGTCGCCCCGACCATCGCCGTGCTCGGCGCCCTGCGCTTCCTCCAGGGGGTGGGCGCCGCCGCCGGCGCGGTGATCGCCCTCGCCGTGGTCCGCGACCTCTACGACGGCCGGGCGGCGGCGACGATGCTCTCCCGGCTGTTCCTGGTGCTCGGCGCCGCGCCGGTGCTGGCGCCCACCATCGGCGGGGAGCTCCTCCGCTTCACCAGCTGGCGCGGGGTCTTCGCCGTCCTCGCCGCCTACGGGCTGCTCATGGTCGCCGTGGGCTGGGCGACGCTGCGGGAGACGCTCCCCCCGGAGCGGCGGAACAGCAACGGCGTGCGCGGCACGCTGCGCATCTACGGCGGGCTGCTGCACGACCGGGTGTACGTGGGGCTCGTCCTCGTCGCCGGGCTGACCATGGCCGGGCTGTTCAGCTACGTCTCGGGCTCCTCCTTCGTCTACCAGGAGCAGTTCGGCCTCGACGAGCAGCAGTTCGGGCTGCTCTTCGGCGCCGGCGCGTTCTGGCTGATCGCGGCCACCCAGCTCAACCCGCTGCTGCTGCGCCGCTGGTCGCCCCAGCGGCTGCTGGTCGCGGGCACGGTCATCGGCGCCCTCGCCGGGGCCGGCCTGGTCGTGCTGGCCGCGACCGGGACCGGCGGCCTCCCCGCGGTCACCGGCGCGCTGTGGGTCGTGCTGTTCGCCTGCGGCCTGGCGCTGCCCAACGCGCCGGCGCTGGCGCTCTCCCGGCACGGCGAGTCCGCCGGCAGCGCCGCCGCACTGCTCGGCGCCGTCCAGTTCGGGGTCGGCGCCGTGGTCTCGCCGGTCGTCGGGCTGCTGGGCAACGACGCGCTGGCGATCGGGCTGGTCGTCGTCGCGGCCCTCGCCCTCGCCCTCGTGGTCCTGGGCACGGTCGTGCGGCCGTGGCGGCTGCCGGTCGGCGACGAGGTCGCCGCCGGCTGATCGCGCCCGCCGGTCTGGTGGAAAACGCCGGTAGCGGCCACGATGGCCGGGAGATGAGCGACTCCCCCAGGCCCGGCCGGTGACGACCGCCGTCAACCCGTGGCTGGCGCTGCCGGACGGGCAGCCGTCCGCCGCCCGCACGCGCCGGCTGCGCGCGGCGCACGAGCGCCTCGTCACCGCCAGCGCGCTGCCCGCCGACGACGCGGTCCGCCCGGTCGTGCGCGACTCCTGGGGGCGCTCCCTCGGCAGCGGCGTCGACCCCGACGGCGGGCTGCCGCCGGTCGAACTGGTCGACGCCGAGCTGCGCGCCTACCGGGCCGCCCACCCCCTGGCCCCGGCCCTGCCGGTGATCCGCCGGCTGCTGGTCCAGGACGCCGAGGCCGACCGGATGATCGTGGCCGTCACCGACGCCGCCGGTCGCATGCTGTGGGTCGAGGGCGACCGCGCGCTGCGCAGCCGGGCCGCGGCGATGAACTTCGTCGAGGGCTCCCGGTGGTCGGAGGAGGTCGCCGGCACCAACGCCCCCGGGACGGCGCTGGCGGTCGACTCGGCCGTGCAGATCTACGGCAGCGAGCACTTCCGCCGCTCGGTGCAGCCGTGGAGCTGCTCGGCGGCGCCGGTGCACGACCCGGTGACCGGCGCGCTGCTCGGCGCCATCGACATCACCGGCGGCGACCACGTGGCCAGCCCGCACGTGCTCACCCTGGTCCGCGCGACGGTGGCCGCCGTCGAGTCGGAGCTGCGCTGGCTGCACCGCGAGCGGCTCGCGGCCGGCCCCGGAGCGGTCGCCGCGGTACCGGCCGGGGCCCGGCTGGAGGTGCTGGGCCGGGAACGCGCCCGGCTCACGCTGCCGGGCGGCCCGCTGGAGCTGTCGGTCCGGCACTCGGAGCTGCTGTTCCTGCTCGCCGAGGCGGCCACTTCCGGGCAGGGACGCGACGCGGCCCAGCTCGCCGCGGAGGTGCACGCCGGTGCCGCGGCCACGGTGACCGTGCGCGCCGAGCTCTCCCGGCTGCGGCGGCTGGTGGGCGGCGACCTGCTGGAGTCCCGCCCCTACCGCCTGGTGGGCCGGCTGCAGACCGACGTCGACCAGGTGCGCGGGCTCGTGGCGCGGGGGGACCTCGCCGCCGCGCTCGAGCACTACGCCGGCCCGGTGCTCCCCGGATCGCAGGCGCCCGGGGTGCGGCACGCCCGCGACCGCCTGCTCGCCCTGCTCCGGCGGGCGGTGCTCACCGGGCGCCGTCCCGACCTGCTGCTGCGCCTGGCCCAGCTGCCCGAGCTGCGGGAGGACGCCGGCGTCTGGCAGGCGTTGTGCGAGGTCCTGCCGGTGGGCTCGCCGCGCCGGGCGGCGGTCACGGCGCACCTGCACCGCCTGCGGCTGGCCGGCCGCGCACGCTGACGCGCGCCGGGCGTGGGAATGCTGAGGGCCGCTCACGACTTCGCAGCTGGAGTGACCGCCCCGCCCCTCGCCGACCGCCCTCCCCTCTCCACCCGCCGGTTGGTCGCCGCGGTGGTCGCGCTGGGGCTCGGCGGGTTCGCCATCGGCACCACCGAGTTCGTCACCATGGGGCTGCTGCCGGACCTGGCCGAGGGCGTGGGCATCGACATCCCCACCGCCGGCCACGTCATCTCCGCCTACGCGCTGGGCGTCGTCGTCGGGGCGCCGGTGATCGCTGCCCTCGCGACGAAGCTGCCGCGCCGCGGGGTCCTGCTCGGGCTCATGGTCGCGTTCATCGCGGGCAACGTGCTCACCGCGCTGGCACCGGGGTACGGGTCCCTCCTGGCCTCGCGGTTCCTGGCCGGGCTCCCGCACGGGGCCTACTTCGGCGTCGCGTCGCTGGTGGCCGCCTCGCTGGTGGCGCCGCACCTGCGCGGGCGCGCAGTGAGCTCGGTGATGCTGGGCCTCGCGCTGGCCAACGTCGCGGGCGTGCCCTCGGCGACCTGGCTGGGCCAGCAGTTCGGCTGGCGCACGGCCTACTGGGCGGTCGCGGTGCTCGCGCTGCTCACCATCGCCGCGACCGCGCTGGTCGTGCCCGCGGCGCCGGGCAACCGCGCCGCCACGGTGCGCAGCGAGCTGGGCGCGCTGCGCCGCCCGCAGGTGCTGCTCACCCTGCTGGTCGGCGTCGTCGGCTTCGGCGGCATGTTCGCCGTCTACAGCTACGTCGCGCCGCTGGTCACCGACGTGACCGGCATGCCCCGGGCCGCGGTGCCCCTCGTGCTGCTGGCGTTCGGCGTCGGCGGCGTGCTCGGGACGGCGGTGGGCGGCCGGCTCGCCGACCTCGCGCTCTTCCGCTCGCTGGTCGGGGCGAACGTCGTCACCGGTGTCCTGCTGGCGCTGGTGCCGCTCGCCGCCCGCACCCCCGTCACCGTCGTCGCGATCGTCTTCCTGCTGGCCGCCAGCGCCTCCACGCTCGTGGTGTGCCTGCAGCTCCGGCTGATGGAGGTCGCCGGCGAGGCGCAGATGCTGGGGGCGGCGCTGAACCACTCGGCGCTCAACGCCGCCAACGCCCTGGGGGCCTGGTTGGGGGGCCTGGTCATCGCCGCCGGCCTGGGCTACACGGCGCCCGGCGTCGTCGGGGCGGGGCTGGCCGTGCTGGGGCTGCTGGCGCTCACCGCGTCGGCGCTGCTCCGCCGCCGCGAGCTGCGCGTGGCCCCGGTCGGTGACCTGGCGCCGGCCCCGCAGGCGGAGCCCGCCGGCGTCCGCTGACCCCGCTCAGCGCAGCAGGGCGGCGAGCTGCTCGGCGTGGTCCCGCTGGTGGCCGGGGAGGAAGTCCAGGACGTCGCCCAGCGTCAGCGCCCCGTCGGTGGCGTGCCGGCCGGTGCGCGCCCGCTCCACCTCCGGCACGCCCCGGACCGCCGCGAGCAGGCCGCGCTGGGCGTCCCGCAGCTCGGCCAGCATGCGCGCCGGGACGACGGCGGCGTACCCGGCCACCCGGTCGGCCTCGGTCGGGTCGAAGTCGGGGAGCAGCGGGTGCTCCTCGGCGCGCAGCCGGCCGATGCGGGCGGTGAACACCAGGGCGCTGTCGCGCAGGTGTCCCGCCACCTCGTGCGGCGTCCAGGCCAGCTCCGCGGCGTAGGCGGGGAAGTGGCCGCAGCCGACCAGCCGCCCGCGCTCGGCCTCGGGCAGGCGGCGGGTGGTGAGCGCCGCGGCGGGGGCGGCGGCCAGGAGCCCGGCGACCCGGCGCTGCTGGGCGGCCAGGACGTCGGCGGAGCCGCGGGGCGGGGCGGTGATCGGCACCCGGGAACGGTCGCCCACGGCGGGGCGGAGCACCAGGAAGTGGGCTGCCAGCAAGCGCAACGAACCCGCCTGCAACGGCCGTGCAACGTGCCCGGACCCCGCTCACCAGCGCCTTCGCCGGGCTCCATGGCAGAAATCGCGCAGGTAAGCGTGGCCTAAGTCACAGCTTTCGGGTCAGACTCCGCTCCGGGCCCGCGGTCGACCGTGGGCGCAGCGACCCCTGCAACGAGGCGGAGGACTGATGACACGGATCAGCGTGCGGGTGGACGGGGCGTCCTACCAGGACGACGTCGAACCGCGGACCCTGCTCGTCCACTACCTGCGCGAGCAGCTCGGCAAGGTCGGGACCGTGGTCGGGTGCGACACCAGCAACTGCGGCGCCTGCACCGTGCACCTGGACGGCGAGGCCGTGAAGAGCTGCACCGTGCTGGCGGTGCAGGCCGACGGCGCGGAGGTCACGACCATCGAGGGCGTCGCCGCCAACGGCGAGCTCCACCCGGTGCAGAAGGCGTTCCACGAGATGCACGGGCTCCAGTGCGGCTTCTGCACCCCCGGCATGATCATGGCCTCGATCGACCTGCTGCAGGACAACCCGGACCCCAGCGAGGACGAGGTGCGCGAGGGCATCGAGGGCAACCTCTGCCGCTGCACCGGCTACCAGAACATCGTCCGGGCCGTGCAGCACGCGGCCGGGGAGATGCGCGGGGCCGGCAACGGCTCCGTCGCGCCGGCCGAGGTCGACACCGCCGCCGCGCCGCACGTGGTGGGTCAGGCATGACCGCCGTCGAGGACCGCGCCGACGCGGACGCCCCCACCCCCGAGATCGGCAAGGCGCGGAAGCGCAAGGAGGACGCCCGGCTCATCACCGGGCGCACCACCTGGACCGACAACATGGTCCTGCCGGGGATGCTGCACCTGGCCGTCGTCCGCTCACCCGTCGCGCACGCGCGGATCACGAACGTCGACGTCAGCGCGGCCCGGGAGGCGCCGGGCGTCGTCGCCGTCTACACCGGTGCCGACCTCGCCGAGGAGCAGGGCTCGCTGCCCTGCGCCTGGCCGGTGACGCCGGAGATGGTCAACCCGGGCCACCCCTCCATCGCGGTGACCGAGGTCAACCACGTCGGCGAGGCGGTGGCGGTCATCGTCGCCCGCAGCAAGGCCGCGGCCCAGGACGCCGTCGAGCTCGTCGACGTCGACTACGACCCGCTGCCGGTGGTGCTCGACATGGAGGAGGCCGTCAAGGACGGCGCGGACCGCGTGCACGACCACGTCGAGTCCAACACCAGCTACCACTTCGTCTTCGACGCCGGCGAGATGGGCACGGGGACGGACACCGAGCAGGCGTTCGCCGAGGCCGACGTCGTCGTCAGCCGGCGGCTGATCCAGCAGCGGCTGATCCCGGCGTTCATGGAGCCGCGCTCGGTCGTCGTCCAGCCGCAGGGCGACAACTACACGATGTGGTCGGCGACCCAGATCCCGCACATCCTGCGGGTCATGGCGGCGATGGTCACCGGCATCCCGGAGCACAAGCTGCGGGTCGTGGCCCCGGACGTCGGTGGCGGGTTCGGCGGGAAGCTGCAGGTGAACCCGGAGGAGATCCTCTGCCTGCTGATCGCCCGCCGGCTCGGCAAGCCGGTCAAGTGGACCGAGACCCGCAGCGAGTCGCTGATGACCGCCCACCACGGCCGCGACCAGATCCAGTACGTGGACATCGCCGCCGACCGGGAGGGGAACGTCAAGGGCCTTCGGGTGCGGCTGCTCGCCGACATGGGCGCCTACCTGCGGCTGATCACGCCCGGCGTCCCGGCGCTGGGTGCCTTCATGTACCCCGGCATCTACAAGTTCCCGGCCTACCGCTTCGAGTGCGACGGGGTGTTCACCAACAAGGTGCCCACCGACGCCTACCGCGGCGCCGGGCGCCCGGAGGCCACCTTCGCCGTCGAGCGGATCATGGACGAGCTCGCCGTCGAGCTGGGCATGGATCCGCTGGAGCTGCGGCGGAAGAACTGGATCCGCGCCGAGGAGTTCCCGTTCACCACCGTGGCCGGCCTCGCCTACGACAGCGGTGACTACGACACCGCGACCCAGCAGGCGCTGGAGCTGCTCGGCTACGACGAGCTGCGCGCCGAGCAGCAGCGGCGCCGGGAGTCGGGCGACCCGGTCCAGCTGGGCATCGGGATCTCCACCTTCACCGAGATGTGCGGGCTGGCGCCCTCCCGGGTGCTCGGCTCGCTCTCCTTCGGCGCCGGGGGCTGGGAGCACGCCGCGATCCGCATGCTGCCCACCGGCAAGGTCGAGGTCGTCACCGGCTCGACGCCGCACGGGCAGGGCCACGAGACGGCGTGGAGCCAGCTCGTCGCCGACTCCCTGGGGGTGCCGTTCGAGGACGTCGAGGTGCTGCACGGCGACACCGCCATCGCCTCCCGCGGGCTGGACACCTACGGCTCCCGCTCGCTGGTCGTCGGCGGCTCCGCGGTGGTCAAGGCGGCGGACAAGGTGATCGCCAAGGCACGGAAGATCGCCGCGCACCTGCTCGAGGCCAGCGAGGACGACCTGGAGTTCAGCGGCGGGCGGTTCTCCGTCCGGGGCACCCCGGGCGCCGGGCTCGGGATCCAGGAGATCGCCCTGGCGATCTTCGCCGCGCACGACTACCCGGAGGGGATCGAGCCCTCGATCGACGCCGAGGCGACCTTCGACCCGGAGAACTTCTCCTTCCCGCACGGCACGCACCTATGCGCCATGGAGGTCGACACCGAGACCGGGTTCGTGAAGATCCGCAAGTACGCCTGCGTGGACGACGTCGGCACGATCGTGAACCCGCTGATCGTCGAGGGGCAGGTCCACGGCGGGCTCGCCCAGGGCATCGCGCAGGCGCTCTACGAGGAGGCCGTCTACGACGCCGACGGCAACCTCACCACGGGCACCTTCGTCGACTACCTGGTCCCCTCGGCCGCCGACCTGCCGCACTTCGACACCGGGAACACGGTGCACACCGCGCCGGGCAACCCGATCGGCGCCAAGGGCGTGGGGGAGGCCGGCTGCATCGCCTCGACACCCGCGGTGGTCAACGCCGCGCTGGACGCCGTCCGGCACCTGGGGGTCGCCGACATCCGCATGCCGCTGACGCCCGAGCGCGTCTGGCGGGCCATCCATGCCGGGGGGGACGGCGGGGATCGCGCCACCGCCGGCACCAACGCCTACGGCGGGGCGCAGACGGAGACCACTGCCGGCGTGTCCACCGAGGCTTCGTCGCTGGGAGGGGACCGATGATTCCCGCACCGTTCGAGTACGCCCGCCCGACCACGGTCGACGAGGCGCTGGAGGCGATCGCCTCCGGCGGCGAGGACGTGAAGGTCCTCGCCGGTGGGCAGTCGCTCATCCCGGTCATGCGGCTGCGGCTGGCCGCCCCGGAGACGGTGGTCGACCTGGGCCGGGTCACCGAGCTGCGCGGCGTGCGGGAGGAGGGCGACGTGCTGGTCATCGGCGCGATGACCACGCACTCCGACGTCCTCGCCGACCCGCTGATCGGGCAGCACGCACCGCTGATCGCCGAGGCCACCGCCACCGTGGCCGACCGGCAGGTGCGCCACCGGGGCACCTTCGGCGGCGCGCTCGTGCACGCCGACCCTGCCGGTGACCTGCCGGCGGTGGCGCTCGCGCTCGACGCCGAGTTCGTCATCGCCGGTCCCGGAGGCCGCCGCACCGTGCCCGCGAGCGAGTTCTTCGTCGACTACCTCACCACCGCCGTCGACGAGGGCGAGCTGCTGGTGGAGGTGCGGGTGCCGAAGCTCGCCGGGCAGTGGGGCATGCGGTACGAGAAGTTCAACCGGGTCGCGCAGGCCTGGTCGATCGTCGCCGTGGCCGCCGCGGTGCGCCGGGAGGACGGGCACATCGCCGAGGCGCGGATCGGGCTGACCAACATGGGGCCGACCCCGCTCCGCGCCGGTGCGGTGGAGGCGGCGCTCTCCGGTGCGGAGGCGACGCCCGAGGCGATCGCCGCGGCCGCCGCGCACGCCGCCGAGGGCACCGATCCCAGCAGCGACCTCAACGCCCAGGCCGACTACCGGCAGCACCTGGCGACCGTCCTCACGCGCCGGGCGGTGACGGCCGCCGCCGGGCTGTAGCTTGTCGAAGGACCCCCGTGCACGGACCCAGCACTCGCAGGCTCGCGCTGGGTCCATGCACGGGGCCGTTCCAGGACGTCACCAGGAGGTCATCCCGTGCAGCTGGAGAACTCGTTCACCGTCCCGGTGCCCGTCGACGAGGCTTGGCGGGTGCTGCTCGACATCGAGCGGATCGCGCCCTGCATGCCCGGCGCGGCCCTGGACTCCGTCGACGGCGACGACTTCACCGGGCGCGTGAAGGTCAAGCTCGGGCCGATCAACCTGACCTACCAGGGCAAGGCCTCGTTCATCGAGAAGGACGAGGCGGCGCACCGGGCGGTCATCGACGCGCGCGGGAAGGACCAGCGGGGCAACGGGACGGCCGCGGCCACGGTCACCGCCAACCTCCGCGCCGAGGGATCCGTCACGCGGGTCGACGTCCTCACCGACCTGAACATCACCGGCCGTCCGGCGCAGTTCGGGCGCGGGGTGATGACCGACGTCGGCAACAAGCTGCTCGGCCAGTTCGCCGACAAGCTCGCTGCGCAGCTCGGCGAGGGTGACGCGCAGGGCGACGCCGACCGCGCGACCGCCGCGGCCGCCGCCGGGCCGGCGACGAAGGCGGCCGCGACGGCCACCGGGGTCGTCGAGGAGGTCGCCGCCTCGGCGGAGCAGGCCACCGGCGAGGGGACGGCAGCCAAGAAGGCGGCTGCCGCGACCAAGAAGGCCGCCGCGTCGGCGACCGACAAGGTCAGCGAGTCGGCCGACGCTGCCCCGGAGAAGAAGGCCGCCCCCGCCAAGTCGGCTCCGGCGAAGAAGGCCGCCCCGGCGAAGGCCGCCTCCGGCAAGGAGACGGCGACCACGGAGACCCCGGCCAAGGAGACCGCGGCCAAGGTGACGGCGGAGAAGGCCGCCGACACCGCGCCTGCCGGCAAGGCGCCCAGCGCGCCGCCGAACGCCAACACCGCGCCTCCCGGCCGGCCCGCGACCGGGGCGCCGCTGCGCAGCGTGCCCGGCAGCGGCCCGGCCGAGCGGCCACGTCCGGCCCGGTCCGAGCCCGAGCCCATCGACCTGCTCGAGGTGGCCGGTGGGGCGGCGCTGACCCGCTACGCCGCGCCCGCCGCGGGGGTCGCCGCGCTGTTCCTGGTCGTCGCCCTCGTGGTCAGGCGCCGCCGCCGGCGCTGAGTCGGACCGATCCGTCACCTGGTCCGGGGCTTCGGCCGGAGCGGGCGGCGAGTCGATGCCCTGGTCGGTCCCTGCACCGCTCTGACCTGCGGGAAGTGTCCTACCCCCGGCCTAGCCTGCGGGTGTGTCGGTGGTCGGGTTCGCGGTCGGGGTGACGGTTGGGCCGGTGTCCGACGCGCCCTCGCCCTGGGAGATCGAGGACCCGGAGCCGCGGCGGTTCGACGAGCCGCTGTCGGCGTGGCTGCCCGCCCGCCGGTCGGCGGGCGAGGTCGCGGAGCTGCTGGGGCAGATCGTGGCGGCGGAGGCGCGGCTGGCGGCGCTGCGGGTGGAGCTGGTGATGGACCTCGCCGCCGCCCGCCCGGCCCCGGTCGATCCGCTGCCCGGCGGGGAGCGGGCCGGAACCGTGGGGCCGGCGGGGGTGAGTGAGTTCGTGCCCGATGAGCTGGCGGCGGTGCACAACGGCAGCCGGGCGGCGGCGGTGACCCTGCTGGAGCACGCCGAGGTGCTCACCGCCCGGCTGCCGGCCACCTTCGCCCGGCTGCGGCTGCGGCTGGGGCTGCTGGACTGGCCCCGTGCCCGGGCGATCGCCGCGGAGGTCGCCGCCACCGGGGCCGACACCGATCCGGCGGTGATCGCCGCGGCGGAGGCCGCGGTGCTGCCCGGCGCCACCGGGCTGGGGCTGGGCCGGCTGCGCGAAGCCATGCGGGCGGAGCTGGTGGCCCGCGACGCCGCCGCGGCCGACCGGCGCCGGGAAGCGCGCCGGCGCGGCGCGGATGTGTCGGTGCGGCCGGTCGGGGACGGGATGAGCGAGCTGCGCGCCCTGCTCCCGCATCCCGAGGCCCGGGCCTGCCGGGCGGCGGTGGACGGCCACGCCCGGGCGGCGAAGGCGGCCGGGGATGAGCGGCCGATCGGCATGCTGCGCGCCGGCGCCCTGGCCGATCTGCTGCTGCGCCCCTGGCAGGACGCCCCGGCGGTGACCGCGCAGCTGACCGTGATCGCCCCGCTGGGCGCGCTCACCCCGGCCGGTTTCCTGGCCGCCGGGAACCCGCTACCGGCCGCCTTCACCGCAGCCGGCACCCAGGCCGGGGTTCCTGCGCCGATCGGGGAGGTCGACGGGGAGCCGATCACCGCCGCCCACCTGCGCGAACTGCTCGCCCAGCTGGACGCCTGCGCCCTGCAGGCACCCCCGGGTGGCGGCCTGGACATCGCCATCACCGACGACACCGGAAAGCTGCGGGCCGTCACCGGCCTCGGCGAGCTGGCCCGGCTCGCCCGCAACGGCTGCCCCCAGCACCCCGACGCCGCCTGCGGCTGCCCGCTGCTGGGCCCGCCGCCGGCGGTGGCCCGCTACCGCCCGACCGCGGCCCAGCAGCGGTTCCTGCGGGTCCGCGACCGCACCTGCCGCCACCCCGGCTGCACCGTGCCCGCCGGCCGGGCCGACCTGGACCACGTTCTGGCCCACGCAGACGGCGGCCAGACCGCCTGCGAGAACTTGTGCTGCCTGTGCCGCCGCCACCACCGGCTCAAGACCTTCGCCCCCGGCTGGACCCACACCCTGCACGACGACGGCGTGCTCACCGTCACCACCCCCAGCGGCGTCACCCGCACCACCCGACCACCCGGCTACCGCGTCCCCACCCAGCCACCCGGGGCCACCACCGGACCCCGGACGAGGAGCTCGAGCCGGACGACGACCCGCCACCCTTCTGACCCGACCGGTCAGGCGGGGAGCACCTCGGTGAGCCAGGCGGCGGCGGCCGCGCCGACGAGGTCCGGGTTCTTCTTCAGCGCGTGGTCGCCCGGCACCGCGTAGACCGACGCGTTGGCCCGGCCGGAGAGCACGGCGGCGACCTCGGCCGGCGTCCCGAAGGCGTCGGTCTCGCCCTGCACCGCGACCACGGGCAGCGACACCCCGGTGAGCTCCGCCGCCCGGCTCTTCTCCGGCCGCCCCGGCGGGTGCAGCGGGAACGCCAGCGTCAGCACCCCGTCCGCGCCGACCTGCGCCGCGGTGCGGCAGGCCACCCGTGCCCCGGCGCTGCGCCCTCCGACGACGAGGGGACCGGCCAGGTGCCCGGCGCCCGCCAGGTGGGCCACGACCGCCCGCCAGCCCTCGTCCAGGCGGGCCGGCGCGGGGGCGATCCTCCTGCCCGCGACCCGCCACGGCTGCTCGACGAGCAGCACGCGCCACCCGCCCTCGGCCGCGTCGCGGGCCACCGCCTGCAGGTCCGCCGACTCCACCCCACCACCGGCGCCGTGCCCCAGCAGCAGCGTCCCGCGGGAACCCCCGTCGGAGAGGTGGGCGCGGGCCGGACCGTGCGGCGTCCCGATGTCGAGCGCGGTCACCGCGGCGGGAGCGCCAGCAGGCCGTCGACCGCGCCGGCGAGGTCGCGGCCGGTCACGTCGGGCTCGCCGTACACCGCCGGGAACACCCGCTCGCTCCGCGGGAACCACGCCCCGGTGAGGCCGGCCCGCCGCGCGCCCAGCACGTCCCAGCCGTGCGCGGCCACGAGCGCCATCCGCTCCGGGGCCACGTCGCAGACGCCGGCCGCCCACAGGTACACCTCGCGGGCCGGCTTCCAGGCGCGGATCGTCTCGCTCGTCATGCTGCGCTCCACCAGCGGCGTGATCCCGCCCCGCTCCAGGGCCGCCTCAGCGACGCCGGGCGAGCCGTGCGACAGGGTGACCACCCGGATCCCGGCCTCGGTGAGCCGGCGCAGCGCGGGCTCGACGTCGGGGTGCGGGGACAGCTCGCCGAAGGCATCGGCCACGCCCGCGCGCTGGTCGGCCGACAGCCCGGTCTCCTGCGCCAGCGCGGCGTCGAAGGCGTCCCGGAACCGGCACCACGAGCCGACGGCGGCCGCTGCGAAGCCGGTGAGCAGCGTGCGGGCGAAGACGGTGCCCAGGAGCGACCCCGCCTCCCCGAGCTCGACCAGGGCGGCGCGGACCGGCGCGAGGTCCAGCAGCGTCTCGTTGACGTCGAAGGCGACCACGTCGGGCCGGGAACGGGTCACGGGCGGCGTCATGCTGCCGGGCGCCCGGGGTCCTCGCCGGCCAGATCCCGGCCGTCCGAGCCGGTCCGGGCCTGGCGGTGGTGGCGGACGTCCATGGCGCGCTTCCAGACCAGCCACCCGATCCCCAGCGCGGCGGCTGCGTAGATCAGGTAGTCGAAGTACTCGAGGTACTCGTAGACCACGTCACCGAGGGCCACGCCCAGGCCGATGAGCACGCTGTTCCAGATGAGGCTGCCCGCGGCGGAGTAGAGGACGAACTGGCCGAGCGGCATCCGGACCACCCCCGCGGGCACGGAGATGAAGCTGCGCACGATCGGCACCATCCGGCCGAAGAAGACGGCCGCGCGCCCGTGCCGCTCGAACCACTCGAAGGTGCGGTCGACGTCTGCGGTCTCGACCAGCGGCAGCCGGTCGAGGAAGGCATGCGAACGGCGGGGCCCCAGCGCCTTCCCGATGTAGTAGAAGAAGACCGCGCCCACGATCGACCCGAGGGTGGCGAACAGCACGACCGGGACGAGGGCCATATCGCCGCCGCGGATGAGCACCCCGGCCAGGCCGAGCACCACCTCGCTGGGGATCGGCGGGACCACGGTCTCCAGCAGGATGGCCAGACCCACGCCCACCGGGCCGAGGGCCTCCACGAGTTCGAGCAGGAATCCGGTGATGCCGCCCTCGTCGGAGGATGCAGCGGCGAGCGACGACATGGGTTCCACGGTAGAGGCGACGGGTTCCGCCGCCGCGCCCCCCGGCCGGGGCGCGGCTAGGTTCGGGGACCATGCGGCAGCGTTTCACCGCCCGGGCCCTCGTCGTCGGCGACCGAGCGGGGACGGTGATCCGGGACGGCGTGCTCGACGCCGTGGACGGTTCGATCACCTGGGCCGGCCCCGCGGCGGAGGCGCCGCCGCCCGGCGACGCGGAGGTGGTCGCGCTGCCCGGCGTCCTCACCCCGGGCCTGGTCAACGCGCACTCGCACGCCGCGATGGTGCTGTTCCGGGGGCAGGGCGAGGGGCTGCCGCTCGACCGCTGGCTGCAGGAGGTCATGTGGCCGCGCGAGGCCCGCCTCACGCCCGAGGACGTCGAGGTCGCCATGACCGCGGCGTCGGCGGAGATGCTGGGCAACGGCATCACCACCAGCGTCGAGATGTACTTCCACCCCGAGCGGATCGCCGCCGCCGTCACCACGACCGGCGCCCGGGCGGTGATCGCCACGCCGCTGCTGCCCCTGCCCGGCATGCCACCCGTGGCCGAGCAGCTCGACGCCGCCGTCGCCCTGGCGCGGAGCGCTCCTGTGGACGGGACGGTCGAGTACGGCATCGGGCCGCACGCGGCCTACACCGTCCCGCTGCCGGTGCTCGCCGACGCCGCGCGGGCCGCCCGCGAGCACGACCTGCTGCTGCACCTGCACGTCGCCGAGACCGCGGCCGAGGGCGCCGACCTGCTCGCGGCGCACGGCCTGTCGGTGCCGGCCCTGCTCGCCTCCTACGACGTCCTGGGCGGGCGGGTGCTCGCCGCGCACTGCGTGCACCTGGACGACGGCGACCTGGACCTGTGGCGGGAGTTCGACGTCGCCGTCGCCCACTGCCCGGCCAGCAACGCCAAGCTCGCCAGCGGGGTCGCGCCTGTGCGCCCGATGCTCGACCTGGGCCTCCGCGTGGGCCTGGGCACCGACGGCCCGGCGTCCAACGACTCGCTCGACCTCTTCGCCGACCTGCGGCTGGCCGCCGGGATGGCGCGGCTGCGCGAGCGGTCGGCGACCGCGCTGACCGCCGGGGAGGCGTTCTGGCTGGCCACCGGCGGCGCCGCCGCTGCGCTGGGACGCCCGGACCTGGGGCAGCTCTCCGCCGGGCGACGGGCCGACCTGGTGCACGTCGACACCCGCGACCTGGTGTTCGAGCCGGTCGGCGACCCCGCGGACGTGCTGGCCCACCTGGTGTGGTCCGGCGCCGGGCGGCACGTGCGCGACGTCTGGGTGGGCGGTCGCCCCGTCGTGCGGAACGGCGCCCCCACGACGGTCGACGTCGAGGCCCTGCGCACCGACGTCGCCGAGCGGGCCGCCCGGCTCGCCGCGCGCTGAGCTCAGCGGCCGCGGAGCCCGCAGGCGTCGTCGTTCCACGCGGACCCCTGTTCAACCAGGTGGTTGACCACGCGTGCGCCACGGTCTACGGTCTTCTTCAACCGAGAGGTTGAAGAAGGGGAGTGCTGTGGTGGCGGATCCGCTCTCCCGGGTGTTCTCGGCGCTGGCCGACCCCACCCGACGGGACATCGTGGCGCGGCTCGCGGTCGGCGACGCCACGGTCAACGAGCTCGCCGCGCCCTACGACGTGACCGTCCAGGCCGTCTCCAAGCACCTCAAGGTGCTGGAGGACGCCGGCCTGGTGAGCCGGAGCCGGGAGGCCCAGCGCCGTCCGGTGCACCTCGAGGCAGAGGTCTTCGACCTCATGACGACGTGGATCGAGCGCTACCGGCGCCAGGCCGAGGAGCGCTACCGCCGGTTGGACGACGTCCTGCGCGCGATGCCGGACTCGACCGCCACCCCATCCCAGGAAGGAACCCCGTCATGACCAGCACCGCCCACCGCGGGACCGAGATCGTCCTCGACCCGCAGGTCCCGCTCGTCCGCATCACCCGCGAGTTCGACGCCCCGCCCGAGAAGGTGTTCCGGGCGCACGTCGACCCCGAGCTGTTCGCCCGGTGGACCGGGCCACGGGGCATGCAGGTGCGGATCGACCGGTACGACTGCCGCACCGGCGGCTCCTACCGCTACGTCATGGCGCAGGACGGGCAGGACTACGCGTTCAACGGGGTCTTCCACGAGGTGCGCCCGGGCGAGCTCATCGTCCAGACCTTCGCCTTCGAGGGCATGCCGGACGACGTCGCCCTGGAGCGGCTCGTCTTCGAGGACCTCGGCGACGGGCGCACCCGGCTCACCTCGACCTCGCTGGTCGACTCGTTCGAGGGCCGCGACGCCTTCGTCGCCAGCGGGATGGAGGTCGGCGTGAGCGAGGGCTACGAGAAGCTGGACGAGTTGCTCGCCCGCTGACGGTCGAGCCACCAGCGGCGCACCCCGACCGCCGAGCCCAGGACGGTCCGGGCCGGCCGGCTGCCCAGCGGCTCCGGTTCGCGGCGATCGCGGCCTTCCACGCGCCGTCGTCGTAGGTCGGGTACGCGTGCGTCGAGCCGGTCAGGTCGCCGGCCGTCAGCCCCTTCCGGACGGCGAGGGTCAGCTCGCCGAGCGTCTCGCCGGCCCGGGGCCCGACGACCGTGGCGCCGACGACCCGCTGCTTCCCGTCGAGGAACAGGGTGGTGAAGCCCTCGGTCGCCCGTCGGTGCGGGCCCGGTCGATGTCGTGGTGCGGCATCCGCCGCGTCGTCCACCCCCGGGCGGCGGCCTCCGCGGGGGCGGCGCCGACCGGCGACGATCCCCGCCGTGCCGCCTCCGACGACGAGCAGGTCCCAGGTGTCGCCGCTCAAGCGCGCAGGCTGATCGTCTCGCCCCGGTGGGCCGGCCGGACCGTACCGGGCAAGCGCCGGCGGGCGACCTCGGCCACGAAGTCGCCCAGCGGCGAGGCGAACACCGCGTAGTCGTCGTAGTGCACCGGCACGGTGACCGGCGGCTTCAGCAGCTCCACCAGGTCCGCGCCCTGCCGGCCGTCCATCGTCACCGTCAGCCCCAGCACCTTCGTGCCGCCCAGGTGCGGGATGACGACGTCGAGCGGGCCGCAGCGCTCCAGCACCTCGCCCAGGAACGGCCGGAAGAGGGTGTCGCCGCTGATGTAGCCGCGCCAGCTCACCGCGCCGTCGCGCACCAGCTCCAGCACGCTGCCCATGACCTGGGGGAGCGCCCGGGCCAGCGGTCCCGGGCCGTGCACGCCCGGCACCGAGGTCACCCGCAGCTCCTCGCCCTCGCGAGCGAAGGTGTGCGTCTGCCACGGTCGTAGGTCGGCGGTGCCGGTGAAGCCGCGGTCGGCCAGGCACTTCGAGGCCTCCGGCGTCGTGACGACCGGCGTCTCCTTCGCCAGCGTCCGCGTGGCGATCCGGTCCCAGTGGTCGCCGTGCATGTGGGAGAGCAGGATGCCGTCCAGCTCGGGCAGCTGGGCCGGGAGCAGGGCCGGGTCGGTCAGCCGCTTGCTGCGCAGCCCGTAGCCCAGGTGTGCCCGCTGGCCGCGGTGCAGGAAGTTCGGGTCGGTGAGCAGCGTGAAACCCCCGACGCGCAGCAGCATCGTCGCGTTGCCGCCGAAGGTCATGGTCACGTCGTCCGCAGCGCCGTCCATGCGCGGCGCTTACCCCGGGCACTCCGCGTCACGCCTGCCCGCGCGCTGGTAGACAGGCGGCGTGCCAGGAACCCGCACGATCGACGAGACCTTCCTCGCGCTGCCGCTGTCCGCGCTGACCGACGCCGCGCTGACCCGCGCGGTCGACCTCGGCTGCTCGCACGCCGACCTGCGGGTGGAGCGCATCCGCACCCAGACGATCAGCCTGCGCGACGCCCGGCCCGAGGCCTTCACCGACGGTGAGGACCTGGGGCTGGCCGTCCGGGTCGTCTTCGAGGGCACCTGGGGGTTCGCGGCCGGCGTCGTCCTCACCGCGGCCGAGGCGGTGCGCCTGGCCGAGGAGGCCGTCGCCGTGGCCCGGGTGGCCGCCGCCCTCAACTCCGACCGCGTGGAGCTGGCCCCGGAGCCCGTGTACCGCGACGCCGAGTACGTCTCCGCCTACGACGTCGACCCGTTCACCGTGCCGGACGCCGAGAAGACGGCGCTGCTCACCGGGCTGTCCGAGCAGCTGCTGGCCGCCGACGGCGTCGAGCACGTGCAGGCCACCTGCATGCTGGTCAAGGAGCAGAAGTACTACGCCGACACCGCGGGCACCCGCACCCGGCAGCAGCGGGTGCGCGTCAACCCCGACCTCACGGCGCTCGCCGTCGACCGCGCCACCGGGTCGTTCGAGAGCATGCGCACCCTCGCCCCGCCGGCCGGCCGCGGGTGGGAGTACCTCACCGGCACCGGCTGGGACTGGCAGGCGGAGCTCGCGGAGCTCCCCGAGCTGCTGCGCGAGAAGACCAAGGCGCCCTCGGTGCAGGCGGGTCGGTACGACCTCGTCGTCGACCCGTCCAACCTGTGGCTGACCATCCACGAGTCGATCGGGCACGCCACCGAGCTGGACCGGGCGCTGGGCTACGAGGCGGCCTACGCGGGCACCTCCTTCGCCACCCCTGACCAGCTGGGCAGCCTCCGGTACGGCTCACCGCTGATGGACGTCACCGGCGACCGCACCGCCCTGCACGGGCTCTCGACCGTGGGCTGGGACGACGAGGGCGTCGCCGGCCAGCAGTGGGACATCGTGAAGGACGGCGTCCTCGTGGGCTACCAGGTGGATCGGAACATGGCCCGGCTGCAGGGCATGGAGCGGTCCAACGGCTGCGCCTACGCCGACTCGCCCGGCCACGTCCCGGTGCAGCGCATGGCCAACGTGTCCCTGCAGCCGGCCCCCGACGGGCCGAGCACCCAGGAGATCATCGGCGGCGTCGAGCGCGGCATCTACGTCGTCGGCGACAAGAGCTGGTCGATCGACATGCAGCGCTACAACTTCCAGTTCACCGGCCAGCGGTTCTACCGGATCGACAGCGGCCGGCTGGCCGGGCAGGTGCGCGACGTCGCCTACCAGGCGACGACGACGGACTTCTGGGGCTCGATGCGGGTCGTCGGCGGCCCGCAGACCTACGTCCTGGGCGGCGCGTTCAACTGCGGCAAGGCGCAGCCCGGCCAGACCGCGGCGGTCAGCCACGGCTGCCCCACCGCCCTGTTCGAGGGCGTCACCATCCTCAACACCGTCGAGGAGGCCGGGCGATGACCCCGACCCCGCAGCAGATCGTCGAGCGGGCGCTGGCCGCCTCCACCGCCGATGGGCAGATCACGTTCGTCGTCGAGGGGTCCGAGGCGAACCTGCGCTGGGCCGCCAACAGCCTGACCACCAACGGTGCCATGCGCTCGCGCCAGGTCGTCGTCATCTCCTTCGTCGACGGCGGCGCCGGCATGGCCGCGGGCACCGTGAGCCGCTCGGGGACGCCGGACGTCGCGGGTCTCGTGGCCGCCAGTGAGCAGGCCGCACGCGACGCGGGCCCGGCCGAGGACGCGATGCCGCTGATCGCCGACACCCCGCCGGGGACCGGCGACTGGGACGCCGAGCCCGCGGAGACCTCGATCGAGGTGTTCTCGGAGTTCGCCCCGGCGCTCGGCCAGGCCTTCGGCGAGGCCCGCGACCGCGGCGAGCTCCTCTTCGGCTTCGCCGAGCACTCGATGCGTTCCACGTACCTCGGCAGCTCCACGGGGCTGCGCCTCCGCCACGACCAGCCCACGGGCCGGGTGGAGGTCAACGGCAAGACGCCGGACTTCGGCCGCTCGGTGTGGGCGGGCACCGGCACCCGCGACTTCACCGACGTCTCGGTGCCCGACCTCGCCGCGGACGTGCGGCAGAAGCTGGCCTGGTCGCAGCGGCGCGTGGACCTGCCGGCGGGCCGGTACGAGACGCTGCTGCCGCCCTCGGCCGTCGCCGACCTGATGATCTACCTCTACTGGACGATGGAGGCGCGGGACGCCGACGAGGGCCGCAACGTCTTCGCCCGGACCGGTGGCGGCACCCGCATCGGCGAGCGGCTCGCGACGCTGCCGCTGACGTTGCGCAGCGATCCGCACGCCCCGGGCCTGGAGGCCACCCCGTTCCAGGTGGTGGGGGGCTCCTCCGGCGCCGCCTCGGTCTTCGACAACGGGATGGCGACGCCGGCGGTCGACTGGATCTCCGAGGGGGTCCTGAGCAACCTGGTCCGGCCGCGGTCGTGGGCGCTGAAGACCACCGCGCCGGCCACCGCCGCCGTCGACAACCTGATCCTCGAGGACCGCACCGCCACGGCGACCCAGGCGGAGATGGTGGCCGCGACCGACCGGGGCCTGCTGCTGACGACCCTCTGGTACATCCGCGAGGTGGACCCGCAGACCCTGCTGCTCACCGGGCTCACCCGCGACGGGGTCTTCCTGGTGGAGGACGGCGAGGTGACCGGCGCGGTGAACAACTTCCGGTTCAACGAGTCACCGGTCGACCTGCTCGGCCGGGCCGTGCAGGCGGGCCGCACCGAGCGGACGCTGCCGCGGGAGTGGAACGACTGGTTCACCCGTACCGCGATGCCGGCGCTGCGGGTGCCGGACTTCAACATGAGCAGCGTCAGCCCCGCCAGCTGAGGGCGCCCGGGCGGGTCGGGGCCGTTCCGTCACAGTTCCGCCAAGTCGATCTCGCGCAGGCTGGCGGAAACTGACGGCGACGATTCGTGTGCGTCGAACTACTCTCGGTTGCGGTACATGAGCGAGCGGAAGGCTTTACCCCAGAGCGGGTCCTGCCGAAACCTCTCGTAGCTCGAACACCGGGTACCGCACGCGAGCCCCGCTCCCACGGGGCTGTCGAGGGGAGGACTCCGTGACCAGGAGTCGCAAGCCGTCCGTCTTCCAGGTGGGCAAGGTCCGCGACGACGGGCACACCGTCGTCATCTCCGGCTGGGGCCTGGGCCTCTGCGCCGCCGCCTGCACCTGCCACCGCCACCCGTCGGCCGGCCACCTCGCGATCGCCGAGGACCAGGCCGGCGGCTCCATCGGCCTCGTCAGCTTCCGCGACGGCGGCTGCGACTGCTGCGAGCCGTGGACCTCCGAGGAGCTCTCGGGCATCCTGCGCGACTTCCGGGCCCTCGACGTCCTCGAGGTGCAGGAGCCCCTCGCCGGCTGATTGAAGGGCCCCCGTGCCCCCCGCCACTCGCACGCTCGTGGCGGGACCCTGCACGGCGGCCGTTCCACAGCGTCACCTGCGGGGTAGTGCGGGCCCATGTTGGGACGCGCTGCCCTGCGGGGCGCTCTCGCCGGCCTGGTCGGTGTCGCCGTGATGACGCTCGGCGAGAAGGCCGAGCAGGCGGTGACGCACCGGCCGGACAGCTACGTGCCGGCCCGCACGTCGACGGCGCTCACGACCGGACGGCGGCTGCCGGGCTCGGCCCGCCCGCCGGTCCGCAACCACCTCATGCACTGGGGGACCGGGGCCGCCGTCGGCGCGCTCCGCGGCATCTGGGCCGCGAGCGGACTGCGCGGCGTCCGCGCATCGGTCTGGCACGCCTCCATCCGGTTGGCCACCGACCAGACGCTGGAGAACGCCACCGGCGTCGGCGCCCCGCCCTGGACCTGGTCCCGCCGCGACCAGCTCGTCGACGTCGCCCACAAGACCGTGTACTCCCTCGTCACCGGGGCCGTCGCCGACCGACTGATCCCCCTTGCGCCCGACCGCCTCCCCGACGGCACCGCGGCCGGTCCCCGCCGCCGCTGACGACCCCGTGGCGGTGGGCGCCTCCCGTGACGGGTGTGACGCCTGGGGCTAAGCCGCGGTCGCCCACCCGCGCGCCCCCGACTACTTCTCGAGACGACCTCCCTACGGTCCGTGCTGACGCGCATGGTTGCGGCCCCTTCCCCGGGCCGGGCGCAGCTGATCGGAGGCCAGGGTGCACGCGCAGCGCACGACCACCCGACGCCGCTCGCGTGCCGTCCTGGCGGTCGGCGCCGCGGTGCTGGCGGCGGCGACGGCGGTTCTCCCCGCGACGGCGGCCCACGCCGAGCCCGGCTCGGTGGCCGAGGCGGCGTCGCTGATGGCGGAGGCCGCCCAGCAGCTCACCGTGATCGAGGCCCAGGTGCACGAGGCGGAGGAGATCGTCGCCGGCCAGCAGCAGGCAGCCGCCGCGGCCGCCGACCAGGCGCAGGCCGCCCGCGAGGCGCTCGCCGTCCACGAGCCGCAGATCCGCGCCATCGTGCAGAGCAGCTTCACCAGCACGACCCAGTCGCGCGTCGCCGCCTTCCTCACCAGCGACTCGGCCGACGAGCTCGTCCAGCAGATGACGACGCTGGACATGATCGCCACGCACACCAACGAGGTCATCGCGCAGGTCGCCGCGGCCCGCACCGCCGCGGAGCAGGCGCAGGCCGCCGCGGATGCCGCCACCGCGACCGCGCAGGCGGGGCTGGCCGAGCTGCAGGCCCAGCAGGCCGAGGTCGAGCGGCGGGCCGCCGAGTACCAGTCGGACTACGACCGGCTCTCGGCCGCCGAGCAGGAGCGCGTCTCCACCATCGTGGCCGGCCCGAGGCTGTCGACGCCGACGGTCGCGGAGCTGCCGGTCGCGGCGGGCAGCGCGGCCGCGACCGCGATCCAGGTGGCGCTGTCGAAGGTCGGCTCCCCCTACCGCTCCGGCGCCACCGGCCCCAGCGCCTTCGACTGCTCCGGCCTCACCTCCTACGCCTACGCCGCCGCCGGCATCGCGCTCCCGCGCACCAGCAGTGGCCAGTCCACGATCGGTCCGCAGCTCTCGCGCGGCGAGCTCCAGCCCGGCGACCTGGTCTTCTACTACTCGCCGATCAGCCACGTCGCCCTCTACATCGGCAACGGGATGATCGTGCACGCCCGCACCTACGGCACCCCGCTGTCGGTCACCTCGGTCGACCAGGGCGGCTTCCGGTTCGGCGTCCGCCCCACCGGCTGACCCGTCCGCCGGCCACCCGGGGCCCCGTCCGCACGCCCCCGTTCCGCGGGCCGTCCCCGCCCGACGTACGTTGCGGGGGAGCAGTGACCGGCGCGAGAGGGGCACCAGGTGAGCGGCGAGGTTCCGGAGCGGGTCCGCGGCATCTACGACGAGGTGCTGCGGCGCAATCCGGGTGAGACGGAGTTCCACCAGGCCGTCCGCGAGGTCCTGGAGTCCCTCGCCGTCGTCCTCGACCGGCACGGCGAGTACACCGAGATGAAGACAGTCGAGCGGATCTGCGAGCCGGAGCGGCAGATCATCTTCCGGGTGCCGTGGCAGGACGACCGCGGCGAGGTCTGGATCAACCGTGGCTTCCGGGTGGAGTTCAACTCCGCGCTGGGCCCCTACAAGGGCGGGCTGCGCTTCCACCCGTCGGTGAACCTGGGCATCGTCAAGTTCCTCGGGTTCGAGCAGATCTTCAAGAACGCGCTCACCGGCATGCCCATCGGCGGCGGCAAGGGCGGCTCCGACTTCGACCCGAAGGGTCGCTCGGACGCCGAGATCATGCGGTTCTGCCAGTCGTTCATGACCGAGCTCTACCGGCACCTGGGCGAGTACACGGACGTGCCCGCCGGCGACATCGGCGTCGGCGCCCGCGAGATCGGCTACCTGTTCGGCCAGTACAAGCGGATCACCAACCGGTACGAGTCCGGCGTCCTCACCGGCAAGGGCCTGGGCTGGGGCGGCGCGCTGGTCCGCACGGAGGCCACCGGCTACGGCGCGGCCTTCTTCGCCGAGGCGATGATGACGGCGCGCGGCCAGACCTTCGACGGCGCGCGGGTCGTGGTCAGCGGCTCGGGCAACGTCGCCGTCTACGGCATCGAGAAGGTGCACCAGCTCGGCGGCACCGTCGTCGCCTGCTCGGACTCCAGCGGCTACGTCGTCGACGAGAAGGGCATCGACCTCGACCTGCTCAAGCAGGTCAAGGAGGTCGAGCGGGGCCGGATCTCCGACTACGCCGAGCGCCGCGACTCGGCGAGCTTCGTGCCCGACGGCAGCATCTGGGACGTCCCCTGCGAGGTGGCGATCCCCAGCGCCACGCAGAACGAGCTCGACGGCGACGCCGCCGAGGTGCTCGCCCGCAACGGCTGCCGCTACGTGGTGGAGGGGGCGAACATGCCCGCCACCCCGTCGGCGGTGAAGGTCCTCCGTGAGGCGGGCATCGCCTTCGCACCCGGCAAGGCCGCCAACGCCGGCGGCGTGGCCACCTCCGCGCTCGAGATGCAGCAGAACGCCTCGCGCGACCGCTGGACCTTCGAGCACAGCGAGGCCCGGCTGGCCGAGATCATGCGCGACATCCACACCCGCTGCCACGAGACCGCCGAGGAGTACGGCTCGCCGGGCGACCTGGTGCTCGGGGCGAACGTCGCGGGCTTCCTGCAGGTGGCCGAGGCGGTGCACGCGCACGGCCTCATCTAGAAGGACCCCCTCGCCCCCCGCCGCTCGCAGGCTCGCGGCGGGCCCCTGCGAGGGGGCCGTTCCAGCCCCTACAGTTCTGCGCGGACGATCTCGGCGGCGAGCGCGAGGGAGCGCATCTTGCCCGCCGCGGACTCCCGGGACAGGTACTTCAGCCCGCAGTCGCTGGTGAGCACGAGCCGGTCGACGTCGACGTCCTCCAGCGCGCGCCGCACCCGGCCGGCCACCGTCTCCGGCGTCTCCACCTCCTCGGTGGAGAGGTCGAGGACGCCGAGCGCGATGCCCTTGCCCCGGAGCGGGCGCAGCGTGGCCGGGTCGAGGTGGGACTGCGCGGTCTCCACCGCCACCGTGTCCACCGGGGTGTCGGCCAGCTCCGGCAGGAACGAGTAGCCCTCGGGCCGCTCGGACACCATCGCCGCGTAGCCGAAGCACAGGTGCAGGTGGACCGGCCCCGGGGCGCCCTCCACCGCGCGGGTCACCGCCTCAGCGCCGTACTGGCGGGCCACCTCGGACCGGGCCTGCAGCCACGGTTCGTCGATCTGCACGATGTCGGCGCCGGCGGCGAACAGGTCGGCGATCTCCGCCCGGACGACGTCGGCGTACGCCAGCGCCAGCGCGCGGCCGTCGCCGTAGTGCTCGTCCTGCGCCTGCTGCGCCATGGTGAACGGGCCGGGGACCGTGATCTTGACGGTCCGGTCCGTGTGCGTCCGCAGGAACCGGACGTCGTCGGCCTGGATCGGGCCCGGGCGGCCGATGTCACCGACCACCCGCGGCACCGGGATCGGCTTGCCCGAGCGGTTGAGGATGCTGCCCGGGTGGTCGACGTCGACGCCGCTGAGCGCGGTCGCGAAGTGGTTGGAGTAGGACTCCCGCCGGATCTCGCCGTCGGTGAGGATGTCCAGCCCCGCCTGCTCCTGCGAGCGGATCGCGAGGAGGGTCGCGTCGTCCTGCGCCCCGGCGAGCAGCTCCGGCGGGATGCGCCACAGCTCCGCGGCGCGCACCCGGGGCGGGAACTGGTGGGCGAGGCGGTCGCGGTCGATGAGCCAGTCCGGCTGGGGGAGGCTGCCGACGATCGAGGTGGGCAGCGGGGGCAGGGGTGCGGCGGACATGTGGCTGAGTCTGCCGGGGCCGAGGTCGGTGCGCGTGGTGCGCACCTGTGCTGTGCTGTGGGCGTGGCGGACAACTACATCGCGGAACTGCCCTTCGGGGCCCCGAGGATCGACGACGAGGCCTTCGTGGCCCCGACCGCCGTGGTGGTGGGGGCGGTCACCATGGGCCCACGCGCGAGCATCTGGTACGGCGCCGTGGCCCGGGCCGACCAGGAGACCATCGAGATCGGGGCCGGCTCCAACGTCCAGGACGGCTGCACGCTGCACTCCGACCCCGGCTTCCCGCTGGTGGTCGGCCGCGACGTGACGGTCGGGCACCGTGTCGTGCTGCACGGCGCCCGGATCGACGACGAGGTCCTGGTCGGCATGGGCAGCGTCGTGATGAACGGGGCGCACATCGGCACCGGCTCGATCGTCGCCGCCGGGGCCGTGGTCACCCAGGGCAAGCAGTTCCCCCCGCGCTCGGTGATCGCCGGCGTCCCGGCGAAGGTGGTGCGCGAGGCCACCGACGACGACCTGCTGCACATCCGCGGCAACGCGGCCGCCTACTCCGAGCGGCTGCCGGAGGCGCGCAAGGTGCGGCCCGTCGTGCGCCGGCCCCTGCCGCCGGCCGGCATGGTGCCCGGGGACGCGCTCTCCTAGGCGGCGGTCAGCCACTCCCGCAGGCCGGCCAGCAGGCGGTCGATGTCGTCGGTGTCGCTGTAGGGGGCCAGGCCCACCCGGAGGCCGCCGGTGTCGCCGAGCCCGAGCCACCGGCTGGCCTCGATCGCGTAGAAGGAGCCCGCCGGGGCGTTCACGCCCCGCGCGGCGAGGAAGCGGTAGGCCTCGGCTGCGTCCCTGCCCTCGAAGGTCAGCAGCAGCGTCGGCGTGCGGTGCGCCGCCCGGCACCACAGCCGCACCCCGGGCAGCTCGGCCACGCCCGCCTCCAGCCGCTCGCGCAGCCGGTCCTCGTGCTCCTCGACCGCGGTCATCGCCGCGACGAGCCGCTCCCGGCGGGTGCCGCCGTCCCCGAGGGCGGCGAGGAAGTCCACCGCCGCGGTGGTGCCGGCCAGCAGCTCGTAGGGCAGCGTGCCGAGCTCGTAGCGCTCGGGGACGGCGTCCGAGCTCGGCAGCAGCTTGGCCGGGTGCAGCGTCGTCAGCAGCGCAGGGTCCGCGGCGAGCACGCCGCAGTGCGGGCCGAGGAACTTGTACGGCGAGCAGAGGAAGACGTCGGCGCCGAGCGCGGGGACGTCGACCGGCGCGTGGGCGGTGAGGTGCACGCCGTCGACGACGAGCAGGGCGCCAGCCGCGTGCACCCGCGCGGCGATCTCCTCGATCGGCGGCCGGGTGCCGATCAGGTTGGAGGCACCGGTCACCGCGACCAGCCGCGTGCGGTCGCCGAGCACGGCGGCGACGTCGTCGGCGGTCAGCTCGCCGGTGGCCGGGTCGAACGCCGCCCACCGCACCGTCGCGCCCACGGCCTCGGCCGCCACCACCCAGGGCCGGATGTTGGCGTCGTGGTCGAGCCGGGTGACCACCACCTCGTCGCCGGGGCCCCAGCCGGCGGCGAGCGTGCGGGCCAGGTCGAACGTGAGCGCGGTGGCGCTGCGGCCGAAGACGACGCCGCCGGGGTCGACCCCGAGCAGGTCGGCCATCGCCGAGCGCGCGCCGTGCACCGTCTCGTCGGCGAGCCGCTCGGCGGCGGTCACCGAGCCGCGGTTGCTGATCGGCGCGGTCAGCGTCGCGGCCACCGCCCGGCCCACCGCCTCGGGCACCTGGGTGCCGCCGGGGCCGTCGAAGTGCGCGGTGCCGCTCGCCAGCGACGGGAAGCAGGCGCGGAGCGCGGCGACGTCGAAGCCCATGGTCACCGACGCTAGCCGCCGCCCGTCAGGCGTCCCCCGCCAGGGCGGCGACGGCGGTCCGCGCCTCCTCGACGGGGAGCGCCAGCGTCGCGTCGCCGACCGCGAGCTCGACGCGCACGACGCCGGGGTCGCCGGTGACCGCGGCCTGCGGCCAGGTCCACAGGCCCTGCTCGGCGGCGAGCCGGCGGGCGGCCGCCGTGAACGCCTCCGGGGTGGTGCGCAGCAGCAGGTGCAGCATCGGCGTCTGCGGCGGATCGGGGACGACGGTGACACCGGGGAGGTCGCGCACGGAGTCGGCCACCTCGCGGGCGCGGGCCAGGTAGGCGGGCATCAGCGGCAGCCGCCGGCGCAGGCAGGCCAGCGCCGAGGCCGCGCCCGGCCAGAGCCCGAAGAGCGTGCCGCCGAGCCGGCGCCGCCACTCGCGCACC
This sequence comes from Blastococcus sp. SYSU DS0541, assembly GCF_054050875.1. Classification (NCBI taxonomy): domain Bacteria; kingdom Bacillati; phylum Actinomycetota; class Actinomycetes; order Geodermatophilales; family Geodermatophilaceae; genus Blastococcus; species Blastococcus sp. SYSU DS0541. Next base: position 55,825 of record NZ_JBJHAD010000011.1, on the reverse strand, counting down.
TCGGCCACCACGTCGGCCGGGCCGGCCAGGCAGCAGCCGGCCAGCGCGCCGATGCCCTTGTAGAAGCTGACGTAGACGGTGTCGAACAGCCCGGCGATCTCGGCCGGCGTGCGGTCGTACCCGGCCGAGGCCTCCCACAGCCGGGCGCCGTCGAGGTGGGCGGCGGCGCCGCGCTCCTGCGCCCAGGCCGCCTGCGCGACCAGGTCGTCCCACGGTGGCAGCGGTCCGCCGAGGTCGCGCTGCGGCAGCTCCACCAGCAGCGCGGCAGGGTGCTCGGCGACGGCGTCGAGGTCAGCCCGCAACAGCAGGCGGTACCGGTCGCCCGCCGGGCGCAGGACCATGCCGTGCAGCCGCTCGAACGCCTGCTCCTCGTGCCGGATCAGGTGGCTCTCGGGGTGGCAGACGACGGTGCGCCGGCCGCGCCGCTCGGCGTGCACCCGCAGCGCCGCCTGCTGGGCCATGACGCCGCTGGGCAGGTACACCGCCGCGGGCAACCCGAGCAGCTCCGCCACCTCGGCCTCGAGCTCGCTGACCACTCCGCCCTCGCCGTACCGGTCGGGGGCGGTGCCGGGCGGGACCGTGGCCAGCAGGTCGGCCGGGCGCCAGTCGCCGTGCCCCGTCAGCGCGCGGGTGCAGGCATCGCGCAGGGCGAGGAGGTCGTCGTCCACCCGGTCAGTCTCGCCCGCCGGGCGGGGGGTGGAAGGGGCGGCCCGCGGCCAGCCGCTCCACGCAGGCCGCGACCCGCTTCGCCCGACCGGCGGGGGTGGCGGCGGTGTGCACCCGCCACAGGACGGCGTAGCGGTTCTGCCCGTCCAGGGCATCGAAGGCGGCCCGCGCGCCGGGCTCGGCGTCCAGAGCGGCGGCGAGGTCGTCGGGCACCGTGATGGTGGCCGCGCCCGGGTAGGCGCGCTCCCACCGGCCGTCGGCCCGCGCCGCCTCCACCGCAGCCAGTCCGGCCGGGCGCATCCGTCCCTCGGCGATCAGCCGCTCCACGGTGGCGACGTTCTTCTGCGACCAGACGCTCCGCGGGCGGCGCGGGGTGAGCCGCAGCAGGTGGTAGGAGTCGTCCAGCCGGAGCCCGCGCCCGTCGATCCAGCCGAAGCAGAGCGCCGACTCGACGACCTCGGCGGAGGTGAGGGAGCGGATGCCCGAGCCCTTGCGCGCGATCTGCACGTACAGCCCCGGGGCGGTGGCGTGCTCGGCCTCCAGCCAGGCCTCGAAGGCGGGCTGGTCGGGGAACGGCAGCATCGGCAGGTCCGTCGGCGTCGGCACGCCGCCATCCTGGCCCCCGGGTGCGACAGCCGGGCGCCGTCAGCCCGCGAGCAGCTCGCGCAGCAGCGCGTCGACCGCCGCCGTCTCGACCAGGAAGCCGTCGTGCCCGTAGGGCGAGCCGATGAGCCGCAGCGGCACGCCGAGCGCGTCGGCCACCCGCTGCTGCTGCTCCGGTGGGTACAGCCGGTCGCTGTCCACGCCGGCGACCAGGGCGCGGGCGGTCACGCCGGCCAGCGCCACCTCCACGCCGCCGCGGCCCCGGCCGACGTCCCAGCTGTTCATGGCCTCGGTGAGCACCACGTAGCTCCCGGCGTCGAACCGGCGGGTCAGCTTGGCCCCGTGGTGCTGCAGGTAGGAGGCGACGGCGAAGCGGCCGTCCTTCTGCAGGCGCGCGCCGAAACGCGCCTCGAGCTCCGCGGCGCTGCGGTAGGTGAGGTGGGCGATCCGGCGGGCGACGTCGAGGCCGTCCGCCGGCGGGTCCCCCGGCGGGTAGTCCCCGCCGCGCCAGCGGGGGTCGGCGCGCACGGCCGCCTGCTGGGTGGTCTGCGTGCCGATCTGGTCGGCCGAGGCGACGGCGGTGGAGGCGAGGAAGAACAGCCCCGCCACCCGCCCGGGGAACCGGACCGCCCACTCCAGTGCCCGCATGCCGCCCATGGAGCCGCCGGCGACGGCGGCGAAGCGCTGGACGCCCAGCGCGTCGGCGAGCGCCGCCTCGGCCCGGACCTGGTCGCCGACCGTGATCTCCGGGAAGCGCGAGCCCCACGCTCGCCCGTCCGGCGCGGGTGACGACGGCCCGGTCGTCCCCTGGCAGCCGCCCAGGACGTTCGCGCAGACGACGAAGAACCGGTCGGTGTCCAGCGCGGCGCCCGGGCCCACGACGCCGCCCCACCAGCCGGGCGTCGGGTGCCCCGGCCCGCGGTCGCCCACCACGTGGCTGTCACCGGTCAGCGCGTGCTCGACCAGCACGGCGTTGCCGCCGTCCGGGGCGAGCGTCCCCCAGGTCTCGTAGGCGATCCGCACGCCGGGCAGGTTGCCGCCGCGCTCCAGCTCGAACGGGGCGGGCAGGTCGAGGAAGCGCCGGCCGCCCGCCGGATCCCCCTCGGCCCACCCGCCCACGTCAGGCGGACTTGGCGGCGCGGAAGCCGGCCTCGAGGTCGGCGAGGATGTCCTCGATCCCCTCCAGGCCCACGGCGAGGCGCACCAGGCCCGGCGTGACGCCGGTGGTCAGCTGCTCCTCGGGGGTGAGCTGGGAGTGCGTCGTCGAGGCCGGGTGGATCACCAGGCTGCGCACGTCGCCGATGTTGGCGACGTGGCTGTGCAGTTCCAGGGCCTCCACGAACCGCTTGCCGGCCTCCACGCCGCCGTGCAGCTCGAAGGTCAGGACGGCGCCGGCGCCCTTCGGCGCGTACTTCTGCTGCGCGGCGTGCCACGGCGAGGACGGCAGCCCCGGGTAGTTCACCCGCTCGACGGCGTCGTGGGCCTCGAGGAACTCGGCCACCCGCTGCGCGTTCTGCACGTGCCGCTCCATGCGCAGGGAGAGCGTCTCGATGCCCTGCACCACCAGGAAGGCGTTGAACGGCGAGACCGCGGGCCCCAGGTCGCGCAGCAGCTGCACCCGGGCCTTCAGCGCGAACGCCGGTGCGCCGAGGTCGGCGTAGACGACGCCGTGGTACGTGGGGTCGGCGGTGGTGAACATCGGGTGCCGGCCGCCGGTCCAGTCGAACGACCCGCCGTCGACGATGAGCCCGGCGATGACGGTGCCGTGGCCGCCGAGGTACTTGGTGGCCGAGTGGACGACGACGTCGGCGCCGAACTCCAGCGGCCGGACCAGGTAGGGCGTCGCGATGGTGTTGTCGACGATGAGCGGGACGCCGTTGCGGTGGGCGACGCCGGCGACGGTCTCGATGTCGAGGATGTCGCCCTTCGGGTTGCCGATCGACTCGGCGAAGAAGGCCCGGGTGTTCTCCTGCACGAGGGACTGCCAGTTCTCCGGGTCGTCGGGGTCCTCGACGAAGGAGACGGTGATGCCCATCTTCGGCAGCGAGTGGTGCAGCAGGTTGTACGTGCCGCCGTACAGGGACGCCGACGCGACGAGGTGGTCTCCGGCCTCGGCGAGGTTGAGGATGGCGAGGGTCTCCGCGGCCTGGCCGGAGGCGACGGCGAGCGCGGCGACGCCGCCCTCCAGCGACGCGACGCGCTGCTCCAGCGCATCCTGCGTCGGGTTCATGATCCGCGTGTAGATGTTGCCCATCTCGGCCAGCGCGAAGAGGTCCGCCGCGTGCTGGGTGTCGCGGAACTGGTAGGCGGTGGTCGCGTAGATCGGCAGCGCGCGGGCGCCGGTCGTGGGGTCGGGGCTCGTGCCGGCGTGGATCTGCCGGGTCTCGAAGCTCCAGCTCTGCGGGTCGGTCATGCGCCGTCTCCTTCGCTCGCGGGAGATCCCGCGGCGCACGGGAGCTCCGTCCTTGCCGGGGGCGGGGCGCCGACCGGCCGGCTCTTCCCCTGGAGCACCTCAGACGGAGTTGAGGTTGCCGGGCAGCCAGCCAGGTGCTTCGCGCTGCCTCTCAGGAGCCGACGTGATCCTAGGACGCTCCGCCGGGCGACGCACACCCGCCCGGACTCGGGCAGCGATGTCCCACGTGAAACAGCGGCCCACGGTCCTAGGAGCCGGGCGCGGTCTCCTCGCCCGTGCCGCCGGTCGGCGCGGGGGCGGGCGTCTCCGGCGCCGTGGTGGTCGTGCCCGGCGCGGTGGTGGTGGGCGCGGAGGGCGAGGTGGTCGGCTCGGGCTGCTGCGTCGTCGTCACCGGCTCCTCGGTCGGCGGCGTCTCCTCCGTCTGCGTGGGCTCCGTCGTGCCCGCCGGGTCGGTCGGCTCGGTGACCGCCGTCTCCCCGGTCGCGGGCGCGCCCTGCGCAGGGGGCTTGACGTTCAGCCAGAGGGCGAAGACCGCCACGAAGAGGATGGCGAGCACGACGGTGGAGGTGCGGGCGCGGCCCAGGTGCCGGGGGATCGACGCCCACCAGCCGTGCCGCGGCGCCGGCGACGGCGAGTCGGCGGGCGAGCCCGGCGCGGCGGCGGGGGCGGTGCTCACGGTGGGCTCCTCGGAGGCGCGGGCGGCCGGGTCGCGGCGCTCGTCGGGTGTCTTCACCGGACCCCCTCCTGGACGGCCGTCGCGCCGTCCTGCGCCAGGGGCGCCGTCGTGGGCGGCGGCACCTGCATGCCCTGGCTGCGGAACGCCTGGACGATGCGGGCGCGCAGGTCCCGGCCCACCTCGAACTGCTTGCCGGGCAGCGTGCGGGCGACCACCCGCACGTTCACCTCGTCCAACCCGAGGGTCTCGACGCCCATCACGGTGGGCGGGTCGAGCAGCAGCGGCCGCATGGCCGGGTCGCGGAACGCCTCCCGGCCCACCCCGCGCAGGACCTCGTTGGCCCGGTTGACGTCGACGGTGGTCGGCAGGGGGACGTCGACGACGGCGCGCGCCCAGTCGCGGGACAGGTTGATGACCTTGACGATCTGGCCGTTGGGGATGGTCACGACCTCGCCGTCGGGCGAGCGCATCCGGGTGACCCGCAGCGTGACGTCCTCGACCGTGCCGTTCGCCGGGTCGCCCCCGCCGACCACCTGGATCGAGACGACGTCCCCGAACCCGTACTGGCGCTCGGTGATGATGAAGAACCCGGCCAGCACGTCACCGACGATGCGCTGCGCGCCGAAGCCCAGACCGACGCCGAGCACGGTCGCCGGCGCGACGAGGCCGGTCACCGGGATGCCGAGGCGGTCGAGGATGAAGAAGACCGAGATCGAGTAGATGAGCACGACCAGGGCCCAGGTGAGCACCTGGGTCAGCGAGTGGCGGTGCTTGGCGGCCTCCGACCGGACGAGCGCGTCGCCGCCGGTGGAGTTCCGGTCGATCCGGTCGGTGATCTTGTCGCCGACCCAGCCGACGAAGCGGGCGAGCAGCACCGACCCGAGCACGATCAGCACGACCTCGAGACCGCGCCCGGCCAGCCAGTCCAGCACGTCTCTCAACGCGTCCACGTGGCGGCACTCCGTTCGTCGGGGGAAGCGACCCTCCCACCATGCTCACCGCCGGACGGCGATGCCAACCCGACCCGCCGCGGCGCGCGTCCGGAACGGCCGGGCACGCCGCTGACCTGCGGCGCAGCGGTTGCGGAGAGATGACTCACGCCGGGCTCACCGCGGCTCGACGAACAGCGACTGGCTGGACCGGCCGACCGCGCCGTCGGCGTCGAACAGGACGGCGAAGCACTGCGCCGCCCCGGCGCCGCCGTGCACGGTCGTGGCGTCCATCCCCAGCCACTCACCCCGCGGCGGCCGGTGCAGGGCCACGGTGAGGTCGACGTTGGCGAACGTCGCCCGGGTCCAGTCGAGGGTCGCCGAGATGCCGCTCGCGGCGTCGGTCATCACGAGCAGGTGCTGCAGCGGCGTCATCGGCTCCCCGGCCACGAGGGCGCACTCCGGCCGGGTCCACGCCGTCGCCGGCCCCGGCCCGTTGAAGGTGCCGGCGGCGAACCGCCAGGCGAGCGCCCGGTGGTAGGCCACCTCGCTGCTGAAGAACGCCGCACGCTCGGCGCGGCTCCCCTCCGGCCCGGCCGGTGCCGGGTGCGGCTGCTCGGTCTCCGCCGCGGCGTCGTCCCGGCAGCGCATCCGCCAGGCCGACAGCCGCATGAGCGCCGCGCCCCCGGCGTCGAGGACCGCCTCCACCAGCTCGATCCGCCGGCCGGGGCGGACGACCGACGTGCGCACCCGCACCGGGCCGACGGGCACGGGCGCCAGGATGTCGTAGGCCAGGCGGACGGTCTGCCCGCCCTCGATCGCGCTGACCTCCTCGGCGGCGCGCAGGAGCAGCGCCGCCGGCGGCCCGGCGTGCTGGAACCCCGTGTCCCAGGGGCCGATCGTGAGGGCGGTGGCGGCGAAGCCGTCCCCGTCGGGCAGGTAGAGGGCCTCCGGAACGTCCACGGGGCCGAGTCTTCCGCCGCCGGTCCTGCCCGCCGCCGCCGGGTCCCGGCATCCGTACGGTGGTGCCACGGCTGCGAGGCGTCACCGCGCGCCCGCCGGGCGTGCCGACCCGGCCGATCCGGTATCGGAAACCGTTGTCCCGCCGGATCGGCGTCCGTACGTTCCGTGGCGACGGGGTGACCGTCGGCGCGAGGGGGCAGCATGGTGCGAGCGCACGAATGGGACGGCAGTCGGCGTCTTGCGCGCCCGCCCGGTGGGCGGCGGCCCTGGTGGGTCTCGCACCCGGCCCCGGAGCCGGCCGCGCTGCGCCTTGCGTGGGAGAGCGCGGGTGGGCGCGCCCGGGTGGTGGTCGACGGTGACGTCGACCTGGTCACCGCTCCGCACCTGGAGGCGTTCGTCGCCGGGCACCCGCTGGTGGGCTGCACCGTCCTCGAGCTCGACCTCGGCGGGGTGCCCTCGATCGGCTCGGCCGGCCTCTCGGTGCTCACCGGCGTCCGCCGCTGGTGCCAGCAGCGCGGTATCGACCTGCTGCTGTGCGACGTGCAGCCCTCGGTGTGGCGGGTGTTCGAGGTGACCGGCCTGGACGCCGTCTTCGTCGCGGCCGGCCCCGCGACCTGCCCGCCCGCTCAGGACCTCGCGCTGTTCTGATCCGGTAGGTGTCTCCGTCGGCCATGCCCGCTACCGTGCGCGCGTGCCCCGCACCGTCCGGCCCGGCCTCGGGTACGCCTTCACCCTCGGTGCGGCCGCCCTCTTCGCCGTCAACGGCACCGTCTCGACGCTCGCGCTCCAGGCCGGCGTCCCGCCGACCCGGCTGACGGCGCTGCGCTGCACCGGCGCCGCGATCGTGCTGCTCGCGGTGCTCGCGCTCATCGCTCCGGGCCGGCTGCGGGTGCGGCCCCGCGAGCTGCCGCTGCTCGCCGTCTTCGGGGTGGTCGGCGTGGCGCTGACCCAGTTCCTCTACTACGTGGCCATCGGGCGGCTGCCGGTCGGCATCGCGCTCGTCTTCGAGATGACCGCGCCGGTGTTCATCGCCCTCTACGTCTGGCTGGTCCGCCGCGAACGGGTGCGCAGCCGGCTGTGGGCGGCGCTGCTGCTGTCGCTGTCCGGCCTGGTGCTCGTGGCGCAGGTCTGGCAGGGCGGCGGCTCGCTGGACGCGCTCGGCGTGGCGGCGGCGTTCGGTGCGGCGCTCTGCCTGGCCACCTACTACCTGGTCGGCGAGCGCGGCACGGTGAGCCGAGATCCGGTCACCCTCACCTGCTGGAGCTTCGTGGCGGCCGCGGTGTTCTGGGCCGTCGCCGCCCCGTGGTGGCAGTTCGACGCCGGGGTGCTCGCCGAGCCGGTGCCGGTCTCGCTGGGCGGCCTGCAGCTGCCGCTCTGGCTGCTCGTCGGGTGGATCGTCGTGCTGGGCGCGGCGGTGCCGTTCTGGCTGTCGATCGCGGCGCTTCCGCACCTGGCGCCCACCACCGCCGGGCTCGTCGCGACGGTGGAGCCGGTCTTCGCCTCCGTCGTCGCGTGGTTGTGGGTCGAGCAGGTGCTCACCGGCTGGCAGGTCGCCGGCGGCATCGTCGTGCTCACCGGCATCGCGCTGGCCCAGACCGCGCGCACCGGGCGGACGCCGTCCGCGCCCCCGGTGCCGGAGACCCCGGCCCCGCTGTCGACGTGACGCGGGACCGGGGCCTCGGAGGGGTGGCGCCGCTCAGGGGGTGACGTCCTCCGCCTCGGCGAGCCAGCCGGCGAGCTCCTCCATGTACTCCGCCTGCGCGGCGTGGTCCATGCCGATGTACTTCCACGGGTGCACCTGGCCGGCCTGCGCGGCGGGCAGCAGCGTGTAGGTCGGCTGCGTGGCCATCTCCTCCGGCGTCATGGCGCCGCGCAGCGAGTACAGCAGGACGTCGCTGGGGTACCGGCCCACGTCCTCCCAGCCGGCGGTCTCCCAGAAGTAGCCCTCGCCGCCCGGGTCGACGAACTGGACGCCGAGGTCGGCGTACATGCGCAGCGACGGGTCGTCGGGGGCCTTGGCCATGTAGAAGCCCTCGGCGGCGTAGGCGGCGACGGGCAGCACGGTGATGCCGCCGGCCGCGGCCTCGGTGAGCGCGTCGGAGGCCGCCTCGAACTCCTCGCGGGCCTGCGTGACCTCCGTGCCCTCCATGTCGGCGCCGAGCGCCTCGGCGAGCTCGGCGGTGCGGTCGATGACGTCGGCGGCCGAGCCCGTCCAGGCGATCGCGATGATCGGCGCGATCCGGGCGACCTGCTCCTGCTGCTCCAGGCTCTCGAAGCCGTAGAGCGGCTGGGTCTCGTCGATCGTGCCCTCGGAGTCGGTCGGGTAGACGCTGGTGACGATGACGTCCGGCTCCGCCGCGGCCAGCTGCTCGAGGTCGATCTGGCCGTAGCTCTCGCCGACGATCTCGACGTCGGAGAGGTCCTCGCCCTCGAAGGCCACGTCGTCGGCGGTGGAGGTCTGGCCGAAGGTGGCCACCGGCTCCACGCCGTAGTTCCACAGCGAGGAGACGACGTCGTTGAGGCCCGCCACGCGCTCGGGGGTGGCGTCGAGCTCGACGGTGGTGCCCCGGTCGTCGGTGAACTGCCAGCCGCCCTCGGCGGCCGGCACCGCGTCATCGGTGGCGGCGTCGGCCCCGCAGCCGCTGACGCCGACGGTGACGCCCAGGGCCAGCAGGCCGCCCATCAGGCGGCGTGAGGTGCGGTGCAACGGAACTCCCTCGGCTGAGGGGATGCGTGGTCATCCCCGGACGCGAGGAAGGTTAGCCTGCCCTAACTAAAACCTTCGAGAGGGGGCCGGCTCAGCGCAGCCGGCGGACGGGGACGACCATCGGCGTCCCCGTGACCGGGTCGGCCAGCACCCGCGCCTCGAGGTCGAAGACGCCGGCCAGCAGCTCCTCGGTGAGCACCTCGGCGGGGGTGCCGGAAGCCACCAGCGCGCCGTCCTTCATCGCCACCAGCCGCTGGGCGTACCGGGCCGCCAGGTTGAGGTCGTGCAGCACGACCACGACGGTGCGACCGCGCTCGGCGTGCAGGCGGGCCACCAGGTCCAGCACGTCGATCTGGTGGGAGAGGTCGAGGTAGGTCGTCGGCTCGTCCAGCAGCAGCAGGTCGGTGCCCTGGGCCAGCGCCATCGAGATCCAGGCCCGCTGCCGCTGACCGCCCGAGAGGGCGTCCACGGGGCGGTCGGCGAGCTCGGCCATGTCGGTCCACGACAGCGCCTCGGCCACCACCGCCTCGTCGTCGCGGGACCACTGCCGCAGCCAGCTCTGGTGCGGGTGGCGGCCCCGGGCGACGAGGTCGCCGACGGTGAGCCCCTCCGGCGCGACCGGCGTCTGCGGGAGCAGCCCCAGCACCTTGGCGACCTCGCGGGTGGGCGTGCGCGCGATGGCCCGGCCGTCCAGCAGCACCTGGCCGCTCACCGGCCGCAGCAACCGGCCGAGCGCCCGCAGCAGGGTGGACTTGCCGCACCCGTTGGGGCCGACGATCGCGGTGAACGAGCCCTCGGTGAGATGCAGGTCGAGGTCGTCGACCACCACCTGGTCGTCGTAGGCCAGCCGGAGGTGCTCGGCGGCCAGCCGGACCCGCCGGGGCCCGGCCGGGTGCACGTCCTGGCGCAGCAGTTCGGTGCCGATGTGGAGTGTCACAGCGTCGCTCGCCGCCTTCCACGGACCAGGAGCCAGAGCAGGTAGGGGGCGCCGATGACGGCGGTCAGGATGCCCACCGGCAGCGCCTGGGGCAGGGCGGTGCGGGTGACCAGGTCGGCCGCGACCACGAGCAGGGCGCCGAGGATGCCCGAGGCCAGCAGCGGTGGCCGGGAGCCGCCGGTGAGCCGGACGGCGATCTGCGGGACCACGAGGGCGACGAAGGTGACCGGCCCGGCGGCCGACACGGCGAAGGCCACGAGGAAGACGGCGAGCAGGACGACCGCGGCCTGTGCCCCGGCGACCCGCACCCCCAACCCCCGGGCTGTGTCGTCGCCGAACTGGAGGACGCCGAGCACGCGACCGGCCGCCAGCGCCAGCGGCAGGAGCACCGCGACGGCGACGGCCAGCGGCAGGGCGTCGTCCCACGTGCGGGCGTTGAGCGAGCCGGTGATCCACACGTAGGCCGACGCGGCGTCGTAGATCTCGGCGTGGGTGAGCAGCCAGTCGGTGATCGCGGTGCCGGCCGACCACAGCGCGATCCCGATGAGCACCAGCCGGTACCCGTCGACGCCGGCCCGCCAGGTGAGCGCGAACAGCAGGGCGCCGGTGAGCAGCGCGCCCAGCAGGGCGGCCAGCGGGACGCCGAGCCCGCCCAGGACGGCGCCGGTCGACGTGCCGCCGCTGAGCACGATCGCGGCCACCGCCCCCACGGAGGCGCCCATGGTGATGCCCAGCGTGTCGGGGGAGGCCAGCGGGTTGCGGGCGAAGGTCTGGAAGAGCGCGCCGGCGACGCCGAGGGCGAGCCCGACCAGCGCGCCCACGACCACCCGCGGGGCCCGCAGCTCCTGGACGATGAAGACCTGCGGGCCCTCGCCGAGGCCGACGAGGGTGCGCAGCACGTCGCCGACGCCGATCGGGAAGTCGCCGCGGCCCATGCTCAGCGCGGCGGCCAGCACCAGGGCGACGAACCCGGCCACCGGCACGACGACCTGGCGCCAGTGCAGCAGCCCCGACGCGGGCCCCGCGCGCAGCACCCGGCCGGTGCGCGGGCGGGGGCGCTCCGCCGTCGGCGGGCGCACCGGGGCGCTGACGCTCACAGCCGCACCGTCCGGCTCCGGCGCACGAGGGCGATGAAGAACGGCGCCCCGACCAGGGCGAGCACGATGCCGACCTGGAGCTCGCCGGGGCGGGCCAGGACGCGGCCGAGCACGTCGGCGACCAGCAGGAGCGCGGCGCCGGCGAGCGCGGAGCAGGGCAGCAGCCACCGGTGGTCGGGGCCGGTGAGGGCGCGCACGGCGTGCGGCACGACGAGCCCGAGGAACGCGATGGGCCCGCAGGCGGCGGTGGCGGCTCCGCAGAGCAGCGTGATCGCGGCCAGGCCGACGGCGCGGGCCAGCCAGATGCGCTGGCCCAGCCCGCGGGCGACGTCCTCGCCCAGGCCGAGCAGGTTCAGCGCCGGCGCGTTGACCAGGGCCAGCACGAGGCCCACGGCGAGGAAGGGGGCGACCTGCCCGGCGACGGCGGCGTCCCGCCCGGCGAGCGAGCCGACCACCCAGAACCGGAAGCTGTCGAGCGTCTGCTGGTCGCTGACCAGGATCGCGCGGACCAGGGCGTACATGAGGGCCGACAGCGCCGCCCCGGCGAGCGCGAGGGTGACCGGGGTGGCCCCGCCCCGCCCGGCGGAACCGATCGCGTACACCAGCACGGTGCCCACCAGCGCGCCGACGAAGGCGAACCAGACGTAGCCGGCGGGCGTGGTGACGCCCAGCAGCGTGATCGCGAGGACGACGGCGAGGCTGGCGCCCGCGGTGACGCCGAGGAGCCCGGGATCGCCCAGCGGGTTGCGGGTGTGGCCCTGCATCAGCGCCCCGGCCAGCCCCAGCGCGGCGCCGACCATCAGGCCGAGCACCGTGCGGGGCACCCGGAGCTGCCGGACGATCACCGCCTCCTCCCCGGTCAGCGAGGGGTCGAGCAGCGAGCGCCACACCTCGCCGAGGCCGATGGACCGCGTGCCGACCGCGATGCTGGCCAGCGCGGCGGCGACGACGAGCGCCAGCAGGAGGGCGAGCGTGCCCAGCCGGCGCGCGCGCAGCGGCGGCGCCGGAGGTCGTGCCGCGCCCCGGGGCGGGACGTCGACCGTGGTGGCCACGAGCAGCTCCCGGGACGGACGGCAGATCAGATAAGGCTTACCTTAGCCCGCTCCGCCGTTCTCGCCAGGTGCGTCCGCCTCGTGAGGGCCCTCGCCGGGGTCAGCGCTTCTGCCGCCGGCTCCCTCCGTGCCAGTCCTCCTGCTGCCCGATCTCGCCGGGCTGCACCCCGAAGGCGGGGAGCTGCGGGCGCTCGCGCAGGCTGCGCTTGAGCTCGGCGAACCCGGGGAACGAGGCCAGCCCCACCACGTGGTCCCACAGCGCGACGGCCTCGTCCTCGGCCGGCAGCCGGCTGATCACCGGCCCGAAGAAGGCGACGCCCTCGGGCGGCTGGAAGTGCAGGATCGGCGTCCCGACGTCCTTGCCGGCCAGGCCCAGCGCCTCGTCGGTCTCGGTCCGGATCTGGGCGTCGCGCGCGCCGTCCTCCAGCGCGTCGGCGAGGTCGGCGGGCAGGCCCGCGTCGGCGAGCACGGGTGCCACGAACTCCGCCGTCCCCCGCGCCGCCCGGTCGCCCTCGGGGCCGTGCTCGAAGACGTGCTGCCCGCACGCCTCGTAGAACCGGGCGACGCCCTCGTTCCCGGTCCGGTCACGCACGTGGGCGGCCACGCGGAGCAGCCGCAGCCCGGCGGTGTGCCCGGCCTCGTACTCGGGCGGGAAGTGCGAGGCGTAGTCGACGTGCGCGTTGAGCAGCCGCAGGGAGATGAACCGCCACTCGACGGCGTACTCGCGCTGGGCGCTCACCTGGCGCACCCACTTGCTGGTCATCCAGGCGAAGGGGCAGACCGGGTCGAACCAGAAGCGCAGATCGGCCATGCCGCGAACCTAGGCGTTCGCGCCCGCGCCCGCCGCTCCAGCCCGGTGCCGCCGCGCCAGGCCCGTGCGGCCGGGGTCGCGACCACGCGCCTGGGGCGGGCCGGTTGTCAGGCGGGGAGGACCGACTCGATCGCGGCGCGGACGGCGGGGTCGTCCGGCGGCGTCCGCGGCCGGAAGCGGGCGACCACCTCGCCGTGGCCCGACAGCACCCACTTCTCGAAGTTCCACGCCACCGGACCGGCCTCGCCGTCGACGTCCGGTGCGGCCGTCAGCCGCTGGAACAGCGGGTGCGCGCCGGTGCCGTTCACCTCCGCCTTCTCCGTCAACGGGAACGTGACGCCGTAGGTGGCCGAGCAGAACTGCTCGATCTCCTCCGCGGTGCCCGGCTCCTGGCCCATGAACTGGTTGCACGGCACGCCGACGACGGTGAACCCGCGGGCGCGGTACTCCTCGTGCAGCGCCTCCAGCGCCGTGTACTGCGGGGTCAGGCCGCAGCGGCTGGCCACGTTGACGACGAGCGCGGGCCCGCCGCCGGTCAGCTCCCGCAGCGTCGTGGCGGTGCCGCGGAGGGTGGTGACGGGGGTGTCGAGGAGGTCGCCCATGCCGCCCGCAGCACGCCGGGCGGGGTGTTCATTCCAGGCCGCTGGCGTCGTCCGGCACGTCGACGGCGTACTGCCGCAGTGCCTCCAGCGGGACGATCTCCAGCGCGCGGGCGTTGGTGGCGGCCAGCACCACCCCCGCGGCGGCCCCGGCCTGGTAGGCCTGCAGCCAGCGGGTGGCGACGACGCACCAGCGGTCCCCCGGCCGCAGCCCCGGGAAGCCGTACTCGGGGCGCGGGGTGGAGAGGTCGTTGCCCAGCTCGCGCTGCAGCGCCAGGAACTCGGTGGAGACCACGGCGCAGACGGTGTGCCGGCCCAGGTCGTCCGGGCCGGAGCTGCAGTGCCCGTCGCGGTAGAACCCGGTCAGCGGCTCGGTGGAGCAGGACTGCAGCGGTCCACCGAGCACGTTCCGCTCGTCAGCGGGGTCGGGCAGCACGGGCGCTCCTCGAGTGGGCGTGGTCGGCGCGCGCTCAGGATGGCATGGTGCCAGCGTGACCGAGAGCACCGAGATCCTCTGGCGGCCCACTGCCGCGTCGATCGCCGGCACCCGCGTGGCCGCTTTCGCCGGCTGGGTGGCGCAGCGCCGCGGCCTCTCCTTCGGCGACCCGGTCGACTACGACGCCCTGTGGCGGTGGTCGGTCGAGCACCTCGACCAGTTCTGGGGCGACGTCGCGCGCTGGACCGGGGTGCTCGACGTGCCCGACGACCGGGTGCTCACCTCCCGCGAGATGCCCGGCGCCGTCTGGTTCCCGGGGACGACGGTCAACTACGCCGAGCAGGTCTTCCGGCAGGCCGCCGACGACCGGCCCGCGCTCATCGCCGTCGCCGAGGACGCCGAGCCCGTCGAGATCCCGTGGGCGGAGCTCCGCGGCCAGGTGGGCGCGTTCGCCGCGACCCTGCGCCGGCTCGGCGTGCGCCCGGGTGACCGGGTGGCGGGCTACCTGCCCAACGTCCCCGAGACCGTCGTCGCCTTCCTCGGCGCCGCCTCGGTCGGGGCCGTGTGGTCGACGTGCGCCCCCGACTTCGGCACCCGCGCCGTCCTCGACCGGTTCGCGCAGATCGAGCCGACCGTGCTGGTCGCCGTCGACGGGTACCGCTTCAACGGCCGGGCGCACGACCGCCGGGACGTCGTCGCCCAGCTGCGCGAGGCGCTGCCCACCGTGCGGACGACGATCGCCGTCCCGCGGCTCTTCCCGGACGAGGTGCCCGACGGCGCCCTGGCGTGGACCGACGCCGTCGCCGACCGCCAGGACCCGGTGTTCGAGCCGACGCCGTTCGACGCCCCGCTGTGGATCGTCTACTCCTCGGGCACGACCGGGCTGCCGAAGGGGATCGTGCACGGGCACGGCGGGGTGGTGCTGGAGCACCTCAAGTGGGGGCTGCTGCACCAGGACCTGGGGCCGGGCGCGCGCTTCTACTGGTACACCTCGACCGCCTGGATGATGTGGAACGTCGTCGCCTCCTCGCTGCTCTCGGGCGCGACGGCGGTGCTCCACGACGGGGCGCCCACCTACCCGACCCCGGATGCGCAGTTCGCCCTCGCCGCCAAGGTCGGGATCACCCTGCTGGGCACGAGCCCCGGGTACCTGGGCGCCTGCCAGAAGGCAGGCGTCCGCCCCGGAGAGGACCACGACCTCTCCGCGCTGCGCGTGATCGGCTGCACCGGCTCCCCCCTCCCGGACGCCTCCTACCGCTGGGTCTACGACGCCGTCGGCAGGGACCTGCAGCTGGTCTCCGCGTCGGGTGGCACCGACGTCGCGACCGGCTTCATCGGCGGCTCGCCGTTGCTCCCGGTCACGGTGGGCGAGCTGCAGCGGCCCATGCTGGGTGTGGCCGTGCAGTCGTGGAACGAGCAGGGCGAGCCGGTGGTGGGCGAGCTCGGGGAGCTGGTGGTCACCGAGCCGATGCCCTCCATGCCGTTGTACTTCTGGAACGACCCGGACGGCGCCCGCTACCGCGCCGCCTACTTCGAGCCGTGGCCGGGCGTCTGGCGGCACGGCGACTGGCTCGAGATCACCGACCGCGGCACCTGCGTCATCACCGGCCGGTCGGACTCCACGCTCAACCGCGGTGGCGTGCGCATGGGCACCGCCGACATCTACGCCGCCGTCGAGGCGTTCCCCGAGGTGCTCGACTGCGTCGTGCTCGGGGTGGAGCTGCCCGAGGGCGGCTACTGGATGCCCCTGTTCGTGCAGCTCGCGCCGGGGGAGGAGCTCACCGACGACCTGGTCGGGCGGCTGCGGTCGGCCATCCGGGAGCAGGCCAGCCCGCGGCACGTGCCCGACGAGGTGATCGCCGTCCCGGGCGTGCCGCACACCCGCACCGGCAAGCGGCTGGAGGTGCCGCTCAAGCGGCTCTTCCAGGGCGTCGACCCGGCGAAGGCGGTCAACACCGGCACCGTGGACGACGCCTCGCTGGTCGAGCACTACATCCGGCTGGCGAAGGAGCGGCTCAGCTCCTGAACGGTCCCCGCAGCGCGGCCCAGTGCAGCAGCATCACCGTCTTCGCGTCGGCGATGCGGCCGTCCTCGATCATGTCGAGGGCCTCGTCGAACGGGAGCTCGACGACCTCGATGTCCTCGCCCTCTTCCGCGAGCCCGCCGCCGGCCGACGTGCGATCGGCCGGGCGGTAGGGGGCGGCGAAGAAGTGCAGCCGCTCGGTCACCGAGCCGGGGCTCATGAAGACGTCGTACACGTGCTGCACCTCCCCGAGGGTCACGCCGAGCTCCTCCTCGGCCTCCCGCCGGATCGCCACCTCCGGGGCGTCGTCGTCGAGCAGCCCCGCGGCGGCCTCCAGCAGGAGCCCGTCGGGGTGCCCGTTGACGTACACCGGGTAGCGGAACTGCCGGGTGAGCAGCACGGTGCGCCGGTCGGGGTCGTAGGGGAGCAGCGTCGCGCCGTTGCCCCGGTCGTAGGTCTCGCGCTGCTCGGTCACCCACCGGCCGTCGCTGCGCCGCCGGTCGAGGGTCGTTCGCCGCAGCACGTGCCAGCCGGCGGCGAGCAGCTCCACGTCGCGGACGACGACGTCGGGGTTGCCGGTCAGGTCCTGCCCGGCCCGGTCCAGCCCGGTCCGGCCGCGGAAGTCGGGGACGTCGATCCCCGGGACGCCGGTCACGCCGACGCCGGGACGTCGGCGACGTCGGTGTAGACCGGGATGCCCCTGGCCCGGGCGAGCGCGACCATCTCGTCGGAGCCGGCCGACGCCCCGGGGAGCCGGAGCAGGGCGTCGGCGCGGGTGACCAGCCGGCGGCCGACCGGGTGGAACACCTCGTCGAAGGCGGCGTCGCCGACCCGCGTCGAGCCGGCCAGCGCGGCCAGGGGCAGCGCGAGGTCCTCGCCGTTGACCGCCAGGTGGCCGGCCCGGAACAGGTCCAGGGTGGCCTGCTGGATGCGGCGGTGGTTGGTCGCGATCGCGTCGGGGTCGTCACCGGTGCCGCTCCGGTAGGGGCCGGCGACCAGGATCATCAGGCTCATGCGGTGGTGACCTCCACCTTCGCGTCGTCGAGGGCGGCGAGGGTGTCCTGCGCCGCCGGGGTCAGCCTCGGGTCGCGGGCGCCGGCGTCGGTCACCAGCCGGCCGGCCGCCGGGAGGTCCGCGACACGGGCGAACGCCCGGACGCCGAGCTTGCTGCCGTCCGCCACCACGAGCGTGCGGTCGGCCTGGCGCAGCCCCACCTGCTTCACCGCGGCGTCCTCGAGCGTGAACTCCGACCACCCGGCGGGGGTTATGCCGCCGATCGACATGACGAACACGTCGAAGGAGAGGGTGGCGAGGACCGCGGCGGTGACCGGCCCCGCCAGGCTCCCCTCGCCGGCGCGCACCTCGCCGCCGACCACGAGCAGCCGGATCCCGGGCTGGTCGGCCAGCACCGCGGCGACCGGCAGGCTCAGCGCGGCCACGGTGAGCGGGGCCCGGCCCAGCAGCGCCCGCGCCACGTGGACCGTCGTCGTCCCGGCGTCGAGGAGCACCGTCGACCCCGGCAGGACGTGCTCGGCCGCCGCCCGGCCGATGCGCTCCTTGAGGCCCGCCTGCCAGCCGGCGCGGGCGGCGAAGCCGTTCTCCGGGGCGTCGACCGCGGTGGCGCCGCCGCGGATGCGGGTGACCAGGCCGCGGCGCTGCAGCTCGTCGAGATCGCGGCGCACGGTCATCTCGCTCACGCCGAGGCGCGCGGCCAGGTCGGCCAGCGTCGCCGTCCCGGCGTTGCGGACCAGCCGCAGCGTCACGTCCAGTCGCTCGGGCACGGCCACGCCGTCATCGTGACAGACTTCTGTGAGGTCTGTGAAGTCATTGTCAGAGCCGCATCGCCGGTGACGCTGGTCACCTCCGCGGGTGGACGCGGTGCGCGGGGGAACGACGAGCCGCGACAGTGGACGCCACCGCCCGCCCGACCGAGGAGGCCGACCGACGATGACGTCGAGCGCCAACCCCGCCAGCGAGATCCTCGAGCCGCAGCCGCCCGTGCTGCTCCCCCCGTGGCACACCCCGGAGCGGGAGGCGCTGCAGGAGCAGGCGCGCCGGTTCGCGATGGAGGAGGTGCTGCCGGTCGCGAACGAGCTCGACCCGCAGAAGGGCCTCATCCCGGCGACCCTGCTGCAGCGGCTGGCCGAGCTGGGGTACTTCGGCATCACCGTGCCCGCCGAGCAGGGCGGGCTGGGTCTGGGCGTCTTCGAGTACTGCATGGTCAGCGAGGAGCTCGCCCGCGCGTGGATGTCGACGGCGAGCATCCTGGCCCGCTCCCAGGGGCTCGGCACCGCGGTGCCCGACGCCGACCGCCGGCACGAGCTGATGGCCCGCAGCGCCCGGGGCGAGTGGATCGGCGCGATCGCGCTCTCCGAACCCGACGCCGGCTCCGACCTCGCCGGGGTCTCCACCCGGGCGGTGCTGGACGGCGACGAGTGGGTGGTCACCGGGCGCAAGCGCTGGTGCGGCAACGCCGAGGCCGCCGACTTCATCCAGGTGCTGGTGCGCGAGCGCGAGCCCCAGGAGGGCGAGTCGCGCTCGGCCGGGCTGCTCAACCTCCTGCTGGAGAAGAAGCGTGGCGAGTTCCCGGACGGCCTGTCCGGGCACCCGATCGACAAGATCGGCTACCACGGCTTCCTCACCTGGGACCTGACGTTCGACGGCGTCCGCATCCCGAAGGACAACGTCATCGACCAGGCCAAGGCCGCGCGGGAGGACAGCGACGCCGAGGGCGAGGAGGCGAAGCAGGCCGGGTTCGCCGAGGCGCAGAAGTTCCTCAACACCGCCCGGGTGCACACGGCGGCGCGGGCGGTCGGCCTGGCCCGCGCCGCGCTGGAGGACTCGATCCGCTACCTCCAGGAGCGCGAGCAGTTCGGCCACCCGATCGGCGACTTCCAGGCCCTCCGGTTCGCCGTCGCCGAGATGGCGTCGCAGATCGAGCAGTCCCGCGCCTTCTACCGCCAGGTCGCCCACCTGCTCGACCTCGGGATGCCGGTCGCCAAGGAGGCGTCGATGGTGAAGCTCGAGGCCACCGAGATGTCGGTGCGGGTGACGAACCAGGCGATGCAGCTGCACGGCGGCAACGGCTACACCACCGAGCGCCAGGTCGAGCGGCACTGGCGCGACGCCCGGCTGACCACGATCTTCGAGGGCACCAGCGAGATCCAGAAGCGGATCGTCAGCGACCGCCTGCTCCCCCGCTCGCCGCTCGGCTGAGCCGCGGCGGCTCGGTCCGGCTCGATGGGGACGAGCAGGCTGACGCCCCCCTCGTGGCCTCGGCGTGACCCGGTCGAGGGTCGCGTCACTGCTGCGCCGGGTGATCCGCCGGCTCCGGCGGGCGCACCGCGTCCAGCGAGCGGCGGACGTTGTCGATGATGTTCCCGGCCTCGAACAGGTCGTCGTCGGCGGTCGCCCTGGCCCGGCGCAGCGCGGCGGCGAAGGCGCCGACCGCCTCGTCGGCCTCGCGGACGGTGTCGGGGTCGGCGGCGGCGCTCTCCACCGACCGGAGGACGTCGGCGAGCGCGGCGAGGGCCCCGGAGGCCGTCGGTCGCAGCGCCGGCCCCAGCGCGACGCGCTCGTTCTCCGCGATCTCGGTCTCGGCGATGACCAGGGTGAGGTCCTCGACGAGGAGGGTGAGCCGCTCCAGGGCCCGGGCCTGCTGGTACAGCCGCTCGGCGCTGTCCTGGTACCGCGCGGCCCGGCGGTTGCCGCGCCGGGCCTCGTCGGTCTCCTGGACCGCCGCGCGCATCTGGGCCAGCAGCGGGTCGATGGTGCGCATCCGCCCGCGCCACTCGTCCTGCGTCGGCGGGTGCTCCTGGCGCAGCCCGTCGGCGAGGTCGTCCAGCTGCTCGACGAGGGTCTCGCGCAGCCTTCCCAGGGCCTCGTCGGCGGGGGCGAGCGGCAGCGGCGGGAAGGCCGCGGCCACCAGGATGCCGACCAGCGCGCCGGCGAACGTCAGCCCGGCGAAAGCGAGCACGTACCCGGTGGGGTTGTCCTGCCCCAGGACGAGCACGAACAGCGCCGAGGTGGGCAGCCAGCTGCTGCTGCTGCCCAGCCGCCCCCAACCGGCCAGCAGGACGCCGATGGCGACCACGAGCGCCAGGGCCAGGAGCTGCGGGTCGACGAGGGCCTCCCCGGCGAGCGCGATCGCGGCACCGAGGGCGATCGAGGCCACGGTCTGCAGGGACCCGCGGACCGAGCTGGCCAGCGTGGACGCCGTCGTCGCGACCACCGCTCCCAGCGGTGCGTAGTACGGGTAGTCCGCGAAGGGCCCGGGGGCGAGCTGCGCGAGGGCCCACGCCACCGCCGCCGCCACGGCCGCGCGGACGGCGAGGCCGATCCGGGGGTGGCGCGCCCAGGTGCGCCGGACCGCTCCGGGGCGCCGCCGCCACCGCCGGGGAGCGGTGCTCGTCGTGCCCTGCCGCATTCGTCGTCCGTCCCGTTCCCCGTGGTGCCCGACCTGGCATTGCACCACGGTCAGCCCGCGACCGGCACCTCCTCGTCGGCGTGGGCGATCTGCGCGAGCTGGCTCCAGATGAGGACGAGGATGACCGCCGACCCGGCGAAGGCGAACCAGAACGGCCCGGTGATGCCCCAGACGCGCGCGATCAGCCCGCCCAGCGCCTGGCCGACGACGATCCCGCCGAACACCCCGACGTAGTAGAGGCTGCCGACCCGCCCCTGCAGGTGGGCCGGGACGGCGCGCATGCGGACGGTGCGCGACGTCGTCCCCCAGACGAACGCGTGGGCACCGAAGACGAAGAGGACCGCTGCCGCGACCCAGGGGGCGGTGGTCAGCGCGAGCCCGAGGTGGGTGAGGGTCTCGATGACCAGGCCGACGCGCATGAGCAGGGCCAGGCTCGCGCGCCGGGCCAGCCAGTCGTAGGAGACCGTGCCCAGGAGGCCGCCCACCGCCGTCACCGTGCTGAGCAGGCCGAAGCCGATCGGCCCGAGCGCGAGCCGGTCGGTCGCGTAGAGCACCAGCACCGACCACGCGGCGCCGTAGGTGACGTTGAAGGTGACGATCGTGATCGTCAGGGTCCGGACCGGACCGTTCCCCCACGTCCAGCGCAGGCCCTCGACGATCTCGCGGCCGACGTGCCGCTCGCCCTGCGCGCGGGGGAGCGGGGGCAGCGCCATGCGCACCAGCAGCAGCGCGCCGAGCGCGACGCACAGCCCCTGGACGAGGAACGGCCAGGCCGAGCCCGCCGCGAAGAGCACCGCGCCCAGCGCCGGTCCGGCCATCTGGTTCATCGTGAGCGCGCCGGCCATCATCCGGGCGTTGCCGACGCCGAGATCGGCGCGGTCGACCACCATCGGCAGCAGCGTCCCCGAGGTGGTGTCGGCGAAGACCTCGGCGGTGCCCAGCAGGAACATGGCGGCGAGCACCGGCCCGACGCCGATCGAGCCCGTGACGAGGGCGACGGTCAGGACGGCGAGGACGACGGCGCGAGCGACGTCCACGGCGACGACCAGCAGGCGGCGGTCGACGCGGTCGGCGAGCACCCCGGCGTAGAGACCGAACAGCAGCCAGGGGAGACGCTGCAGCAGGGCGGCGAGCGCGACGACGAACGGATCGGTCGTCCGTGACGCCACGAGCAGCGGCCCGGCGGCCAGCGCGATGCCGTCGCCGAGGTTGGTCACCCACGAGGAGCCGACCAGCCAGCGGAACGGCGTCCCCATGCGGGCCGGGAGCACTGCTTCGACGACCCGGCCCACGAGGAGAGGAGCTTAGGCCTCCCGCGGGTGGGCGGCCGGTGCCGCCGGTCGGGTCAGCGCGGTGCCGTCTGCTCGGCGTTGAACTCGAGGACGGCGTCGAGCCAGAAGCGCAGGTCCTCGTCCGCGACGAGCGCGTCCCGGTCGACGGCGATCCACCCCTCGCCCATGGATCGTCCGGCGCCCATCTCCGCCCGGCGGGCGCCGGACACCTCGAGGTACCCGGCGTCGCGAGCGGCGGAGACGCGTACGAGCAGCGCGCCTCCGCCGGCCGAGACGCAGGCGGCCATCTTCCCGTCGACCATGAAGGCGAGGCCGCCGAACATCGTGATCTCGCGGACGGCCCTCCCCTCGGGCAGCGCCTCGCGGACGCGGCCTGCCAGTGCGACGTCGTAGGCCATGCGCGGTCCTCTCGTCGGGAGCGTCGGCAGCGTAGGGCCTGCGGTCACCCCCCGGACGGGCTGCGCTCCTCCCGGTCCCGGTCCCGGTCCCGGTCCTGGCGCCGGGCCGGTGGCGCCAGTCGGGCGCGCAGGACCGGGACGCCGCCACCGTCGAGGTCGTCGAGGGCGGCGGTGCGGCCGGACATCGCCAGCAGGAGGGCGTCGGCGTCCCCGTGCACGGGCCGACCGCTGCCGTGCGCCCAGTCGAGGTCGGCCGCCTCGAACCGGAGCCCGTCCAGCGCGCCGCGGGGGACGAAGCCGCCGTCGGCCAGGTAGGTCAGCGGCGTGCGCAGGCGCGGCTCGGGGATGTCGCGCGGGATGCCCAGCGGCCGGCGGATGTCCAGGCCGTGGACCAGGAGGTCGGTGAGGGGCGCCTCGGGGCCTGCGCCGGGTGGGGTGAACCGCGAGTCGGCCTTCCGGTGCAGCACCTCGACGAGCTCGGCGAAGGGCCGGCGGGCCTGCTCGCGGGTCACCCGGACGTTCGCCCGGTCGAAGCTGCCGCGGCAGACCAGCATCGCGAGGAGGAAGCTCCGGGTGCTCACCTCGAGGGACACGACCAGGTGGGCGGCGACGTCGTGCACGGTCCACCCGCTGCACAGGCTCGGGGCCGCCTGCTGCTCAGCCGTCAGCCCCGACAGCATCGCCGCCAGGCCGCGGCGCTCCTCGCCGATCTCCGCGAACGTGTCCTGCACGTGGTCATCGTGGCAGGGACCGCCGGATCGAGGCGGTGTCCCCCAGCAGGGCATCCGCCGGGCCCGGATGTCGTGGGGAGGGTCGACGCCGGCCAGGTCACGGCAGGCGCAGGACGCGGGCCTCCCAGGGGCGCAGCTCGGCGGGGTCGTCGTCGGGCAGGTTGCCCAGCACCAGCTCGGCGGCCGGCGCCTCCGGCAGCAGCTCGGCCAGCCGGTAGGGGGTCCGCGACAGGTTGCAGACGACGAGCAGCTCCACCCCGCCGAGCGAGCGGGTGAACGCGTACACGTCGCCGTGGTCGGGCAGCAGCATGGTGAAGTCGCCGAGCGCGACGACGTCGTCGGTGTGCCGGAGCGCGATCAGCCGCCGGTAGTGGGCGAGCACCGAGTTCTCGTCGTCCCGCTGCGTTGCCGCGTTCCACTGCACGTGGTCGGGGTTGACCGCCAGCCACGGCGTCCCGGTCGTGAACCCCGCGTGCGGGGAGTCGTCCCACTGCACCGGCGTGCGGGCGTTGTCGCGGCTCATGTACCGGAGGGCGGCGAGCACCTCGGCCGGGTCGTGGCCGGCCGAGACGGCGTGCACGTGGTGGTTGAGCGACTCGACGTCGGCGAACTCCTCGAGCGCGGTGAACGGGTAGTTGGCCATCCCGAGCTCCTCCCCCTGGTAGACGTACGGCGTCCCCCGGTGCAGGTGCAGCAGCGTGGCCAGGCAGGTCGCGGAGTCGCGGCGGAACTCGGGGGAGTCGTCGCCGAAGCGGGAGACGGCGCGCGGCTGGTCGTGGTTGTCCCAGTAGAGGGAGTTCCAGCCGACGTCGGCCAGGCCGGCCTGCCAGCGGCCGAACGAGGCCTTGAGGTCGCGCATCCGCAGCGGGTGGATGTCCCACTTCGAGGTGCCGTGGTCCAGCCCCACGTGCTCGAACTGGAACACCATGTCCACCTCGCCGCGCGCCGGGTCGGTGAACAGCCGGGCCTGCTCGACGGTCACACCGGGCATCTCGCCGACCGTCAGCAGCGCGCCCGAGCGGCCGGCGACGACCTCGCGGTGCATCTCCTGCAGGAACTCGTGGATCCGCGGCCCGCACAGGTAGGACGCCGAGCCGTCACCCAGCGCGGAGCCGGCCAGCGGCGGACCGTCGTGCAGGTGCCCGTCCGGGGCGACGTCCTTGCTGATCATGTTGATGACATCCATGCGGAAGCCGTCGACCCCGCGGTCGAGCCACCACCGCATCATCTCGTACACGGCCTGCCGGACCTCCGGGTTCTCCCAGTTGAGGTCGGGCTGCCGGCGGTCGAAGAGGTGGAGGTAGTACTCGCCGGAGGCCTCGTCCAGCTCCCAGGTCGAGCCGGAGAAGAACGACTGCCAGTTGGTCGGCTCCGCCCCCGGGGCGCCGGGCGCCATGCCCGCGCGCGGCGGGCGCCACCAGTACCAGTCGCGCTTCGGGTTCTCCGTCGACGAGCGCGACTCCAGGAACCACGGGTGCTGGTCGCTGGTGTGGTTGACCACCAGGTCCATGACCAGCTTCATCCCGCGGGCGTGCAGCGCGGCGATCAGCGCGTCGAGCTGCTCGAGCGAGCCGAACAGCGGGTCGATGT
Organism: Blastococcus sp. SYSU DS0541; assembly: GCF_054050875.1. Lineage (NCBI taxonomy): Bacteria > Bacillati > Actinomycetota > Actinomycetes > Geodermatophilales > Geodermatophilaceae > Blastococcus > Blastococcus sp. SYSU DS0541. The sequence goes on along the minus strand of NZ_JBJHAD010000011.1, from coordinate 31,476 downwards.
CCTGGTAGTCGCTGATGTCGTAGCCGTTGTCGGCCTGCGGCGAGGGGTAGACCGGCGAGAGCCAGAGGACGTCGACGCCGAGGTCGGCCAGGTGGTCCAGGTGCAGCAGCACGCCGCCGAGGTCCCCGATGCCGTCGCCGTCGCTGTCCATGAACGAGCGCGGGTAGACCTGGTAGACGACGGCACGGGTCCACCACGGCGGCTGCTCACTGGCCATGTGCCCAGCCCAGCACGCCGGGCCGCCGCTCGCAGGGTCAGGGCCCTCCGTGGTGCACCGCCTCCACGTTGTTGCCGTCGGGGTCGCGCAGGAAGACGCCGTAGTAGCCCGGGTGGTACTCGGGCCACACGCGCGGCTCGTGCAGGACCTCGGCGCCGGCCTCGCGCGCGGCGGCGAAGACGGCGTCGACGGCCTCGCGCGACGGCGCGGCCAGCGCCAGGTGCACCGGGCGGTGGCCGGTGTCCTCGGCGGGGCTGGTCCACAGCTGCGGCTGCCCGTCGGGGCCGCAGAGCCCGATCACCGGCCCGCGCGGTGTGTCGATGCGCATCGCCTCGCGGACGCCGCAGGCCGCGAAGACGCGCTGGTAGAAGGCGGCCGCCGCCTCGGCGTCGGCGCACTGCAGACCCAGGTGGTCGATCATGGCGCGGAACGTAGCGGCGGGGACCGGCAGAGCGGGGCACCCCGGTTCCGCCTTCGGGGAAACCGCGTGCCTCCTGTCGTACCCGTCGCCCAGGATGGGCGCGCCCACGACCCACGGAGGAGAGCGATGACGCTGCCACGCGCCCTGGCGCCGTTGCGGCACCGCTCCTACCGGCTGCTCGCGGCGGCGATGGCGCTCTCGTTGCTCACCCAGGGGCTGTGGGCGATCGCGATGGTCTGGCAGGTCGTCGCGCTCGGCGGCGGCCCCGGCGCGCTGTCGCTCGTCGCCGCCATCGGCTCCGGCGGCATGCTCGTCATGACGCTGCTCGGCGGGGCGCTGGCCGACCGGGTGCCCCAGCGGCACCTGCTGCTGCTCGTGGCGCTGCTGCAGGGCGGCGCGACCTCCGTCGCCGCCGCGCTCTCGCTCGCCGGAGTCCTGGAGGTGTGGCACCTGGCCGTGGTCGCCCTGGTGGACGGTGCGGCCCTCGGGCTGTTCTACCCGGCGTACTCCGCGCTGGTGCCCGCGCTCGTCCCCGAGGGCGACCTGCTCGCGGTGAACGGGCTGGAGGGGGCGGTGCGCCCGGTGCTCGGCCAGGCGGCGGGGCCCGCGGTCGCCGGGTTCCTCGTCGCCGCGTGGTCCCCGGGCGCGGCGATGGCCGGCACCGCCGCCACGGCGTTCCTCGCCGCGGGCTTCCTGCTCGCGCTGCCGCTCACGCCGGTGCGCCGGGAGCGGGCCGAGGGCGCGGCACCGCCCGGTCTGGTCGCCGACGTCCGGGAGGGCGTCCGCTACGTCGTCGCGACCCCCTGGCTGCTGGCCACGCTGCTGTTCGCCGCCCTCATGCTGCTGGCCTTCATGGGGCCGTTCGAGGTGCTCGTCCCCTTCGCGATCGAGGACGCCGGCGGCGGGGCGAGCCAGCACGCGTGGGTGCTGGCCGCCTTCGGGGTGGGCGGCGCCCTGGGCTCGCTGCTGGTGGCGTCGTGGCGGCTGCCGCGCCGCTACCTCACGGTGATGAACCTGCTGTGGGGCGCCGGCTGCCTGCCGATGGTCGTCTTCGGGTTCAGCACCGACCTCGGGGTCATGCTCCTCGCCGCGGCGGCCGTGGGGGCGACGTCCCAGGCGGGCATGGTGATCTGGGGGACGCTGTTGCAGCGCCGGGTGCCGCCCGCCCTGCTCGGCCGCGTGTCCAGCCTCGACTTCTTCGTCTCGCTGAGCCTCATGCCGCTGTCGATGGCGCTCGCCGGGCCGCTCAGCGAGCTGGCCGGGCTCACCGGGGCCTTCCTGGTGGCCGGGCTCGCCCCGCCGGTGTTCGCCGTCGTCGCCATCTGGGCGGGGCGGCTTCCCGCCGACGAACTGGCCCACCCGCTCGACGTCGGCCGGCCCGAGCCGGAGCTGCCGCCCGCTGCTTGGATGGGGGACGACGGCGCCGGGAGAGCCCCGGTGCGGGAGGGAGAACCGTGGCCGAGCTGAGCCGACCCGAGGTCGAGCCGCCGACCGGACCGGCCCCCGACGACCTGGTGATCGAGGACCTCGTCGTCGGCGACGGCCCGGAGGCCAAGGCCGGCGACCTGGTGAGCACCCACTACGTGGGCGTCACCCACGAGGGCGGCGAGCAGTTCGACGCGTCGTGGGACCGCGGCGACCCGCTCGAGTTCCGGGTCGGCGTGGGCATGGTCATCCAGGGCTGGGACGAGGGCATCGTCGGCATGAAGGTCGGCGGTCGCCGCCGGCTGACCATCCCGGCGCACAAGGCATACGGCGAGCGCGGCGCCGGGGGCGTCATCAAGCCGGGTGCGACGCTGGTCTTCGTCGTCGACCTCGTCGGGGTCCGCTCCTTCACCGGCGGCTGACCGGCGGAAGAAGTCGGGAGGGTGACGGCGTTGGGCCGGGCATGCAGGTAGAGGTCTGGTCCGACGTCGTCTGTCCGTGGTGCTACATCGGCAAGCGCCGGCTGGAGGCTGCGCTCGAGCAGTTCCCGCACCGCGACCAGGTCGAGGTCGTGTGGCGCTCCTTCCAGCTCGACCCGACCGCCCCCGAGGGCGAGACGCACCCGACGCTGCCGGCGCTGGCGCGCAAGTACGGCACCAGCGTCGAGCAGATGCGGCAGAACATGGCGCAGGTCGAGCAGGTCGCCGCCGGTGAGGGGCTGGAGTACCACCTCACCGACGCCGTCAGCGGGAACACGCTCCTCGCGCACGAGCTGCTGCACCTCGCCGCCGAGCACGGCACGCGCAACGAGCTCAAGGAGCTGCTGCTGCACGCCTACTTCGAGGAGGGTCGCTCCGTCTTCGACGTCGAGTCGCTCGTGCCCCTCGGTGTCCGGGTGGGGCTGGACGAGTCGGAGGTGCGCGCCGCGCTGACCGATCGCCGGTACCTGGCCGCGGTGCGCCAGGACAGCGCCACCGCGCAGTCGCTGGGCGCGACGGGCGTCCCGTTCTTCGTCGTCGACCGGAAGTACGGCGCCGCCGGCGCCCAGCCCGCCGAGCTGCTGCTGCAGGTGCTCGAGCGCGCCTGGGCGGACGCGCACCCGCTGGTCACCGTGCCGCCCGCCGAGGGCTGCACCGACGACAGCTGCGCCACCTAGCCCACACCTAGCCCACCAGGTCCGCCACCGCGCGCAGGGCCTGCTCGGCGCCGGCGTCCAGCTCTCGCACCACCTCGGTGGCCGAGCGCTGCGTCGTCACCAGGCCGACCGCCTCGCCCGCGTAGACGGGGGCGGTTGCCGGGTCCCCGGTCCGGCGGCCGTCCACCACCAGCTGCCGGGCCGCGGCGTCGTGCACGAGCTCGTCCTCCCGCCCGTGCCAGGCGCGGGAGAAGTCGTTGACCAGCGCCCGGCCGGGCCACCGCTCCGGCCAGGCGAGGCCCTCCGCGACGTCGAAGGCGCGGGTCAGCACGGTCTCCTCGCCCGTCGCCGCCCGCACCCGTTCCCGGGCGGCGGGGGAGTTCAGCCCCTCCGTGCACGACAGCAGCGGTGTGCCGATCCAGACGCCGGCCGCGCCCGCGGCCAGCGCAGCGGCCATCCCGCGTCCGGTGGCGATCCCGCCCGCGGCGAGGACGGGGCGGTCGGTCAGCGCGAGCACCTCCTGCAGGAGGGGGAGCGTGGCGCGGTGCCCGGTGTGCCCACCGGCCTCGCTGCCCTGCGCCACCACGACGTCGACCCCGGCGGCCAGCGCCTGGTGCAGGTCGGCCACGGTGTTCACCTGCGCCGCGACGGCGATCCCGGCGTCGTGCAGGCGCGGGACCCAGGGCGCCGGGTCGCCGAACGAGACGGATACCAGGTCGGGTGTCGCGCCCAGCGTGGCCTCGAGCAGGTCGGGCCGGTCGGGGAGTGCCCAGGCCATCAGCCCGACGCCGAACGGCAGCCCGTCGCCCCGCGGGATCGAGCACTGCTCGGCGACGAAGGACGCCGGCGTCGCGCTGCCGACGCCGATCATGCCCAGCCCGCCGCCGAGCGAGACCGCCCGCGCGAGCGCGCCCCCGGCCACACCGGCCATGGGTGCCCCGATGACCGGCGTGGCGAGGTGGAAGCGGCGGGTCAGCGCGGTCCGGATCACGACCGCATCCTGCCCGCTCTACTGCGTGGCCGGGCCGCCCTGCTCCGTGCCCTGGAGCCGGCCCAGGAACTCGTGGCACCGCCTGGCGCGCTGGGAGTCCTGCTCCATGACCTCGCGGAAGAACGCCGCGATGTCGTCCAGGCCCGCGTTCTCGGCGTCCCGGACGTACTGGCCGTAGTCGTGCCCGGCCTTGAGCGAGTGGTACTGGACGGAGACGAGGTCGTAGAAGACGTCCTCGAAGCCGGTTTCACCGGTGGCCATCGGTCCTCCTCTGTTCAGGTGGGTGGGACGGGCCCGCCTTACCCGGTGAGAACCGATCCGTCACACGATCAGGCCGGCGGGGTGCCGCCGAATGCGCCACCGGTGACGTCGCCGCCGCCCGCCTCGTCCTCGAGGTTCTCGCCGGCGGCCAGCTCGTCCTCGCCGGTCGCTGCCGCGTCGTCCTCCGCGGAGGCGAGGTCGGCACCTTCCCCGTAGGCCCCCGGGTCGGCCTGCAGGGTGCGGGGGTCGTTGAGCGGGTCGGGGGTGTCCGGATCGGTGACGGTCATGGCCGCCTCCTTTCCCGGGGGGGCGCGCGTCAACCCCTCGACCGACCCGTAACACATGTGTTACGCATGGCCGGTGGAGGCGATGCAGGCGCTGGCCGACGGGACCCGGCGTGAACTCGTGGCGCTCCTGGCCGGGGGAGAACGGACCGCGGGGCAGCTCGCTGCGCCGTTCCGGGTGAGCCGTCCGGCGATCAGCCGGCACCTGCGGGTGCTCCGTGAGGCCGGGCTGGTGAGCGTGCGCGCCGACGGGCGCGAGCGCCGGTACTCGCTGGACCCACGGCCGCTGCGGGAGATCGACGACTGGCTGGAGCCCTACCGCGACCTGTGGGCGCAGCGGCTCGACGCGCTCGACACCGAGATCGCCCGCGGCAGGCGGGCGCGGAGCATGGGAGACCCGGCATGACCGAACACCTGGACACCCGGCGCGGCACCGTCACCACCGAGGACGACGGCCGCCGCCGGCTGGAGTTCCGCCGCAGCTGGCCCGACCCGATCGAGGACGTCTGGTCCGCCCTCACCGAGCCCGACCGCATGGCCCGCTGGATCGGCACCTACGAGGGCGAGCGGCGGCCCGGCGGCACCGGCACCTTCACGATGACCCACGAGGACGAGGCGGTCGGCGAGCCGATGACCGTCGTCGAGTGCGACCCGCCGAGGCGGCTCGTCGTGCAGTGGGTCCAGGAGCAGGAGGGCTCCGGCGTGTGGCGGATCGACCTCGACCTCTCCACCGAGGGCGATCGGACCGTCCTCCGCTTCGTCCAGGTCTTCGCCGCCGGCGTCGACGTCACCGACTACGCCATGGGCTGGCACTGGTACCTGGACAAGTTCGACGCCGAGGTGAGCGGCCGGCCCGCGCCCGGCCGCTGGGACGTGTTCGCCGCGGAGGTCGGCCCCGCCTACGGCCGCGCAGGCTAGTTCCGTCGGCCCCCGTTCTGAGGCCCGCCCTGAGCGTGCGAAGGGTGGGGGGAACGGGGGTCCTCCGTCTGGACCGGGTCGGGGCCGGTCCACGGGCCCAGCCGGCCGAGGAGCCGGTCGCGGGAGGCCAGCCGCGGCCCGGCCTGCACCGGGTAGGCGTCGTAGGTCTCGGTGAGCTCGCGGGCCGCGTGAGCGGCGAAGTTCGGGTCGTCCTGGGCCTCCCGGGCGACCGCGACCAGGTCCGCCGAGCCACCAGCGACGATCGCCTCCGCCTGGCGGGCGTCGACGACCAGGCCGACGGCCATGGTCGGCAGGTCCGCCCCCTCGCGGATGTCGCGGGCGTAGGGCACCTGGTAGCCGTAGCCGATCGGGTGCTCCCAGCCGCCGCCGATTCCGCCGCCGGAGACGTCGACCGCGTCCACCCCCCGGGCGCGCAGCTCGCGGGCGAGGGCGACGGTGTCCTCGATGGTCAGCCCGTCCCCCGAACCGTCGACGGCGGAGACGCGGACCAGCACCGGCTTGCCCTCCGGCCAGGCGGCGCGCACGGCGTCGACCACCTCGAGCGGGAAGCGCATCCGGCCCTCCCGCGAACCGCCGTACGCGTCCTCGCGCCGGTTGGTGAGCGGGGAGAGGAACTGGTGCAGCAGGTAGCCGTGCGCGGCGTGCACCTCGACGACGTCGAACCCGGCGGCGTCGGCCCGGCGGGCGGCGGCGACGAAGGCGTCGCGCACCTCGGCCAGCTCCTCGGCCGTCAGCGCGTGCGGCACCGGCCACCCCGGCCCGGCGGGGACGGGGGACGCCGAGACCGTCGGCCACGGCGCCTCACCCGGGTGGGCGTCGTCCTCGGTCACCGGACCCGAGCCCTCCCACGGGCGGCGGCTGCTGGCCTTGGCCCCGGCGTGCGCCAGCTGGATGCCGGCCGCGGCGCCCTCGGCGTGCAGGAAGTCGACCACCCGGGCCAGCCCCCGGACGTGGTCGTCGGACCACAGGCCGACGTCGCCGTGGCTGATCCGGCCCTCCGGGGTGACGGCGGTCGCCTCGACGACCACCAGGCCGAAGCCACCCAGCGCGAACCGCCCGAGGTGCACGAGGTGGTAGTCCCCGACCAGCCCGTCGGCGACCGAGTACTGGCACATGGGGGCCACGGCGAGGCGGTTGCGCAGCGTGACGTCGCGGAGGCGGAAAGGCGAGAGGAGGATGGGGGTGCTCACGAGGTGTGGCGAACGCCGCGTTCCGGCAGGCTGTTCCGAGGTGAGCACAAGACGTCCTATACGTAACATTTGTCTCGGTTACAAGCGCATGTCGACGCTTGTAGCCTGACCCGATCCGAACGGCCGTCCAGCGGCCGCGGCTCGCAGGGCACCACCGTCGGAACGGGAGTCCGCTCCGGCGACGCAGAGGATGGAGACGCCGTGACCACCGTGGCCACCCCAGGTCTGGAGAACGCCCCGACGACACACGCCCGGCTGCTGGCCTGGGTGCGGGAGATGGCCGAGCTGACGACGCCGGACCAGGTGGTCTGGGTCGACGGCACCGACGAGGAGTGGGAGCGGCTCACCCGGCAGCTCGTCGACGCGGGCACCTTCACGCCGCTGGAGAAGAAGCCCAACTCGTTCTGGTGCGCCTCCGACCCCAGTGACGTCGCGCGCGTCGAGGACCGCACCTTCATCTGCTCGGTCGACGAGGCCGACGCGGGTCCCACCAACAACTGGATGGACCCGAACGAGATGAAGTCGGTCATGACCGAGCTGTACCGGGGGTGCATGCGCGGCCGGACGATGTACGTCATCCCGTTCTGCATGGGCCCGGTCGAGGCCGAGAGCCCGATGTTCGGCGTGGAGCTCACCGACTCCGAGTACGTGGTCGTCTCGATGCGGGTCATGGCCCGCATCGGCAGCCGCATCCTGGAAGCGCTGGGAACCGACCGGCCCTTCGTGCCCGCGATGCACTCCCTCGGCGCTCCGCTGGAGCCGGGACAGGCCGACGTCCCGTGGCCGTGCAGCACCACCAAGTACATCGTGCAGTTCCCCGAGGAGCGCATGATCTGGTCCTACGGCTCCGGCTACGGCGGCAACGCCCTGCTGGGCAAGAAGGCCTACGCGCTGCGCATCGCCTCGGTCATGGCGCGCGACGAGGGCTGGCTCGCCGAGCACATGCTCATCCTCAAGCTCACCAACCCGCAGCAGAAGACCTACTACGTCGCCGGCGCCTTCCCCTCCGCGTGCGGCAAGACGAACCTGGCCATGCTGGAGCCGACCATCCCCGGCTGGAAGGTCGAGACCATCGGCGACGACATCGCCTGGATGCGGTTCGGGGAGGACGGCCGGCTCTACGCCATCAACCCCGAGTACGGGCTCTTCGGCGTGGCTCCGGGAACCGGCTGGGACACCAACCCCAACGCCATGCGGACGATCGAGAAGGGCAACTCGGTCTTCACCAACGTCGCGCTCACCGACGACGGCGACGTCTGGTGGGAAGGCATGACCGAGGAGCCCCCGGCCCACCTCACCGACTGGAAGGGCCGGGACTGGACGCCGGAGAGCGAGGAGCTCTCCAGCCACCCGAACAGCCGGTTCTGCACCCCCATCACCCAGTGCCCGATCCTGGCGCCGGAGTACGACGACCCCCGCGGTGTGCCGATCTCGGCGATCCTCTTCGGTGGCCGTCGCAAGACCACGGTTCCCCTCGTCAGCGAGGCCCGGGACTGGAACCACGGCGTCTTCATGGGCGCGACGCTCTCCTCGGAGACCACCGCCGCCGCCACCGGCGCCGTCGGCGTCGTCCGCCGCGACCCGTTCGCCATGCTGCCGTTCATCGGTTACAACGCCGCTGACTACTTCGGTCACTGGGTGAACACCGGCAAGCAGGCCGACGCCACCAAGCTGCCGAAGATCTTCTACGTGAACTGGTTCCGGCGCGACGAGGACGGCGGCTTCCTGTGGCCGGGCTTCGGTGAGAACAGCCGCGTGCTCAAGTGGATCGTCGAGCGCATCGAGGGCACCGCGGCCGCCGTCGAGACCCCGGTCGGCCACGTGCCCACGCCCGAGGCGCTCGACGTCTCGGGTCTGGACATGACACCGGAGCAGGTCGAGCAGGCCCTCGCGGTCAAGCCGGAGGAGTGGCGCGAGGAGATCCCGCAGATCACCGAGTGGTTCGAGAAGTTCGGCGAGAAGCTGCCCAGCACCATGTGGGACGAGCTCGAGATCCTCAAGAGCCGCCTCGCGTAGAGAGAGGACCACCCTCCCCCCACGCCTCGCACGCTCGGCGCGGGCCCCTGAAGGGTGGCCGTTCCAGCACGTCGCCAGGGCCCGGACCGCGGTTGCGGTCCGGGCCCTCCGCCGTCCGCGCCCGACCCGGCCACGATCAGGTGAGCTGATCACCGGGTGTCCTCCCTCACGGTGGGCGGTGAGGGAGGACGCTCCACGATCAGGGACCCTGATCATCGCCGGGGGCGGGTGGAGCGTGACGGGTCGCCGTCGCGGCACGCCCGCCCACGGTCGGTTAGCGTGGCTGAGCCCCCCCTGCCCGTTCTCGGAGGCAAGCCCACTCGTGCCCAATCCCTACCTGCAGGTCCTGCGGACGCCGCACGCCCTGCCGATGGTGCTCGCCGCCTTCATCGGCCGGCTGCCCCTCTCGATGGTCGGGCTGGGCTCGGTCCTCCTGGTCGCCTCCGAGACCGGCTCCTACGGCCTCGGCGGCGCCGTGGCGGCGGTGGGGGCGGTGACGACGGCGATCGCCGGACCGCTGCTGGGGCGGTGGGCCGACACGCACGGCCAGCGCCGGGTGCTGCTGCCGGTGCTGGTCGTCTTCGTCCTCTCCGGCCTGGTCTTCCTCTTCTCCGTGCGCGAGGACTGGCCGCTCCTGGTCGTCTTCCTCTCCGCCGGGCTGGCCGGGGCCTGCATCCCGCCGGTCTCCTCGATGATCCGCGTCCGCTGGACCCACCTCCTCCGCGGCAGCCACCGGCTGCACACGGCGCTGTCGATGGAGTCCGTCGTCGACGAGTTCGTCTTCATCGTGGGTCCGGTCCTCGTCACGTTCCTGTCGACGACGGGGCACGCGACCTCCGGCGTCGTCACCGCGTTCACCCTGGCGACCGTGGGCAGCCTGCTGTTCGCCGCCCAGCGCCGCACCGAGCCGGAGCCGCACGGGCACGCCAGCCGGCAGGGCCCCTCCGCGATCCGCACCACGGGGCTGCGCGTGCTCTTCGTCGTCGGGGCCGCGGTCGGCGCGATCCTGGGCACCCTGGAGATCGCCCTGGTCGCCTTCGCCGACGAGCGGGACGCCATGGCGCTCTCCGGCGTGCTCATCGCCAGCCTGGCGGTCGGGTCGATGGCCAGCGGCATCGGCTGGGGCGCCATCCACTGGCAGCTCCCGCTCCGGCTCCGGCTGGTCGGGGCCCTGGCCCTGCTCACCGTGCTGGTCGTCCCGCTGCTGTTCATCGACGACATCTGGGTGATGGTGCCGTTCGTGATCGTCGCGGGCATCGCGGTGTCGCCCTCGCTGATCAGCTCCTTCACCCTGGCCGAGCTGCTGGTGCCCCGGTCGGCGGTGACGGAGGCGTTCACGTGGATCGGCACCGCGCTGGGCCTGGGGGTCGCCGTCGGTGCCTCGGTCGCGGGCAAGATCGTCGACGTCGCCGGCGCCAACCGGGCCTTCGTCGTCGCGATCGTCGCCGCGGGGATCGCCGCCGTGGTCGTCGCCTCGTACCAGCGGCTGCTGCACGTGCCGGCCGAGCACGCCGCCGAGCCGGCGCTGGCCCGCTGACCGGCGACGCCGTGGAGGAGTACGCGCTCCCCGGGGCGCTGGTCCGCGACCGGTCGGTGAGCGTGCCGCTGCACTGGGGCGACCCCGACGCCGACGGCTCCCTGGACGTGTTCGTGCGGGAGCTGGTGCACCCCGACCGGCGCGGTGACGACCTCCCGCTGCTGCTCTTCCTGCAGGGCGGCCCGGGGGGCAAGTCGCCGCGGCCGACCCGGGGCGGCTGGATCGAGCGGGCGCTGCGCGACTTCCGCGTCGTCCTCCTCGACCAGCGCGGCACCGGGCGCAGCTCCCGGGTGACCGGCGCCGCCCTCAGCCGCCTCCCCGGCGCCGCCGCGGCCGCCCGCCACCTGCTGGCCCACCGCGCGGACTCGATCGTCGCCGACGCCGAGCACGTGCGGACCACCCTCTACGACGGCCGGCAGTGGACGACGCTGGGCCAGAGCTACGGCGGTTTCCTGACCCTCACCTACCTGTCCCGGGCGCCGGAGGGCCTGACCCGCTGCCTGGTCACCGGCGGGTTGCCGGGCCTGCACGCCGACGCACGCGACGTGTACCGGCGCACCTATCCCCGCGTCGCGGCCCGCACCCGGCAGTTCTACGAGCGGTTCCCGGGCGACGTCGCCCGGGTGGCCGCCGTCGCCGACCGCCTGGCGGCCGGGCCCGCGACCCTGCCGGACGGCGACCGGCTCACCGTGCGCCGTCTGCAGACGACCGGCCACGTGCTCGGCATGCGGGACGGCGCCACCGAGCTGCACTGGCTGTTCGAGGAGGCCCTGGGCGCCGACGGCGAGCTCACGGACACCTTCCTCGACCAGGTCTCCCGGCGGACCTCCTCCTGGGACGATCCCCTCTACGCGGCCCTGCACGAGAGCATCTACGCGCAGGGGGCGGGCCCGGTCGGCTGGGCGGCGGAGGACGAGCGGGGCCCGGAGTTCGACGGGGACCGCCGCCCGCTGCCCTTCACGGGCGAGATGGTCTACCCCTGGATGTTCGACGAGATCGCCTCGCTGCGGCCGTTCGGCCCTGCCGCGCACGCGCTCGCGGAGCTCGAGGAGTTCCCGGCCCTGTACGACCCCGCGCGGTTGGCGGCCAACGAGGTGCCGGTCGACGCCGCGGTCTACTTCGACGACATGTACGTCGACGCCGGGCTGTCGCTGCAGACGGCCGGGGAGGTCGGCAACGTGCGCACCTGGGTGACCAACGAGCACGAGCACGACGGCCTGCGTGTGGGCGACGTGCTCGACCGGCTGCTCACCCTGCGGTCCCGGTGACGCGTCCCCGGCCGGCCGCCGGCGGTGGGCGGCAGCTCGGGGTGGCCCCCGAGCGGCTGGGCCGCTGGCTGGACGGCGTCGCCGCCCGGCACGGCGCCTTCACCACGGTGGAGCCGGCCGACGACGGGCTGCGGATCGCCTGCGCGGACACGACCACCGTCGTCCTGCGCGCCCCGTTCGGCTGGACGCCCCAGCCGCCCCTGCTCGCCGCCTTCACGGCTGCCGCGGGCCGGCCGCGGCGCGCGGCCGTGCTCCTCGTCCGCCGGGGCCGGTGGGCGGTCGGCGTCTTCGACGGCGACGAGCTGGTGGTCTCCAAGGTCGACGCCCGCCAGGTGCAGGGCCGGACGGCGGCCGGTGGCTGGTCGCAGCAGCGCTTCGCCCGCCGGCGCGGCCACCAGACCGACGCCGTCGTCGACCACGCCGTGGAGACCGCCGTCCGGGTGCTGCTGCCGCACGCCGACGGGCTGGCGGCGCTGTTCACCGGCGGGGACCGGGGGCTGGCCGACGAGGTGCTGGCCGACCCCCGGCTGCGCCCGCTGGCCGCCCTGCGCCGCGACCCCGCGCTGGACGTCGGGGAGCCGACCAAGGCGGTCCTGTTGGGGACGCCGAAGCAGTTCCGCGCCGTCCAGGTGCTCATCAAGGAGCCACCCCCGTCCGCGGGTTGAGCCGGCCCAGGAGACGTTGAGCCGCGTGCGAGCGCGGCTCAACGTCCCGTGGGGCGGCTCAACGGCGGTGGGGGACGGCACCTGGCCGCGGTGTCGTCCGGAGGACGACAGAGTCAGGGCGTGAGGACCAGGCGGATGGGGTCGCCCTCCTTATTCGCCAGCCGCTGCACGCCCTCGGCGGCGTCGGCGAGCGGGAGCGTGCCGGAGATGGAGCGGGAGAGATCGAGCCGGTGGTGCCGGACCAGGTCGACCAACTCCTCGACGTGGCCCGGTTCGGAGCCGTAGTGGCCGAGGATCCGCTGCCCGAAGTAGCTGAACTGGGTCCCGTTGCGGATCTCCAGCGGCTGGTCGGTCAGGCCGACCAGCACCAGGGCCCCGTCCCGCTCCAGGCAGCGCACCGCCTGCTCGCGCACCGGCGCGACGCCGGCGAAGTCGAAGGCGAAGGCCAGCCCGGCGCCACCGGTGAGCTCCCGCACGCGGGTGGCGATGTCCTCGGACGGGTCCAGCGCCAGGTCCGCGCCGAAGTCCAGCGCCCGCTGCCGGGCCGCGGGCACCGGGTCGACGGCGACGATCGGGGCGGCCCCGGCCAGCCGCAGCAGCTGCACCGCGTGCGCGCCTAGCCCGCCGATGCCCCAGACGCCGACCGGCTGGGCGGCGCGCACCTGCGCCGTCCGCACGATCGAGGCCCACGGCGTCGAGACCGCATCGGGCACGATGCACGCCTGCTCGAAGGGCAGCGTGTCGGGGATGGGCACGACCGTGCCCGCCGTCGCCAGGGCGTACTGCGCCCAGCCGCCGTCGTAGTCGACGCCACGGGTGTGGATCCAGCCGTCCTTCTCCTCCCCGGCCTGCAGGAGCACCCGCTGCCCCTCGGTCAGGCCGCCCACGCCGTCGCCGAGCTCCGCGACGGTGCCGGCCACCTCGTGCCCGAGCGTCACCTCGTCACCGGCGAGGAACAGCGGGGAGAGCTGCCCCTCGATCAGGTGGACGTCGGAGAGGCAGATGCCGGCCGCGGCGACCCGGATCAACACCTCCCCGGGGCCGGGTGCCGGCCTGGGCACCTCCTTGACCACGAACTCACGGGTGCGCACGTCCAGCCGGCCGGCCAGCATCGAGTCAGGCATGCCCCCATCCAACGCCGTGGGCGCTGCGCCGACGAGGGGGGTCCGGGGAACCCCTGCCCCGGGGCGCCGCGGCCCCCTGTGACGCGCGGGAACCGGGAGGCGGACGGGAGAGTTCCGGTTGACGCGCCACCGCGCGGGTGGTTGTGGATCGCCATCGGCCCTGCTGAGCTGCACGAACAGCCGGAGGAGGGTCATGGAGTCGCGCAGGAGGCCGGGTCGCACCCTGCTCACGCTCGCGGGCGCCGTGCTGCTCGCCGGCGTCCTGCTGGCCGGGCTGCTCCTCCCCTGGGTCGGCGGGCCCGCCCTGGCCGCGCGCAGCTCCTCGGCCCTGCTCGGCGACCCGCCGGAGGAGTTCTCCGTCGAGGTGCCGGCGGGCAACACCGTGGTGCTCGCGGCCAACGGTGAGCTGATCACCTCCTTCTACCGGGAGAACCGCGAGCCGGTCGCCTTCGACCAGATCGCCGAGGTCATGCGGCAGGCGCTGGTCGCCGTCGAGGACGCGCGCTTCTACGACCACGGCGGCCTCGACGTGCAGGGGACGACGCGCGCCTTGGTCACGAACATCGCCGCCGGCGAGGTCGAGGAGGGTGGGTCCACCCTCACCCAGCAGCTGGTCAAGCAGACCCTGCTGCAGTCGGCGCGCACCCAGGACGAGCGGAACGCCGCCACCGAGAAGACCTTCGGCCGCAAGCTGCGCGAGGCCCGGCTGGCCCTGGCGATGGAGTCGGCCTACACCAAGGACGAGCTGCTCACGCGGTACCTCAACATCGTCTACTTCGGGCAGAACGCCTACGGGGTGCAGCCCGCGGCCCGGGCGTTCTTCGGCGTCGACGCCGCGCAGCTGACCCTGCCCCAGGCGGCGCTGCTGGCCGGCCTGGTGCAGAGCCCCAAGGACCACGACCCCTTCACCGACCCCGAGGGCGCGACCGTCCGGCGCAACCAGGTGCTCGCCCGGATGGCCGAGCAGGGGTACATCAGCCCTGAGCAGCAGGAGGAGGCCTCGGCCGCCCCCCTCGGCCTGGCCCCGGCCCCGGCGCCGCCCCGCGGCTGCGTCGAGGCGACCGTGGGTGCCTACGTCTGCGACTTCGTCCAGCAGTACCTGATCGACGAGCTGGGGCTGACCCAGGACGACCTCGAGCGCAACGGCTACGTCATCCAGACCACGCTGGACGCCGACCTGCAGCGCGCCGGTGACGCCGCGGTGCTCGCCAACCAGCCGCTGGAGAGCCCGCTGGCCGCCACCTTCACCGCGGTCGAGCCGGGCACCGGGCACCTGCTGGCGATGAGCGTCAACCGGATCTACGGCCACGACGAGGCGGACCGGCGGCAGGAGTCGGTGAACCTCAACGCCCTCCCGAGCCGTGGCGCGGGCTCCACCTACAAGGTGTTCGTGGCCGCCGCGGCGCTGGCCCGCGGTTACTCCACGGAGTACACGCTCACCGCGCCGAGCCCCTACGTCTCGCGCGTGTACCGGGAGGGCGACGGGTTCTACGACGTCCGCAACTCGGGTAGCTACCGGGCGACCCTGGACCTGACCACAGCCCTCTACCAGTCCTCCAACACCTACTTCCTCGCCCTCGAGGACGCGCTCGGCAGCGTCGAGGAACCGGTGCGCATGGCCGAGCGCATGGGGCTCTACGAGCACGGCCCGCAGGGCCTGGCGCAGCGCACCGTCGACGAGAACAACGGCTCCTTCGCCTTCGGCCCGGAGGCGACCAGCCCGCTGGGGCTGGCCAGCGCCTACTCCACGCTGGCGGCCTCGGGCACCCGGTGCGACGTCGTCCCGGTGACCGGGATCCTCGACCGCGAGGGCGAGCCCGTCCTCGGCGACGACGGCGAGCCGCTGGTCGACGGCGATCGCTGCACGCCCGAGGCCATCCCCGCCGGGGTCGCGAACACCCTGAACCAGATGCTGCGCAAGGACGTCGAGCCGGGATCCGGCGGGCAGACCGGCCGGCGCGCGTACGTGCCGGGTCACCAGATCGCGGGCAAGACCGGCACCACGCAGGACAACGTCTCGGTGGCGTTCGTGGGCTACACGCCGGAGATCGCGGCCAGCGTCATGGTGTTCAACCCCAAGGAGAGCCAGGACGTCGGCGGCTTCGGCGGCGACAAGGGCGCCACCATCTGGCACGACGCGATGGCGCCCGTCCTCACCGCGCGGGGCAGCAGCGACTTCCCGCCCGCGGACCCAGCGGTGGTGCGCGGCAACACGATCCGCGTCCCCTCCTGCGGGGAGCCGTCCCGGTGCCAGGACGTGCTCGAGGCCGCCGGTTTCCTCCCCCGCGTGGTGCGGGTGGACAGCGAGCTGGCCCAGGGGCAGCTCGTGGGGACCAGCCCGCCGGCGGGTGGGCGCGCCGTGCCGGGACAGGTCGTCGCCGTCCTCGTCAGCAACGGCTCCCGCTACGTGCCGCCCCCGCCGCCGCCCCCGCCGCCCCCGCCGGCTCCCGAGCGCGCGCCCGAGCCGGTGCCGCCGCCACCGGCCCCGCCGGTCGTGCCCGAGCCGGATCCCGGGACCGGTGACCCTGCGGTGCCCGACGACCCGGAGCTAGGCCCGGTCGAGACCTGGCTCGACCGGTTCCCCTATCCGCCGCTGCGACGCTGAGCGGCGGTCCACCAGCTCGTCCAGCGTCTGGGTGGTCAGCCAGCCCAGCAGGACGACCAGGTGGAGGAGGAACAGCCAGAGCGCGAGCGCGACCACGCCGCCCACGACGTCCAGGTCACCGAACGGCGCGCCGAGGTCCAGCGGCAGCGCCAGGAACAGCACGAACCCCTGCAGGAAGCCGGACAGGCAGGCGGCGGTGAACAGCGCGCCGACAAGCAGCGACCGCCACCGCACGCGGCCGCCGCCGACGACCCGGAACCCCCAGGCCAGCGGCAGGGTGAGCGCGGCCAGCACCGCGTAGTAGCCGAGCGCCACCTGCCCGACCGTGGCCGCCACGCCCCCGCGCTCGGCCAGGTCGGCCATCCGCGCCGCGGCGAGCAGCAGCGGGTAGAGCAGCACCGGGGCGAGCAGCAGCAGCGGCAGGGCGGCGAGCCGGCCGCGCCAGGCGGTGTGCCCCTCGTGCCGGGCGTGCCGTGCGGAGAAGCGCAGGAGGGCGCGCCGGAGCCCCTCGCCGTAGAAGGACATGGGCAGCAGGGCCAGCAGGGCGCCCAGCGGGTCCAGCCCCGCGCCGGCCTGGACCAGCCGTTCGACGGCGTCCGGGGCGCCGAGCGCGCCGGGCAGCAGGTCGCCGAGCCGGTCGCCGAGCTCCCGCACCCGCTCCGGGGAGGTGAGCCAGGCGGTCAGCCCGAAGGCGAGCACCACCAGGGGGACGACGGCGATGCCGGCGTAGAAGGTGAGCCCGGCGGCGATGAGCATGAGGTCGCGTCCCCGCAGCCGGGCGCGCACGCCCCGGACGAGGTCGCGGAGCGCGCCGACCGCCCGGGACGACCGGCTCCCGCGCTGCGGATCACTCGAGGGGCTCACGGCGATCCATCCTCCGGTAGTGGTCCCGCGGGGCCGTGCCGAAACCGCCCCCGGCCGCGTCCGCCCGGCGTCGGGTGGGGCTGCTGTGACGTGACCCGGGAAGAACTACACGAATGTGGTTCGCGGCATTGTCACGACCGGGTCACGCCGCCTACGGTGAGTAGGTCCGTCGGGGCTTTCCGTCACTGCCGAGTGACCCCCGCCGGGCGCCGTCGAACCGGACCCGCGTACCCGCGGGCTGCCGGACCGGGGACCGTCGCAGCGTCGTGGCGGGACGGACCCGTCCGTTCCGCCGCACGGGGGCGCCCGGCCGGTCCTGGCAGGCGGCCGTGGACGAGATCGGAGAGCCGCCGCACCATGGCGACCCCCCTGCGCACACCCGCCCGCCGCCGCACCGCCGGGCGGGTGGGGCTGGCCCTGGCCGGCACGGTCGGCATCCTGCTCGCCACGGTGCCCGCCTCCGCGGCTCCCGGCTCTCCCGCCACGTCCGGTGAGGCGGCCCGGCTCGTCGCCGAGCGCGGCCACCAGCTCGAGGTCGTCACCGAGGAGTTCAACGCGGCACGGGATGCACTGGCGGCCCAGCAGGCCACCGCCGAGGCGGCCGCCGCCCAGCTCCAGCAGGCCACCGCGGACCTGGCCCGCGCCCAGGAGCAGGTGCGCGGCATCGCCCGCAGCGCCTGGACCGGCGAGGGTCTGAGCTCCTTCCAGGCCCTGCTCACCAGCGACTCGGCCGACGAGTTCGTCAGCCGCGTGAGCACGCTCGAGACGATCTCCGGGCACCAGGGCGTGGTGCTCACCCGGGCCGCCGAGGCGAACGTGGCCGCCGCCCAGGCCCAGGCCGCAGCGCAGCAGGCCGCCGCCCAGGCGAAGGCCGCCTACGACTCCATCGCCGGCCAGCAGGCCGAGCTGCAGGAGCAGGTCGACGAGTTCCGAGCCCAGTTCGACCGACTGAGCGCCGCCGAGCGCCAGGCCGTGGCCGAGGCGCACCACGCCGAGGAGCGCGGCGGGGAGCCCCAGCGCGCCAGCCGCGGGGAGCGGGAGGCGGTGGCAGCCGCGCCGTCCGCTCCCGTGGCGGCCGACAGCCGCGCCGCGCAGATCGCGGTCGACACCGCCATGGCGCAGCGGGGCAAGCCCTACGTGTGGGCGGCGACGGGTCCCGGCGCGTTCGACTGCTCGGGTCTGACCTCCTACGCCTTCCGGGCGGCCGGGATCGCGCTGCCGCGCGCCAGCCGGAACCAGGCGGGCGTCGGCCAGGCGGTCTCCCGCGACGATCTGCGCCCCGGCGACCTGGTCTTCTTCTACAGCCCGGTCAGCCACGTGGGCATCTACATCGGCAACGGCCAGATGGTGCACGCGCCGACCTCGGGCGACGTGGTCAAGGTGGCCAGCATCGACTCGATGGGCGGCTACGCCGGGGCCCGGCGCATCGCGGGGTGACGCCCGGCAGCCGCTCAGGTCGCGCCCGACCCGCTGACCTGCTGCAGCAGCCCCCAGACGAACACCGCCCGCACCCCACCCGGCAGCCGCACCTCGGAGCGGGTGGGCACGCCGGTGTCGACCCCGCGGGCGCCCGGCAACCCGACGACGTCGTCGAGCACGTGCTCCCACACGAGCAGGCGACGCGGGCGGGCCCGGGGTACCGGTGACCCCGGCGCCCGGGCGAGGTGCTCGTGCAGCACGGCGCCCCCGGGGCCGCTGACGACCTCCCACCACTGGTGCGGCCACAGCGGGAGCGGCCAGCGCCGCACCTGGACGTCGAGGTCGCCGACGCGCCGGTCCTCCAGCTCCTCCGGGGGGCCGAGGACCGCGGTGCGCAGGGCCAGCCCGCGCGGGGCCCGCCGGGAGTGCTGCAGCGCCTGCCAGCGGGTGTGCGCGGCGTGGGCCTCCGCCCGGGTCGCCCCGAGCCGGGGCAGGGCGGCGGCGGTGAGGTCGGGCCGGACGTCGGCCATCCGGCGCAGCAGCACCAGGCAGAACTCCCGCCGGGCCAGTCCGCGCACGCTGCCGACCCTGCCACCGGGCCGGCTGCCGCGTACGTCACACCCCCGCCCGGGGACGTCGCCGGCGGCCCGCTCGTTCACCTGCCGGATCCCGCCCCCGACCCGAGGACGCCCCGTTGAACCCGCGCACCGTCACCGCCGCCTTCCGCATCGTCGCCGTCGCCGAGGCGATCACCTGGGTCGGCCTGCTGGCCGGGATGTTCGTGAAGTGGGTGCTGCAGACCTCCGAGGTGGGCGTCCAGGTGTTCGGGCCCATCCACGGCGGCGTCTTCGTCGTCTACGTCCTCGTCGCCCTGGTCGCCGCCCGGGTGCTGCGCTGGTCGCTGCCCACGACGCTGCTCGCGCTGGCCGCCTCGGTGCCGCCGCTGGCCACCGTCTGGTTCGAGCGGTGGGCCACCCGCACCGGCGCGCTGCCCGCGCGCGAGGCGCTGGCCGCCTGAGCCACCGGGCCCGGCCGGTCGCTACGGTCGCCGTCATGCCCGAGCCCGTGCTGCCTTCGACCGCCCGCCTCCTGCTCGCCCGCACGGCCCGGGTCCAGCGCGACGGCCGGTCTCCCGGCCTCGTCGCCGGCGTGGTCCGTGACGGCGGGCTGGCGTGGTCGGCCGGCCGCGGGGAGGTGCCCGGGCCGCACACGGACGTCCAGTACCGGCTGGGGTCGATCAGCAAGACCGTGACGGCCGTCGTCGTCATGCGGCTGCGCGACGAGGGCCGGCTGGGGCTGGACGACCCGCTGGAGCGCCACCTGACCGGCACGCCGTTCGGCGACCGCACGGTCGGGCAGCTGCTCTCCCACCTCGCCGGCGCCTCGGCGGAGAGCCCCGGCGGCTGGTGGGAGCGGACACCGGGCGGGTCGCTGGAGGAGCTGGGGCTGGCGGAGACCGACGTCGTCCTCGGCGCCGCGCGCCGGTTCCACTACTCCAACCTCGGCTTCGGCCTGCTCGGCGAGCTCGTCGCGAGGCTGCGCGGCTCGTCCTGGGACGACGTCGTCACCGCCGAGGTGCTGGCGCCGCTGGGCATGGCGCGCACGACTCCCCGCCCGGTGGCCCCGGCCGCCGAGGGACGGGCGGTGCACCCCTGGGCCGACGTCGTGCTGCCCGAACCCGAGCACCACGCCGGCGTGATGGCGGCCGCCGGGCAGCTGTGGGCGACGCTGGCCGACCTCGGCCGGTTCGCCGCGTTCCTCCTCGGCGACACCGCGGACGTGCTCGACCCGGCGACGCTGGAGGAGATGACCGTGCCCGCCGGGGTGGACTCCTCCGCGCCCGGCTGGTCCTCCTACGGGCTGGGCGTGCAGGTGGTGCGGGTCGACGGGCGGACGCTGGTGGGCCACGGCGGCTCGATGCCCGGCTTCCTGGCCGGCGTCTTCGTCGACCGCGAGGAGCAGACCGGCGCGGTCTCGCTGGCCAACACGACCAGCGGCCTGGACCCGCTGGTGTTCGGCCTGCTGGCCGACCTGCGCGCCGCCGAGCCGCGGGTCGTCGAGCCGTGGGTGCCCGCCCCCTCGCCGGTTCCCCTGGAGACCCTCGGTGTCTGGTTCTGGGGGCCCGCGCCCTACCTCCTGCGCTCGGTCAGCGGCGGGCTGCTGCACCTGGGCCCGCTGCCCGGGCGGCCGGGCCGGGCCAGCCGGTTCGCGTCGGCCGAGGACGGCACCTGGCGGGGGCTGGACGGCTACTTCGCGGGGGAGAGGCTGCGCATCGCCGACGACCACCTGGAGCTCGACACCTTCGTCTTCACCCGCACCCCGTACGACCCCGCCGCGCCGGTGCCCGGCGGTGTGGACGACCGCGGCTGGCGCTGACCCGCTCTCCCCCCGGGCCACGATCAGGGAACCTGATCATGCGGTGTCCTCCCTCACCGTGGGCGCTGAGGGAGGACGCTCCACGATCAGGGGACCTGGTCATCGCCGGGCGCCGTCACGGGCGGTCGAACGCGTCGATCGTGGTCTTGACGACGACGCCGTAGGCCAGGTGCGGCACCAGGTCGCTGAGCCAGTCGGTCGTCGACCAGGTGCGCGGGTCGGTCACGCCGAGCACGGTCATCGGGCCGTTGGCCGCCACCATGGCGCCCAGCGCGGTGAGGGCGACACCGACGGGCTTGGCCGACAGGAGACCCGCCGCGCGCGCCAGCCCGCCGACCACGCCGACCCCGACGCCGGCCACCAGCCCCGTCATGGGCCCGAGCCCCTGGACGCGGTTCTGCCGGGTCTGCTCGTCGCCCGGGATGGGCACGTGCGCCGCCTCCGCGAGCTTCTCGACGGTCCGCTCGGGCGTCGAGCTGCTGCCCCGGCCGCGCACCACCATGTCCAGGTAGGTGACGGCGTTGAGCGCCGTCGTGCCGGCCGCGCCGGCGGCCGCCCCCCTCAGCGCCCAGCCCAGCGTGCTGATGCCGCGCCTGCCCTTGCCGGTGCGCCCTACCGGGGTCCGCTTCGCCATGTGCGGCCCGATACCCGCCCGGAAGCGGCCCCACCCACCGACCGCGTCCTCGCCCGGGCCACGGAGACCGGCACCCCTGGCGGAGCCGCTCGGGCACGGCCACGCTGGGCAGGTGGACGACGTCGGCGCCGAGCTGGAGCGCACCATCGGCGAGCTGCTCGGGCAGCGTCGCGCGGAGGCCTCCATCTGCCCTTCCGAGGCTGCTCGGGCGCTCGATCCCGAGGGCTGGCGCGACCTGATGCCCGAAGCGCGCCGCGCGGCCGGCCGCCTCGCGGACGCGGGGACCGTCGAGGTGACCCAGGGCGGCGAGGTGGTCGACGTCCGGACCGCCCGAGGACCCGTGCGGATCCGCCGGCCCCGCTAGCCGGTGCCGGCGGCGCGGTGCAGCAGCGGGCCCACGCGCCGCTCGACGAACCGGCGCATCGCCAGGGCGGTGTCCACCCGCTGGACGCCGGGGATGGCCAGCACCGTCTCGGTGATCCGCCACAGGTGGTCGGCGTCGGTGGCCGCGACGTGCACCAGCAGGTCGGTGGCGCCCGAGAGGCCGGTCACCTCGAGCACCTCGGGGAGCCCGGCGAGCGCGCCGCTGACCTCGGCCAGCCCGCGCTGCGCCACCTGCACCGACATGTAGGCGGTCAGCCGGTACCCGAGGGCCTCCGGGCGGACCCGCTGGTCCAGCGGGCCGAGCACGCCGTTGCCCTCCAGCCGGGCCAGCCGGCTCTGCACGGTGTTGCGGGCCAGGCCGAGCCGCTGCGACAGCGCCATGACGCTGGCCCGCGGGTCCTCCGTGAGGGCCAGCAGCAGCCGCGCGTCGGTGGCGTCGATCTCCGGCACGCTGGGCAGTCTGTCAGCTCCCGGCCGTGCGCGGGCAGCTTTCTGCGCAACTCCCTCGACCACCCCTGCGCAGATCGCCCCCGCCCGGGCTGGTCAGCGGCGGGGAGGCCGTGCCAGGATGTGTGAGGGCCGCCACACCCGGCGGGCCGCAACGTCCAGCACCACCGCGCCGCCGGTGACCCCGGTGGCGGTGGCCGACGGCGAGGAGCGCGACCGGTGACAGCGTTGCCAGAGACCACCGAGATGGTCGACCCCGTCCCGGGGGCCGACGCCCCCCACCTGCCGCAGCGGACGCAGCTGGTCCAGCTGCTCACGCCCGAGGGCGAGCGGGTCGAGCACCCCGACTACTCGCTGGAGATCTCCGACGAGGAGCTGCGCGACCTCTACCGCGACCTGGTGCTAGTCCGCCGGTGGGACGTCGAGGCGACCGCGCTGCAGCGCCAGGGCGAGCTGGGCATCTGGGCCTCACTGCTGGGCCAGGAGGCCGCGCAGATCGGCGCCGGCCGCGCGATGGCCGCCTCCGACATGGCCTTCCCGACCTACCGCGAGCACGGCGTCGCCTGGACCCGCGGCGTCGACCCGCTGCACGTCATCAGCCTGTTCCGCGGCGTGGACAACGGCGGCTGGGACCCGGTGGCCACCGGCTTCAACCTCTACACCGTGGTCATCGGCGCGCAGACCCTGCACGCCACCGGCTACGCCATGGGGCTGCAGCGCGACGGCGCCGAGAGCGCGGCGCTGGCCTTCCTCGGCGACGGCGCCACCAGCCAGGGCGAGGTCAACGAGGCGATGATCTGGGCGGCGAGCTTCTCGGCCCCCGTCGTCTTCTTCTGCCAGAACAACCAGTACGCGATCAGCGTCCCGCTCGAGCGGCAGTCGCGCGTCCCGCTGTACCGGCGCGCGGCCGGCTTCGGCTTCCCCGGCGTCCGGGTCGACGGCAACGACGTCCTCGCCGTCCTGGCCGTGACTCGGCAGGCGCTCCAGGCCGCGCGCGAGGGCCAGGGGCCGACCTTCATCGAGGCGTTCACCTACCGGATGGGCGCGCACACCACCTCAGACGACCCCACCCGGTACCGGCTGGCCAGCGAGCTGGAGGAGTGGAAGCTGCGCGACCCGATCGCCCGGCTGAAGGCCCACCTCTCCCGGCACGACAAGGCCGATGCGGCGTTCTTCGACCGCGTGGAGCGCGAGGCCGACGAGCTCGCCGTGCGGATCCGCAGCGGCACCGTCGACATGCCCGACCCCGAACCGACGGCGATGTTCGACTCCGTCTACGCGGAGCAGACCCCGTGGCTGGCCGCCCAGCGCGACGACTTCGTCGCCTACCGCGCGAGCTTCGAGGAGGCCGGCGAATGAGCACCGAGACCCTGACCATCGGCAAGGCACTGAACCTCGGCCTGCGCAAGGCCATGGAGGACGACGCCAAGGTCGTGCTCATGGGGGAGGACATCGGCAAGCTGGGCGGTGTCTTCCGCATCACCGACGGCCTGCAGAAGGACTTCGGTGAGGCCCGTGTGGTCGACACGCCCCTGGCCGAGGCCGGGATCCTGGGCACCGCTGTCGGGCTGGCGATGCGCGGCTACCGGCCGGTCTGCGAGATCCAGTTCGACGGGTTCGTCTTCCCCGCCTACAACCAGATCGTCACCCAGGTGGCCAAGATGCACGCCCGGTCGAAGGGCCGGCTGCCGATGCCGATCGTCATCCGCATCCCCTTCGGCGGCGGCATCGGGGCCGTCGAGCACCACAGCGAGAGCCCCGAGGCGTACTTCGCGCACACCGCCGGGCTCAAGGTGGTCGCGGTCAGCAACCCGGTCGACGCCTACTGGGGCATCCAGCAGGCGATCGCCCACCCCGACCCGATCGTCTTCCTGGAGCCCAAGCGGCGGTACTGGGAGAAGGCCGAGGTCGACACCGACGCCACCCCCGACCCGCTGTTCGCCTCCCGCGTGGTCCGCGGCGGCGACGACGTCACGGTGCTCGCCTACGGCCCCATGGTGAAGACGGCGCTGCAGGCCGCCGAGGCGGTCGCCGGCGAGGGGCGCTCGCTGGAAGTGGTCGACCTGCGCACCGTCTCCCCGCTGGACCTCGAGCCGGTCTTCGAGTCGGTGCGCCGCACCGGCCGTTGCGTCGTCGTCCACGAGGCGCCCGTCACCCTCGGGCTCGGCGCGGAGATCGCCGCCCGGGTGACCGAGACCTGCTTCCACTCCCTGGAGGCGCCGGTGCTGCGGGTCGGGGGTTTCGACACCCCCTACCCGCCGTCGAAGCTGGAGGAGGAGTACCTCCCCGACCTCGACCGGGTGCTGGACGCCGTCGACCGCGCGATGGAGTTCTGAGCCGTGGCCCAGCGACAGTTCAAGCTGCCCGACGTCGGTGAGGGGCTCACCGAGGGCGAGATCCTCCAGTGGCTCGTGGCCGTCGGCGACACCATCACCGTCAACCAGCCGCTGTGCGAGGTGGAGACGGCGAAGGCCGCCGTCGAGCTGCCCTCACCGTGGGCCGGCACCGTCGTCGAGCTGCTGCACGAGGCCGGCACGACGGTCGACGTCGGGGAGCCGATCATCACCGTCGACGTGGGCGGCGACGCCCCGGCGGCGGAGCCGGCCGGCGAGGGCGCCGCGACCGGCGAGGAGCCGGCCGCGGGGCTGATCGGCGGGGCCGCCCCGGGTGGGCGCACCGCCGTGCTGGTCGGCTACGGCCCGCGGACGACCGAGGCCCGCCGCCGGCCGCGCCGCTCGGGCGCCGCGGCCGCCGCCCGCGCCACCGCGCTGCCCGGCGCCGACTACGGCTCAGGCGGCACCGACCGGCCGCCCCTGCCCTCCGACGACGGCCCGCCGCTGCTGGCCACGGCCCCCGACATGCGCAGCAAGCCGGTGCGCCACGGCGGGCTGGAGGTCGGCCGCCAGGCCGAGGCCGCCGCCCGCCGTGAGGAGGCCGCGCCGTCGCGCGGGTCCGCCCCCGGCCGGCGCGGACCCCGCCCGCTGGCCAAGCCGCCGGTGCGCAAGTACGCCAAGGACCTCGGCGTGGACCTGACCACGGTCTCGGGGACGGGCACCGACGGCTGCATCACCCGGGCCGACGTCGACGCCGCCGTCGCCGCGCGGGCCGACGGCGCCGGCGCCCAGGCCCCCGTCGCGGGCACCGCCGGCGAGCAGCGGATCCCGGTCAAGGGGGTCCGCAAGGCCACCGCGGCCGCGATGGTGGCCAGCGCCTTCACCGCCCCGCACGTCACGGAGTTCCTGACCGTCGACGTCACCCGGATGATGAAGCTGCGCAGCCGGCTGGCCGCCCGGCCCGAGCTCGCCGGGGTGAAGGTCAGCCCGCTGCTGTTCGTGGCCAAGGCGGTGCTCCTGGCGGCCCAGCGGCACCCGATGGTGAACAGCTCCTGGGACGAGGCGGCGCAGGAGATCGTCGTCCACGGCCAGGTCAACCTCGGCATCGCCGCGGCCACGCCTCGCGGGCTGGTGGTGCCCAACATCAAGGACGCCGGCCGGCTCTCCCTGGCCGAGCTCGCCGGCGCGCTGGCCGAGCTGACCGAGACGGCGCGGGCCGGGCGCACCGCCCCGGGCGACATGACCGGCGGCACGCTCACCATCACCAACGTGGGCGTCTTCGGGGTCGACACCGGGACGCCGATCCTCAACCCCGGGGAGTCGGTGATCCTCGCCTTCGGCGCCGTGCGGGAGATGCCGTGGGTGCACAAGGGCAAGGTCCGCCCCCGGCAGGTGACCCAGTTGGCGCTGAGCTTCGACCACCGCATCGTCGACGGCGAGCTGGGGTCGAGGTTCCTGGCCGACGTGGGGGCGCTGCTCCACGATCCGGGCGCGGCGCTGGCCTTCTGACCGGCGCGCGCGGGAGGGTGGCTCCGTGGACCGACGTCGGACGGCTCTCGTCCTGCTGCTGCTCTTCGCGCTCTGCAGCGGCGTGGCCATCGTCGTCAGCGGGAGCCGGCCGGGGCCCGAGCAGGGCCTCGCGCCGTCGCTGGCCCAGTTCACCGCCCATGCGCTGGCCCTCGCCGCCGCCGTGCTCCTCCTGGCCTCGCCGGGAGAGAGCGTGGTCGGCGGTCCCCGGCGGGTGGGAGGAGTCGTCCTCGTCGCCCTCCTGGTCCTGGTGGTGCTGGACCTGGTGGCGGCGGACGGGCCGAACATCGCCGCCGGGGCGGTGCACCTGCTCGGGCTCGTGGTGATCATGGTGGCCACCGTGCGACTGGCGCTGGGCCTCGCGGCCGACCGGCCGGCAGCGCGGTAGCGGTCCCCGCCCGAGGGGCGGGGACCGCCAGGGCCCTACGGGGTCAGCCGCGGCCGGCGAGCTGCCCGCGCAGCATCAGCCAGCCGACGACGGCCAGGTACGCGCCCACCGGCACACCGCCCCCGAGCTGGGACAGGAGCAGGAAGACCGGCGTCACCAGGGGCAGGAGCGCGACGATCGGTCGGGGCACCTGACGGCCACGCCGGAGGGAGACGGCCAGGCCGGCCGATCCGAGGAACCAGAGGGCGTTCGCCACGAGCGCCACCGCGGGGAAGAAGGAGAGGTCCTCCCCGTTGATGGCGCTCGACAGCATCCCGGCCGACAGGAGCACCGTCCCGGCCGAGGCGACCTGCGCGGCCCGGCGGGAGCCACCCAGCGCGGCCAGCCGGAGGTAGAGGACCGGCAGCGCCCAGAGCATGACGCTGGTGCCGACGAGCATGGCGGCGGTCCGCGGGTCGATGGCGGGGTCGGTGTCCTGCGGGTACAGCACCTGGGTCACGCCGACGGCGACCGAGATGCCGGCGGCGACGAGCGTCGCGATGCCGGCGGCGCGGTCGGGGCGCCGTGCGGTCGTGGTTCGGGCGGAGGGGGAGAGGGTGGTCACGGGAGCTCCTCGGGTCGTGGAAAGCGCCTGGTCAGGCGGTCGCCGAGAAAGCTAGGAGCGTCCGGCCCCGCCCGGCATCGGCCGCGGGTCCACATCGCGCGCCGCGGGGTCGCAACCCCGGTGTCGACCTTGGTCGAACCCCGGTGTCGCCCCGAGGTGGACGCCGGGGTCCGGTGGCGAGCCGTAGGTTCCCCTCCGTGACCACGACCGCAGACGGGGCTCCGGGCCCGGCCCCCGCGGTGCACCCCGCGGTCGCCGCCGCGTCGGTCCCCCGCTGGACCAGCGGGCTGGACGTCGCCGTCGCCGCCGGGCTGGCCGTCTGGGGACTGCTGGAGGTGCTCCTCTCCCCGGAGCTGGCCGCGACGCCGGCCACCCTCTTCGTGCTGGTCGCGACGCTGCCCCTCGCGCTGCGCCGGAGGTTCCCCGGCTCGGTCACCGTCGTGGTGTCGGTCGCCCTGGTGGTGCACGCGGCGACGGCGGAGGCGGCGGCGACGTTCACGCCCTTCCCCAGCCTGCTGCTCGCCGCCTTCACCGTCGCGGTGCACGTCGCCCCCCTACCGGCCGCCGTCGGCCTGGGCCTGGTGCCCGTGATCGCGATGGGTGCGGCGGGGCAGCTCGGCTACTTCGGCGTCGAGGCGACGCAGCCGCGCTCGGTCATCCTGCTGTTCTTCTTCGTCGCCGGCGCCTGGACCGGCGGGCGCGTCGTCCACCACCGCGCCCTGGCCGCCCTGCGGGCCGAGCAGAGCTCGGCCGACGCCGCCGGGCGGGCGGTCGCCGCCGAACGGGCCCGCATCGCGCGGGAGCTGCACGACGTCGTCGCGCACGCGGTGTCGGTCGTGGTCCTGCAGACCGGCGCGGCCGAGCTCTTCGTCGGCCGCGATCCCGACCGCGCGCGCGACCACATCGGCATGGCGCGTCGCACGGCGACGGAGGCGATGGCCGAGATGCGGCACCTGCTCGACGTCCTGCGGGAGGGCGAGGCGGTCTACGTGCCGCAGCCGGGCATCGAGCGACTGCCCGACCTGGTGGACGAGGCGCGCGGCGCCGGGCTCGACGTCGCCCTCGACGTCGCCGTGGACCAGCCGGTGCCCGACGGCCCGTCGCTGGCGGTCTACCGGATCGTGCAGGAGTCGCTGACCAACGTGCTCCGGCACGCCCCCGGCGCGCGGACGGCCGTGGCCGTCGCCCGGCGCGGGGACACGGTCACCGTGACGGTCCGCGACTCCGGACGCCGGGCCGGCGCCGCCGGGCCGGAGCTCGCGCCGGAAGGGCTGCGCGGGGGCGGTCACGGGCTGCCCGGGATGCGCGAGCGGGTCCGCGTCTACGGCGGATCGCTCGCCGTCGGTCCCGAGCCCGACGGCGGCTGGTCGGTCCGCGCCGTCCTCCCGGTGACGGCACCGTGAGCGAGCGGCTGCGCGTGGTCGTCGCCGACGACCACGCCCTGGTCCGGTCCGGCATCACGGGACTGCTCGAGGCCGGCGACGTCGAGGTGGTCGGCGAGGCCGCCGACGGGGTGCAGGCGGTGGAGCTGGCGCTGCGGCTGCGCCCCGACGTCGTCGTCATGGACGTGCGCATGCCGCGACTGGACGGTATCGAGGCGACCCGGCGGCTCCGCCGGGAGCCCGGGAGCCCCCAGGTGCTGGTGCTCACCACCTTCGACCTCGACGAGTACGTCTTCCGCGCGCTCGAGGCCGGTGCGGCGGGCTTCCTCCTGAAGGACGCGCCGCCCGGCCGGCTGGTCGACGCCGTGCGCACCGTCGCCGAGGGCGAGGCGCTGCTGGCCCCCGCCGTCACCCGCCGGCTGATCGAGCGGCACCTCCGGGCGCCGATCGCCCCGCCGCAGCCGGTCGCCGGCCTCAGCCCGCGCGAGCGCGAGGTCTGGTTGCTGGTCGCCCAGGGCCTCTCCAACGCCGAGATCGCCGCCCACCTGGTCGTCACGGAGGCCACGGTGAAGGCGCACGTCACCCGGCTGCTGGCCAAGCTCGGGGTCCGCGACCGGGTGCAGGCCGTCGTCCGGGCCTACGAGACGGGCCTCGTGCGGCCGGGCGGGCCAGGATGAGGGCGTGAGCGCTGCGCGGACCGACCTCGACCGGCTGCTGGACTTCGCGGCGCGGTCGCGGCTGCCCGACGGGTTCGGCTACCTGGGCTCGGACGGGGCGGTGCTGCCGCGGCCGCAGGAGACGTGGATCGTCGCCCGGATGACCCACGTCTTCGGGCTGGCCGCGCTCCTCGGCCGGCCCGGGGCGGACGAACTGGTCCGGCACGGCGTCGCCGCGCTGCGCTCCGGCCCGCTCCACGACGTCGTGCACGGCGGGTGGCGCGCGACGGGGGACGATGACGCCAAGGCCGCCTACGTGCACGCGTTCGTCGTCCTCGCCGGCGCGACGGCGACCACCGCGGGGGCCGACGGCGGCCGCGGCCTGCTCGACGAGGCCGTCGCCGTCTGGCAGGACCGCTTCTGGGACGCCGACGCCGGGCTCGCGGTCGACGAGTGGGACGCCGGCTGGACGCGGCTGTCCGGTTACCGGGGGGCCAACGCGAACATGCACGGCGTCGAGGCGGTGCTCGCCGCCGCCGACGCGGTCGACGACACCGCCCTCGCCGACCGGCTGCGCGGGCAGGCGCTGCGCAGCACCGAGCGGATCGTGCACGGCTTCGCCCGCGAGCGGGCCTGGCGCCTGCCGGAGCACTTCACCGCCGCGTGGGAGCCGCTGCCCGACCACAACCGCGACCGCCCGGCCGACCCGTTCCAGCCCTACGGCGTCACGGTCGGGCACCAGTTCGAGTGGGCCCGCCTCGCACTGCACCTGCGGGCCGCCCTGCCCGATCCGCCGTCCTGGCTGCTCGAGGACGCCGTCGCGCTCTTCGACGCGGCGGCGAGGCGGGGGTGGGCCGCCGACGGGCGCGAGGGCTTCCCGTACACGCTGGACTGGGACGACCGGCCGGTCGTCGGCGCGCGCATGCACTGGGTGCTCTGCGAGGCGGTCGCGGCCGCCGCCGTCCTGGCCAGGGTCACCGGTGAGGAGCGCTACCGGGGGCTGGCCGAGCGCTGGCGGGTGCACGGGGAGGAGCGGTTCGCCGACCCCGCCACGGGGAGCTGGCACCACGAGCTGACCCCCACCGGAGAGGTCGCCGAGGGCACCTGGGCCGGGCAGCCGGACGCCTACCACCTGGCCCAGATGCTGCTGGTGGCGGACCGGCCGGTGCGCGGGAGCATCGCGGCCGCGCTGCGCTGAGCAGCGCGGACCACGTGTCGGCCCCGCCGGCGCGGGGTAGGTGGCGGCCCGACCGAACAAGCGATACGAGGAGCTGAGAACGTGGCCAGCGTGCAGGAGTCCGTCGACGTCGACGTCCCGATCCGCGTCGCCTACGACCAGTGGACGCAGTTCGAGACCTTCCCGAAGTTCATGGGCGGTGTCGAGAGGATCACGCAGATCGACGAGACCCACACCCACTGGGTCACCAACATCGACGGCGTGAAGCGCGAGTTCGACGCCGAGATCACCGAGCAGCACCCCGAGGAGCGGGTGGCCTGGACCAGCACCAGCGGCGACGCCAAGCACGCGGGCGTGGTGACGTTCCACCGGCTGGACGACGCCAAGACCCGCGTCATGATCCAGATCGACTGGGAGCCCACCGGGCTGGTCGAGAAGGCCGGCGCCGCGCTCGGCTTCGACGACCGGCAGGTCAAGGCCGACGCGAAGAAGTTCAAGGAGTTCATCGAGAGCCGCGGCACCGAGACCGGTGCCTGGCGCGGTGACGTGCCGCGCCCCGACCAGTCCTGACCCCGGCGATGATCAGGTGACCTGATCCCCCGGTGTCCTCCCTCACCGCACGCGCTGAGGGAGGACGCGCCACGATCAGGTCACCTGATCATGGACGACGGCGACGGCGCCCACCCGCGCGGGGAGGGCGCCGTCGCCGTCTCGGGTCACTCCGCGTCGAGGTCCTGGGCGACGAGGTCCGCGATGCGGTCCAGCGCGGCCTGGTCCTCGCTGGCGACGATCACCTCCGAGCCCTGCTTCGCGCCGAGGGTCATGATCATCAACGGCGAACCGGCGTCGACCGGGTTGCCGCCGGGGGTGGCGAGGGTGACGGGCACCCCGGCCTTCCCGACGGCCTCGGCGATCAGCGCGGCCGGGCGGGCGTGCAGCCCCACCCGGGAGCCGACGGTCACGGTCTGACTGGGCATGTGTCCTCTTCTCGCTGTCGTGCTGGGGGAGGCGGCGCCCTCGCAGGGTCCCATCGCGAGCGTGCGAGCGCTGGGGGGCGAGGGGGTTCTCCTCCTGGCGGTCAGGCCGTGGGGGGGGGGGGGGGGGGGGGGGGGGGGGGGGGGGGGGGGGGGGGGGGGGGGGGGGGGGGGGGGGGGGGGGGGGGGGGGGGGGGGGGCGGGGGGGGGGGGGGGGGGGGGGGGCTTGCGGC
>NZ_JBJHAD010000010.1:0-151190 GCF_054050875.1 Blastococcus sp. SYSU DS0541 | reverse complement strand
CCCCCGTCGGCAAGCTGCTCATGGGCAGCAGCGCCCAGCGGATCCTCCTCGACGCCGACCGCCCGGTCCTCGCCGTCAAGCCCTGAGGGCAAGGCCCACCCGGCGCCCACCGGGGGGGGGGGGGGGGGGGGGGGGGGGGGGGGGGGGGGGGGGGGGGGCGGGGGGGGGGGGGGGGGGGGGGGGGGGGGGGGGGGGGGGGGGGGGGGGGGGGGGGGGGGGGGGGGGCCGCCCCCCCCCCCCCCCCCCCCGGCCCGGGTCCGCGGCGAGCTGGCGGAGGCCGCCCGCGGCCCGGTCGTGCTCGACGGTGCGCCCGTCGTGGCGGCCATCAGCACCGGCGCCGGCTGCTTCCCCGCCGACGCCGACGACGTCGCCGGGCTCCTGGCGGCCGCCGAGCGCGCGGCCGGGCGGCTGCCCGTCACCAACCGCTGATGGTCCGGGGCCGCTCCGTCAGCCGCGCGGGGGCAGCAGCGTGGCCAACCCGCCGTCGGCCAGGTCGGTGAGCTGGTCGACCAGGTCGGCGGCCGACAGGGTGCGGTCCGCCGACCACCAGTGCGTCGCCAGCTGCACCATGCCGACGACGCCATAGGCCCAGGTCATCGCGCCGTCGGCCGGGCGGCCGGCCTCGGTCATCCGGGCGGCGAGGAGGCGGCCCAGGGCGGTGGCGACGGCGTGCTCGGTCGCCGCGACGAGGTCGGCCCGGCCCGCGCGCCCCGCCTGGGCGTAGGCGAAGCGGTAGAGCGCGGGCTCGTCCTCGATCAACGAGACGAAGGCGGCGATCACCGCGCGCAGCTGCGCGCGGTCGTCGGCGCGGTCGGCGGACAGCTCCCCCAGCAACCGGGGCAGCAGGATCGCCCGGGAGATGCGCTCCAGGACGGCGTCGATGAGCTCGTCCTTGTCGCTGAAGTACCGGTAGATGACCGTCTTCGAGACGCCGGCGCTTCGTGCGACGTCGTCGACGGAGAAGTCGGGACCGGCCAGGCGGACGGCCTCGACGGCCGCCCCCACGAGGTCCTCGCGGCGCGCGCGCCGGTGCTCGGTCCACCGGGACCGGCGCCCGTCCGCCGGTGCGGTCGCCGGTGCGTCGGCGACCTGCTGCAGGTGCTTCACGGTCACAGCTACCTTCTCTCGCGGCCCTACTCGTCGAGCCGGGGAGCCCGCCGGTGACCACCATCCTCCCGTCCGGCGCCCCGTGGGACACCAGGAAGGTGCCCGCCGGCCCGGCGACGGGCTCCCGCTACTGGGCGAGCTGGGTGGTGTAGAGGCAGATCGCGGCGGCCGCGGCGAGGTTGAGGCTCTCCGCGCGCCCGCGCATGGGGATGCGGACCCGGGCGTCGGCCAGCTCCGCGAGCTCGGCCGGCACCCCCCGGGCCTCGTTGCCGAACAGCCAGAGCACCGGCCCGGCGAGCCGGCCGTCGGCGACGAGCGCCGGGAGCTCGGCCTCTCCCCCTCCGTCGGCCGCCAGCACGGTCACCCCGGCGGCGCGGAGCTCGGGCAGCAGCGTGCCCAGCGGCGCACCGCGGACGACGTCGACGTGGAACAGGCTGCCGGCGCTGGAGCGCACGGCCTTGCCGCCGTACGGGTCGGCCGACCCCGCGCCGAAGACGACCGCGCCCGCACCGCAGGCGTCCGCCGTGCGCAGCACGGTGCCCGCGTTGCCGGGGTCGGCCAGCTCGGCCAGCGCGACCGCCAGCCGCGGCGGCGCCGTGGTCAGCGTCGTGGCGGGGACGTCGCGCAGCGCGCAGACGGCCACCAGCCCCTGGGGCGTGACCGTCTCCGACAGCCCCGCGGCCGCCTTGTCGGTGACCAGCCGGACCGGCACGGGCGCGGCGGCCAGCAGGTCGGCGTGCGCGGCGGCCGCGGCCTGGGTGGCGAAGACCTCGCGGACCCCGGCGGCGTCGGCGAGCGCCTCGGCGACCGCCTGGCGCCCCTCGGCGAGGAACAACCCGGCCGCGTCCCGGCCGGCGCGGCGGGTGAGCTTGCGCGCGGCGACGATCCTCGCGGAGCGCTCGGTGAGCAGCTCGGTCACGCGGTCTCCTCCGTGGTCGTGCAGACGCCGACGCCGCCGGCGCCCGACCCCAGGGGGTCGGTCACCGACGGCGTCAGGTGACGTGCTGGAACCGCCGCTCTGCAGGGTCCCTCCCCGAGCTGGCGAGGGGTGGGGGGCAGAGCGGTCCTTGATCAGGCGGCCTGCTTGCCGGTCGCCTCGGGGTTCGCGACGAGCGCGGCCCGGGCGGTCTCCACCAGGGCGGCGAAGGCGGCGGGCTCGTTCACGGCGAGCTCGGCGAGGACGCGGCGGTCCAGCTCGATCTCGGCGAGCTTGAGCCCCTGCATGAACCGGTTGTAGGTCATGTCGTTGAGGCGCGCCGCGGCGTTGATCCGGGTGATCCACAGCTTGCGGAAGTCACCCTTGCGCGCCTTGCGGTCGCGGTAGCTGTAGGTCGCCGAGTGGAGGATCTGCTCCTTGGCCTTGCGGTACAGCCGCGAACGCTGACCGCGGTAGCCGCTGGCGGCCTCGAGGGTCGTCCGGCGCTTCTTCTGGGCGTTGACCGCCCGCTTCACGCGTGCCACGTGAGTGCTCCTGTCTTTCTAAAGGTCAGTGGGAGGGGCGCTCAGAGGCCCAGGAGCTTCTTGAGGTTCTTGGCGTCGGCCGGGGAGACGACCTGGTCCCGGTCGAGCCGGCGCTTGCGGGTCCCGGACTTGTGCTCGAACTTGTGCTGGTTGTTCGCCTGCTCGCGCATGAGCTTCCCGGTGCCCGTGATGCGCACCCGCTTGGCGGTGCCCTTGTGGGTCTTCTGCTTCGGCATGTCCTCGGTCCCTGTCGTCTGGTGTCGGGGCGCGCGGCAGCGTCGAGCTGCCGCACGCACCGGCCGTCTTCGGTGGTGCTGGTCCTGCTGGGCCGGTCAGGCGCTGGGCGCCTGCTCCTCGGCCTGCTCGCCCTTGGGCCGGCGCTTCTCCTGCGCGGTCTGCGCGCCCTTGTGCGGGGCGATCACCATGACCATGTTCCGGCCGTCCTGCTTCGGGTTGGACTCGACGACGCCCAGCTCGCTGACGTCGGCGGCCAGCCGCTGGAGCAGGCGGTAGCCCATCTCCGGGCGCGACTGCTCGCGGCCTCGGAACATCACGGTGATCTTGACCTTGTCGCCGCCCTTGAGGAAGCGCTCGACGTGGCCCTTCTTGGTCTCGTAGTCGTGCGGGTCGATCTTGAGGCGCAGCCGCATCTCCTTGATGACGGTGAGCGCCTGGTTCCGCCGGGCCTCGCGGGCCTTCTGGGCGGACTCGTACTTGAACTTCCCGTAGTCCATGAGCTTGGCGACGGGCGGCCGGGCCATGGGAGCGACCTCGACCAGGTCGAGCTCGGAGTCCTGTGCCAGGCGCAGCGCCTCGCCGATCGACACGATGCCGACCTGCTCGCCCTCGGGGCCGACCAGGCGGACCTCGGGGACTCGGATGCGGTCGTTGATGCGGGGCTCGGTGATGGCCTCTCCTTACGCTGCTGCGTGGGAGGAGTCGCTGGCCCACCCGGGCGCCGACGCGGAAAAGGCCCCGCGAGCGTCTGCTCACGGGGCCCACTCGCCGGTGGCCCACGACCCGTGAGGGTCGTGCGCACGCGATCACCGACCGGTGGCCGGTTCTCGCGATCCGGGACCTGGGCGCCTGGACGGCGTCAGGTGGGAGCGGGCTCCTCTTGGATAGCGGCCCGGGGCGGGGCCGCTGGTGGTTCGCGCGCCTCGATGTAGCGGGGAGGCTCGCCCATGCTACAGCGTCCCCCGCCCCGCGGTCATTCCCCCTGCGGTGACGTGCTGGAACGGCCCCGTCCAGAGGCTCGCCCCGAGCGGAGCGAGGGGTAAGGAGGACGGGGTCCTTCCTCAGTCGTCGTACAGCAGCGGCGGGCGCACCGGGTCGTTCGCCCGCACCGCGGCGTGCAGGGCGCGCAGGCCCTCGACGGCCCGGACGGCCTGCTCCCCGTCGGCCGCCTGCAGCGCGAGGAGGGACACCTCGTCACCGTTCTCCAGGGCCAGGGAGCCCCATGCGGACTTCCGCTCGAACCGGACCGCGCGCACCGCCGTCCACGGCAGGTCGTGGTGGACGACCACGTTGCGGACGTGGACGCCGTCGGCGTCGGCGTCGACCCGCGACCGCCCCAGGAACAGCACCCCCGCTCCCAGCAGGACACCCAGGCCGGTGATGGCGGCCTGGTCGACCGGGCCGTAGGCGACGACCGTGTTCTCCGTCGACGGCAGGCTCAGCGCCACCAGGACCGCCACCAGGACGACGACGCCGGCGACCACGGCCAGCACCAGCCGCAGCCGGCGCGGGACGACCGAGACGACAGGCAGGGAGCCGGGGTCGGGGGAACCGCTCACGCCCCCATGGTGACAGCCGGCGCTCCCGACCCGGCTGGCAGAGTGCGGCGTCGTGGAGATCACCGGCGCCGCCCAGCGCACCGCCTGGGACGAGCGCTCCCTGCCCCCGGTCGAGCAGCTGCGCGAGGACCTGTGGTCGCTGCCGGTCCCGATCCCGCACAACCCGTTGCGCTGGGTCAATGTCTACGCCTTCGCCCTGGACGGCGGCGGGCTCGGCCTGCTCGACACCGGCTGGGAGAGCGAGGCGGGCTGGACGGCGCTCACCGAGGGGCTGGCGTCCCTCGGTGGCTCGGTCGCCGACGTCCGGGGCGTGCTCGTCACCCACCTGCACTTCGACCACCTCGGGCTGGCCGCCCGCGTCCGGCAGGCCAGCGGCGCGTGGGTGGCCATGCACCCGGCGGACGCCGACGCCGTCCGCCGGCTGACCGCCACCGAGGCGCAGGCCGCCGTCGACGCCGAGGTGGCGTTCCTCGTCCGGCTGGGCGCGCCCCGCGAGGAGGCGCTCGGCGACGTCGGCGGGGCGGAGAACCTCTCCGGCTTCCAGCGCATGGCCGTGCCCGACCGGCACCTCGAGGACGGCGACCGGGCCGCCTTCCCGGGGTGGTCGCTGCGCGCCGTCCACACGCCGGGGCACACGCCGGGGCACCTGTGCTTCGCCGAGGAGCGGACCGGGCTGCTCTTCTCCGGCGACCACGTCCTCCCGCGCATCAGCCCGAACGTCTCCAGCACCACGGGCGGCTCTCCCGACCCGCTGCGGGACTACCTCGACTCGCTCGGCGCCGTGCGCAGCGTCCGCGCCGACGAGGTGCTGCCCGGTCACGAGTGGCGCTTCCGCGGCCTGGCCGACCGCGCCGACGCGCTCACCGCCCACCACGAGCGGCGGCTGACGGAGCTGCTCGGCGCGATCCGCGCGCACCCCGGGTCGACGCCGTGGGACCTCGCGGCCCACCTGACGTGGTCGCGGCCGTGGGAGCAGTACGCGCGGCGGATGCGGATCTTCGCGGTGACCGAGACCGACGCCCACCTGCGGCTCCTGGCCAGCCGCGGCCTGGTCGCCGGGGACGGCGGCGAGGTGCCCCGGTGGACCCTGGCCGTCCGCTGATCCGGCCGACGTTCGCCGCCCTGGCCGCCCGGACGCTCTCCCTCCCCCCGCGGCTGGGCGGCACCCGGCTCGTGGTCGTCGACGGCCCGGCCGGCTCCGGGAAGACCACGTTCGCGGCCCGGCTCGCCGCTGCGCTGGGTCCTGGGACGCCGGTCGTGCACATGGACGACCTCTACGCGGGCTGGACGCTCACCGGCGCGGTCTCCCGGCTGGCGGCGGGGGTGCTCCGCCCCTTGGCCGAGGGCCGCGCCGGCGCCTACCACCGCTACGACTGGGCGGCCGGCGGGTTCTCCCCCGACCCCGTGCCCGTCCCGCCGGAGCCGGTCCTGCTGGTGGAGGGCTGCGGCAGCGCCGCGCGGCGGCTGGACCCGTGGACGACGACGCGCATCTGGATCGAGGCCCCGCCGCCGCTGCGGCTGGCCCGCGGGCTGGCCCGCGACGGCGAGGGCCTGGCCGGCGAGTGGCGCCGGTGGCTGGGCACCGAGGCGGCCGCGTTCGCCGCGGAGGACACCCGCCGGCGGGCCGACCTCCGCGTGGACGGCGCGGCGGACGGCCCGCCCGACGGGTTCGTGCTGCAGTCCTGAGGCGGCGCGGCCGCGCGCGGCCCGCGACGTTTGCGAGGCGGCCGCGCTGCGTACCGAGCGGAGGAACGACACCAGGTCGAGCAGGCGGCCGCGCACGCTCCACGTGGAAGGCCCCTCGTGAACGGCAAGCGAATCGCTGGTCCGGCCCTGCCCCTCACCGATGAGCTCGCCGGGGTCTTCGCACGGATGTCGGGTCTCCTGCTCTCGGAGGAGACGGTCGAGACGTCGCTGAGCCTGCTCAGCTCGCTGGCCCACGAGACCGTGCCGGCTTCCTGCGGGGCCGGCATCTCGGTGGTCGAGGCCGGTCACCGGGTCTCGTCCGGGTCGACCGACGACCGGGTGCGGGAGGCCGACGCCCGGCAGTACGAGCTCGACGAAGGCCCCTGCCTGGCCGCGGCGGCGATGCGCGAGGTGGTCCGGGTCGACGACGTGCGGCAGGAACACCGCTGGCCTCGGTGGGCCGACGCCGCGGACGCCCTCGGCCTGCGGGCCGCCCTGAGCGCTCCGCTCGTCGCCGGGAACACCGGCCTGGGAGCCATCAAGGTCTACGCCGACCGTCCCGGCGTCTTCGACCGGCGCAGCGAGCACCTGCTCACCCTCTTCTCCGCCCAGGCCGCGTTCCTCGTCGCGAACGTCCAGTCCCACGACCGGGCCCGCCGCCTCAGCGAGGGCATGCGTCAGGCGGTGCGCGACCGCGACCTCGTCAGCATGGCCAAGGGCGTGCTCATGGGCCGGCACGCCGTCGAGGAGGACGCCGCCCTGCGCATGCTCGTCGCGCGGAGCCGGGACCGCGGCGTCGTCCTGGCCGACGCGGCGCGCGCGGTGGTCGACTCCGCTGCCCGCCACCGCCGGCTGTGACGCCGGACGCGCGGCAACCGGCCCTGGCGGCCGGCTACGCACACGCCGGCCTGCAACTCGAGCAGCTGTGGGTGCGGTACTTCGCGCTGGGCGGCACCGCCGACCTCGTGGAGGTCGACGCCTACCTCAACGGCCTCGCCTCCGTCCCGGGCGACCAGCACGACCTCCTGGCGCACGCCGTGAACGAGCGGCTCGAGGAGCTGGTGACCCGCCACCGGGTGCCCTACACCCGCACGATCCGGAGCGGGCGACCGACCGCCGGACCGCTCGCCGCCGTCGTCACCCTCCTGGAGGTGGCGGGGGCCGTGCCGCCGGAGCGGCTCCCGGCCCTGGTCGCGGCCGCCGGCCGGATGCTCGGCGTCGACGTCGCCGTCCACCGCATCGACCACGAGCAACGGTGCCTCGTGCGCCTCGGACCCCCGGTCGCCGGCGAGCGGGACCGGCTCGGGGTGGACAGCACGATGGCCGGCCGGGCGTTCCGCGCCGTGCAGGTGGTCTCCTCCGACCGGGAAGGCCGGCCGCGCCTGTGGGTGCCCGTGCTCGACGGCGCCGACCGGCTCGGGGTGCTGGAGGTCGGCGTCGAGGACGAGGCGGCCCTGTACGACCCGGCGCTGCGCGACCAGTGCCGGTGGCTGGCCTCGCTGCTCGGGCACGTCCTCGCCTCCACCGAGGCCTACGGGGACGAGCTGGAGCGCCCGCGGCGGACCCGGTCCATGTCGCCCGCGGCGGAGCTCGTCTGGCAGCAGCTGCCCCCGCTCACCGCCGCCACGGAGTCCTTCGTGCTCGCCGGCCGGCTGGAACCCAGCTACGACGTCGGCGGCGACGCGTTCGACTACGCCCTGTCCGAGCGCACGGTGTCCCTCGGCATCTTCGACGCGATGGGCCACGGCATGCACGCCGGGCTCATGGCGGCGGCCGCGCTGGCCGGGTACCGCAGCGCCCGGCGAGACGGCCGGGGCGTGTTCGACCAGGCCGGCGCGATCGACGACGTCGTCTCCCGCTGCTTCCCCCGGAGCGAGTTCGTCACCGGGGTCATCGGCGAGGTGGACCTGGAGTCCGGCCGGCTCCGGTACATCAATGCCGGGCACCCGGCACCGCTGCTGCTCCGCGGCGGCCGGGTGGTCAAGGAGCTCGAGGGCGGCCGGCGGGTGCCCTTCGGGCTGGAGACCGCGAGCCTGACGGTGGGTGAGGAGATGCTGCAGCCCGGCGACTGGCTGGCGCTCCACACCGACGGCATCACCGAGGCCCGCGACTCGGGCGGGACGTGGTTCGGGGAGCGACGCCTCGGCGAGTTCCTCACCCGGGCCATCGGCGCCGGCCAGCCCCCCGCGGAGACCGTCCGCCGGCTCACCGCCGCCGTCCTGGAGCACCAGGCCGGCCTCCTGCAGGACGACGCCACCGTGCTGCTGGCCCGGTGGAAGCAGCCGTGAGGGCCTCGCCGCGAGCGCCCTGGGACGGCCGGACACATCCCTGTAACCCCGAGGCCGCACCATGGACGGGCACCGGCGCGAGGGAGACACGTGACTGAGCAGGACGAGCAGCCGGCGGGGCCGGACCTCCCGCTGGCCGGGTACACCGTCGCGGTGACCGCGGCCCGCCGCAAGGAGGAGCTCGGAGCGCTGCTGGACCGGCGCGGCGCCCGGGTCGTCTACGCCCCGGCGATCCGCATCGTCCCGCTGGCCGACGACGCCGAGCTGGTCGCGGCGACGCGCCGGGTGCTCGAGGCCCCCGTGGACGTGGTCGTCGCCACGACCGGGGTGGGCTTCCGCGGCTGGCTGGAGGCCGCCGACGCGTGGGACCTGCCCCTGGTCGCGCACCTCTCCGGCTCGCGGGTGCTGGCCCGGGGTCCCAAGGCCCGCGGCGCCATCCGCGGCGGAGGGCTGGTCGACGCCTGGTCGCCGGAGTCGGAGTCCTCCGCCGAGGTGCTCGAGCACCTGCTGTCGGGGGCGGAGGGGCCGCTGGCCGGCCGGCGGATCGCCGTCCAGCTCCACGGCGACCCGCTGCCCGAGCTCGTCGCGGGCCTGCGGGAGAGCGGCGCCGAGGTGCTGACCGTGCCGGTCTACCGCTGGGTGCCGCCCGAGGACGTCACCCCGGTGCGCCGCCTGGTGACCGGCATCGTCGCCGGTGCGGTGGACGCGGTCACCTTCACCAGCGCCCCGGCCGCGGCGAGCCTGCTGCAGGTGGCCGAGGAGGCCGGGCAGCGGGAGGCGGTCGCGGCCGCCTTCGGCGATCGGGTGCTGGCGGTCGCCGTCGGCCCGGTGACGGCCGGCCCGCTGGACGCCGCCGGGATCAGCTCCTTCCAGCCGGTCCGCGCGCGGCTGGGCGCCCTGGCCCGTGAGGTCGTCGCGCGGCTGCCCGAGCGCGACCCGGTGCTGCGGGTCGGGCCGCACACGCTGCAGGTGCGTGGCCACGCCGCCGTCGTCGACGGGCAGGTCGTCGAGCTGCCACCCGGGCCGCTGGCGGTGCTGCGGGAGCTGGCCGGGCGACCGGGCCACGTCCTCCCCCGCACCGACCTGGTGGCCGCGCTGCCCGGCGGCGGCGACGGGCACGCCGTCGAGATGGCGGTGACCCGGCTGCGCGCGGCGCTCGGCGCCCCGCTGGTGGAGACGGTGGTCAAGCGCGGCTACCGGCTCGCGGTCTAGCGCTCCGACCGGAGGTCGCGCCGCACCACCACCCGCGGGAAGCCGTTGAGGACGGAGTCGGTGTCGGCCACCGTGACGAAGCCGGCGCGCTCGAACAGCGACCGGGTGCCGACGTAGGCCATCGTCAGGTCGACCTTGCGCCCCTGGTTGTCGACCGGGTAGCCCTCCACCGCCGGGGCGCCGTGCTCGCGGGCGAACTCCACCGCCCCCGCGACCAGGTGGTGGGCCAGGCCGCGCCCCCGGTGCCCGGGCCGGACGCGGACGCACCACAGCGACCAGACGTCGAGGTCGTCGACGCGCGGGATCCTGCGGTTGCGGGCGAAGCTCGTGCCGGCCCGCGGGTGCACCGCGGCCCAGCCCACGACCTCCTCGCCGTCGTAGGCCAGCACCCCCGGCGGCGGGTCCTCCTGCACCAGCTCGCGCACCCGCTCACCCCGCGCCGGGCCGACCAGCTCCCGGTTCTCCTTCGACGTCGTCAGCCGGTAGCTGAGGCACCAGCACACGTTCGCGTCGGGACGCCTGGGGCCGAGCACGGTGGCCACGTCGGGGAAGCTCGTCGCCGGCCGCACCTGGATCGCCATGCCGGGATGGTCGCACCGGGCACCGACGAGACGTCAGCGGCGGGCCCCGGCTCCACCCCGAGTCGGCCGCCGCGAGCCGGGCGGCGCCGGAGGTCATCTCCGCCGGCACCCTCACCACTGCGCCGCCGCCCGGGTGAGCGGGTCGTTCCCGAGAGGTCACACGCGCGCGGCGGGTCGGAAACGGCCGGTTCCTAGCGTCGGGCGCCACAGGAGCCGCCCACCCGGCGGCCCCGGAGCCGAGGGATGCGCCCATGACCACCACCCCCACCGCCCGCCCCGCCGGCGAGGTGGCCGCGCCGGCCCCCGCCCCGCCCGCCGCGACCCGGCGGGGGTCCCGCTGGATCGACGACTACGACCCCGAGGACCCGCGCTTCTGGGGCTCGCCGCAGGGCCGCCCGGTGGCCCGGCGCAACCTGGTGTGGTCGGTGCTGGCCGAGAACATCGGTTTCAGCGTGTGGCAGATGTTCAGCGTCGCCACCGCGGTGCTCGCCTCGATCGGCTACGGCTTCACCAGCGACCAGCTCTTCTGGCTGGTGGCCACCGCGGGCCTGGTGGGCGCGATCATGCGGGTGCCCTACACGTTCATGCCGGCGCTGGTGGGCGGCCGGAACTGGACGGTGGTCAGCGCGGCGCTGCTGCTGGTGCCGGTCACCCTGCTGACCGTGGCGGCGACCACCGGGCAGCCGTACTGGTTCTGGGTGCTGACCGCGGTCACCTGCGGCTTCGGCGGCGGCAACTTCGCCTCCTCGATGGCCAACATCTCGTTCTTCTACCCGGACAAGGAGAAGGGCTTCGCACTCGGGCTCAACGCCGCCGGCGGGAACATCGGCGTCGCGATCATCCAGCTGGTCGGGCCGCTGGCGGTGACCGCCGGCGCGCTCGCCGTCGTCGGCGGCAGCACGGGGACGACGGAGGCCGGTGATGCCCGCTACGTGCAGAACGTGGCCCTCATCTGGGTGCCGTTCGTCGTGCTGGCGGTCGCGGGCGCCTGGTACGGCATGGACAACCTCGCCGGTGCCCGCGCCGACATCGCCGGGCAGGCCGCGATCGCCCGCCGCAGGCAGACCTGGGTGATGTCCTTCCTCTACATCGGCGCGTTCGGCTCCTTCATCGGCTTCTCCGGCGCCTTCCCCCTGGTGCTGGCCAACGAGTTCGCCGCCGACACCTACCGCTACGCCTTCCTCGGCCCGCTGGTCGGCTCGCTCTCGCGGCCCTTCGGCGGATGGCTGGCCGACCGGGTGGGCGGCGCGAAGGTCAC
Source organism: Blastococcus sp. SYSU DS0541 (assembly GCF_054050875.1). Lineage (NCBI taxonomy): Bacteria > Bacillati > Actinomycetota > Actinomycetes > Geodermatophilales > Geodermatophilaceae > Blastococcus > Blastococcus sp. SYSU DS0541. The sequence goes on along the minus strand of NZ_JBJHAD010000010.1, from coordinate 139,801 downwards.
CGTCGTCACCTTCGTCGGACAGGCCCTGGCGATCGGCGCGGCGATCGGGTTCCTGCGCGCCGGGAGCTTCGGCGGTTTCCTCGCCAGCTTCCTGGTGCTGTTCGCCGTGGTGGGCATGACCAACGGCTCCACCTACCGGATGATCCCGATCATCTACCGCGCCGAGGCCGCCGCCGATCACCCGGGGGAGACACCGGAGGCCGTGCTGTACCGCGCCCGGCGCGACACCGCGGCGGCCGTCGGCATCATCTCGGCGGTCGGCGCCCTGGGTGCGGTGTTCATCCCCCGCGTGGTCTCGGAGTCCTACGGGGCCACCGGCGGGGTGGAGACGGCGCTGCTGGCCTTCTGCGGCTTCTACGTCGTCTGCGTGGCGGTGACCTGGTCCGTCTACCTCCGGCGCGGCACGCTGATGCAGCGCGCGGGAGTCTGATGCGCCGTCGGGCCCGGCCCTCCCGGGGCCGGGCCCGGCGTCCCGTGCGTGGCCCGAGCGGGTGAGCCCGGCCCGCCCCGGGGTGGAGCCGCACCGCCGGAGCGACGAAGATCGCCGGGTGACCGCAGCCGAGGAGACCAGCACCGGGCGCACGCTCGTCGAGGCCGGCGCCCCGGTCGCGGGCTCGATGTGCTCCGCCGCGGCGACGGTGGTGTTCGAGCCCGCCGCCGCGCGCGTGCAGGTCGACGACGCGTTCGCCGCGGTGCTGCGCGCCGCCGCGGAGGACGCCGCCGCCATCCCGGTGGCGCGCGAGCGGGTGCGGGCCGGGGCCGCCCTGGCCTTCGCCGTCGAGCACGCGGTGACCGTGCACCGCGCCGGCCGGGCGGTGCGGACCGACGCCTTCTTCGCCGGCCGCCCCGGCAACCGGTCGGTGGCCGAGGAGGTGACCGAGGCGGTGGTGCAAGCCGCGCGCGCCTCCACCGACGAGCGTCGGGTCCGCCATCTGGGCTACCTGCTGGCCGAGGTCGCCGTCTCCCCCGACATCGACGCCGAGCTCGTCGGCCGGGCGCTGCGGCTGGCCGGCACGCTCGGCTGGCGGCAGCTCGCGCTGCTGGCCGCCGTCGGCCGGCGGGACCGCGTGCCGCTGCCCATGACGCCGCTGGACGACGACCCGCGGGCCTGGACGGCGTGGGGCGCCCGGGAGGACGTCGCAGAGCTCCAGCGCGCCGGGCTGCTCGACCCACCGCCGGCCCAGCCCCGGCCCGGCGGGGCGGCGCTGCCCCGCCTGCGGATGGCCGACCTGCGGCTCACGCGCCGCGGGGTGCTCGTGCACCGGCTGCTCGCGCTCGAGGTCCTGCGGGAGGGCGCGGTGACCGCCGCCCTCGCCGAGCTGGGGCTCCCGCGCAGCTGACCGCCGTCCGGCCAGGGGAAGGACTGCTGCTCGGGCCATGTCGCCCTCTGCCCAGCCCGCGTGGGCAGAGAGCGACGCCCCGCGTGGGAGGTCGTGCAGGCGGTCGGGCCCGTGCGGTCAGCGTCGCCGCCGCGCGACGAGCACCGTGTCGGGCACCGGGTTGCCGGTCCGTTGCGCCGCCCCGTGGTCCCGCTCGCGGCTCTCGGTGACGACGTCGGACCACTCCCCCGGCTCGAGCGCCGCCGCGACGTCCTCGGCGGTGTAGAGCACGCCGGGGTCGTGCGCGTGGTGCTGCCCGTGGCTCACGTCGTCGCCGAGCAGGTGGCCGACCACGAGCAGGGTGCCGCCCGGGGCCACCGCGGCCGCCAACCGCCGGAACACGCCGACGCGGTCGGTCCAGGTCGCGTGCAGGTAGTGCGCCGTCACGAGGTCGAAGGCGCCGGCCGGCGGCTGCCACGCGTCGAGGTCGGCGGGCAGCCACTCCACCCGGTCCGCCAGCCCCCGCGCCCGCGCCGCCGCGGCGCCGCGCTGCAGGGCCACCGGCGAGAAGTCCACCGCCGTGACGCGCCAGCCCCGCTCGGCGAGCCACAGGGCGTCCCCGCCCTCGCCGCTGCCGGCGTCGAGCGCGGTTCCGGCCGGGAGCCCGGCCGCCTCGACGACGAGCTGCCGGTTGGGCCGGCCGCTCCAGACGGCCGGGGCCGACCGGTACAGCTCGTCGTAGGTCTCGCGGTCGGTGGCCCTCACGCCGCCACCGCCCGACGCCGGGCCACCGCTGCCCGGGTGTCCTCCTGGATCAGGTCGGCGTTGATCATCGCCCCGGCCCGGAGCCCCTGGGCGGCGGCGACGATGACCTGCGCGCTCAGGTCGCCCGCGTTCCCGGCCACCCACACGCCGGGCACGTCGGTGCGCCCGGTCGGGTCGGCGGGCAGGTGGGTGCCCATCACCGCACCGTGCATCTCCATCGGCACCGGCACGGCACCGAGGTCGGCGAGCAGCTCGGCGTTGGCGACGAACCGCGGTGCGACGACCACGGCGTCCCGGGCGACCAGCTCACCGGTGGCCAGCCGGACGTCCGCGCCCCCCTCCAGCCCGGCCACCGCGCCGCGCACGACGCGCACCCCGCGGGCCGCCAGCTGCTCGTGCTCCTCGTCGCCCGGCTCGGCGCCGGAGTGCACGAAGAGGACGACGTCCTCGGTCCACTGCCGCCACAGCAGCGCCGCGTAGGCCCCCATCGGGCCGGTGCTCACGATGCCGACGGCCCGGTCGCGGACCTCCCAGCCGTGGCAGTACGGGCAGTGCAGCACCGTCCCGCCCCAGCGCTCCGCGGCCCCCGGGAGCTCGGGCAGGTCGTCGGTGAGGCCGGTGGCCAGCAGCAGCCGGCGGGCGCCCACGGAGGCGCCGTCCTCGAGGGCGACCCTGAACCCGTCGGCCTCGCGCCGCACCGACACGACCCGGCCGGGGACCACGGACCCGCCGTAGCCCTCGACCTCGCCGCGGCCGATCGCGTACAGCTCGGCGGGGGGCGTGCCCTCCCGGCCGAGGTAGTTGTGCACGTGCCCGGCGGGGGCGTTCCGCGGCTCACCCGCATCCACCACGAGCACGCTGCGCCGGGCGCGGGCCAGGGTGAGCGCTCCGCTCAGCCCCGCCGCACCGCCACCGATGACCACCACGTCGTAGCTGTCGTCCATGGCGCCCACTGTCGGCCGGCGACCGGCTAGCTGGCAAATACGCTTGCCGAAATGGCAAACTGGCGGCCATGTCCGACGACGACGTCCTGCAGAACGTCGGCACGCGGCTGCGGGCGCTGCGCGGGGAGAGCGGGCGCACGCTGGCCGAGGTCGCCGGCGCCACCGGTATCTCGGTGAGCACGTTGTCGCGGCTGGAGTCCGGTGGCCGCCGGCCGACGCTCGAGCTCCTCCTGCCGCTCGCCCGCACCTACGGCGTCGCCCTCGACGACCTGGTGGATGTGGCCCCGCCGGCGGACCCGCGGGTGCACGGGCACCCGATCACGCGGGACGACGGCATGACGATGGTGCCGCTGACCCGCCAGTCCGGTGGCCTGCAGGCCTACAAGATGCTGCTACCGGCCCGGTGGCGGGTGAGCGACACCGACCAGAAGACCCACGAGGGCTACGAGTGGCTCTACGTGCTCTCGGGGCGGATCCGCCTGCTCCTCGGCCCCCGCGACTTCGTGCTCGGCCCGGGCGAGGTGGTCGAGTTCGACACCCGGGTGCCGCACACCTTCTCCAACCCCTTCCCGGAACCGGCGGAGGGGCTGGTCCTCTTCGGCCCGCAGGGCGAGCGCATGCACGTGCGCGCCCGCCCGGCCTGAGGCGCCGCTCCGCGGACCGGGGGCGGGCGCTCGGGCAGAGCGGTCGTAGGCGTCCGGCGTCCGGCGCGGGAGCGCGCGGTGCGGCGCGGGCTGCCGACGTCGGTGCTCACCGCTCAGAGCGTCACCACGAGCGCGCCCTCCTCCTCGTGGACGGGGAACACGCGGATCGGCGCCGTGCCGGAGGTCGAGGCGCCGTCGGCCCACCGGTAGGCGTACTGGTGCAGCGGGCACACCAGCACGTCGACGTCGGTCTGCCCGTCGGCGAGCGGGCCCCCCGCGTGCGGGCAGGCCGCCTGGGTGGCGTGCAGCGAGCCGTCGCGCAGCCGGAACACCGCCACCTGCTCGCCGCCGACCACGAACGTCCGCCCCTCCCCCGGCGGGACCTCCGCCACGCTGCCCACCACGTGCGCCGTCGCGGCCCGCTCCTCGATGAGGCTCATCGACCCACCCCCGGTGCCGAACCGGACGCCTGCGGCGCGCTCGTCACCGGCACCTCCGGCAGCGCGACCAGCGGCAGGGCGGGCCGGAACTGGCCGGGGGTGGCCGGCTCGACCGCGTCCTGGCCCCACGGGTCGCGGTAGGCGTCGATCGAGCGCTGGATCCCCGCGTCGAGGTCGGCGCAGATGCCCTCGCCGTCCTCCAGCAGCACGTGCTGGAGCTTCGCCAGCCCGACCCGGGGCACGAAGTCGTAGGTGCGCTCCAGCCAGTTGGCGTTCTCCCGGTAGTACTGCATGAACCGGCCGGCCAGGGTGAGCACGGCGTCGCGACCGACGACGGTGGCCAGCAGGTCGCCCTTGCGGACCGTCGCCCCGGCGGCGCCGCCGACGTAGACCTCCCACCTCCCGTTGCCGACCGCGACGACGCCGACGTCCTTCACGTAGGCCTCGGCGCAGTTGCGCGGGCAGCCGACGACGGCGAGCTTCATCTTCGCCGGGCTCTCGATGCCCTGGAACCGGGTCTCCAGGTCGATGCCGAGCTGGGTGGAGTCGTCCAGGCCGAACCGGCAGAACTCCGAGCCGACGCAGGTCTTCACGGTCCGGAAGCTCTTCCCGTAGGCGTAGCCCGAGGGCATGCCGAGGTCGGACCACATGGCCGGCAGGTCCTCCTTGCGGACGCCGAGCAGGTCGATCCGCTGGCCCCCGGTCACCTTGACCATCGGCACCTCGTACTTCTCGGCGACGTCGGCGATCCGCCGCAGCTGGGCCGGCGACGTCACCCCGCCCTTCATCTGGGGGACGACGGAGAAGGTGCCGTCGCGCTGGATGTTGGCGTGGACGCGGTCGTTGATGAACTCGCCGTCCTTCTCCGGCACGAAGTCGTGGCCCCAGATCATCTTCAGCAGCGACGTGAGGCCCATCTTCGACTTCGCGTCGTCCTTGCCGTCGGGAGCGAGGGCGGCGAAGACCGCGGACACGCTGCGCAGGTCGCGCTCGCGGATGGCCCGCATCAGCTCCGGCTTGGGCATCGGGATGCCGGGCACGTAGTAGGACGCAGCGGGGTCCTCGGCGAGATCGCCGTCGGCGGCCCACTCGACGATCTGCGTGACCAGCGCCTTGCAGGAGCCGCACCCCTTGCCGGCGCGGGTGCGGTCCATGACCTCGCCGACGCTCCCGCAGCCCCCGGAGACCGCCCCGCAGATGTCGCCCTTCGACACCCCGTTGCAGTTGCAGACCTGGGAGTCCGCCGGCATCTCGGCGACGCCGACCTCCGCCGCACCGTCGGAGAGGTCGACCAGCAGGCGGATGCGCTCCTCGGGCAGCGCGGAGCCCCGGTCGAAGGCCTGGGTGAGGTAGGCGACCTTGCGGGTGTCGCCGAGCAGGGTCGCCCCGACCAGCGCCCCGTCGCGGATCACCACCGACAGGTGCACCCCGCGCCGGGGCTCGGAGATGACCAGGAACTCGTCGTCGTCCCGCTCGGGGCTGCTCACCCCCATCACGGCGACGTCGACGCCGGCGACCTTCAGCTTCGTCGCCGTCCGGCTGCCGTGGTACTCGGCGGCGGGGTCGGTTCCGGTGAGGACGTCGGCCAGGACCTTCGCGTGCTCCCACGCCGGCGCCACCAGCCCGTAGACTTCGCCGCGGTGCTGGGCGCACTCCCCGATGGCGTAGACGTCGGGGTCGTCGGTGCGCAGCTGGTCGTCGACGACGACCGCCCGCTGCACCTCCAGCCCCGAGCGGACGGCGACGTCGGTGTGCGGGCGCACCCCGGCGGCGACCACGAGCAGGTCGCAGTCCAGCCGCCGGCCGTCCTTCAGCAGCACCCCCTCGACGTGCTCCTCGCCCAGCACCTCGGTGGCCAGGACGTCGAGGTGGACGGTGATGCCGAGCTGCTCGACGCTGCGCTTGAGGATGGCGCCGGCCTCGGCGTCGAGCTGGGCGTTCATGAGCCACGGCATCGCGTGCACCAGCTCCACCTGGAGACCGTGCCCCTGCAGGGCGCGCGCGGCCTCCAGCCCGAGCAGCCCGCCGCCCATGACGACCGCGCGGCGGCAGCGCCCGGTCGCGGCGAGCAGCGCGCGGGTCTCGTCGATGGTGCGGAAGCCGTAGACGCCCGGGACCAGCTCGCCGTCCTCGCGCCGCACGCCGGTCATCGGGGGGATGAACGAGTAGCTGCCCGTGGCGAGCACCAGGTGGTCGTAGGCGGTGACGCTGCCGTCGGCGGCGTGCACCTGCTTGGCCGCGGTGTCGATCCGCTCGACCCGGACGCCGGCGCGCAGGTCGATGCCGAAGTCGGCGTACCAGTCGTGGGAGTTGAGCACGATCTCGTCCTCGTGCGACTCCCCGGCGAGCACCGGGCTCAGCATGATCCGGTTGTAGTTGCCGTGCGGCTCGTCGCCGAAGACGGTGATGCGGAACTGGTCGCCGCCGCCGCGCTCGAGGATCTCCTCCACGAAGCGGGCGCCGGCCATGCCGTTGCCGACCACGACCAGCCGGCCGCGGGCATCGAGGTCGTCGTCCAGGTGCAGGGCGGTGGCGCCGGCCAGGCGGGCCCCGAGGATCGCCGTCATGTCAGACCTCCACCAGTCCGAGGTCGACCACCAGCTCACCGGTGACGCCCTCGGGGGCGGCGGCGTGCAGCTCGAGCACCGAGCCCCCCGGAAGGTCCTCGACCACGCGCAGCGGCACGTGCGTGTCGGCCTTCGCCCCGATCGGGAACCAGCGCACCGGCTCGCCGTCGCGTAGCAGCAGCACGTAGACCAGCTCGGCGGTCGCGTTGCCGCCGCGGAAGTACAGCGCCTGCGCGCTGCAGCCGGCGGGCACCGTGTAGCGCAGCGCCGGGTCGACGGGGCCGGGCTTGGCCAGCCCCTCCCCGGTGATCGGGAAGACGCCTTGCAGGAAGCGCGGGGTGCTCTTCACGGGGGTTCTCCTGGTCGTCGAGGAGCGGGTCGTGCGGGACGGCGGGCGCGGGACGGGGCCGACCGCGGGCCGGTGGTCCGCGGGCCGGGGCTGGGTGGTGGCCGGGGGCGGGGGGAAGCGCTCCTCCGGCCCGCCGACGCGGGTGACGGCGACGGCGCAGACCTTGAAGGGCGGCATCTTCGACGTCGGGTCGAGCGCGCCGGCGTCGGTGAGGGCGTTGGTGCCGGCCCAGTGGAACGGCACGAAGACCACGTCGGGCCGGATGGTGTCGGTCACCTGCGCGTGGAAGCGGGCGCGTCCCCGGCGGGTGGCGAGCTCGACGACGTCGTCCTGCGCGATGCCCAAGCGCCGGGCGAGGTCGGGGTGCAGCTCGGCGCGGGGTGTGGGGGCGACCAGTTGCAGGCTCCGCGTCCGCCGGGTCTGGGTGCCCGACTGGTACTGGGCCAGGACCCGGCCGGTGGTCAGCACGTAGGGGTGCTCGGCGTCGGGCCGCTCGTGCGCGTCGACGTGCTCCACGCGCAGGAAGCGAGCCCGCCCGTCGGGGGTGGCGAAGCGCTCGGTGAACAGCCGTGGCGTGCCGGGGTGGTCGTCGGCCGGGCAGGGCCAGAAGACGCCGCGCTCCTCGTCGATGCGCCGGTAGCTGATGCCCGCGTAGTCCGCCGTCCCTCCCGCGCTGGCCCGGCGCAGCTCCTCGAAGACCGTCTCCGGGTCGCCGCTGAAGTTCTGCGCGCCGAGCCGGCCGGCCAGCGTGGCGAGGAGCTGCAGGTCGTCGGGGACGCCTTCCGGCGGGTCGAGCGCCCGCCGACGGCGGATCACCCGGCCCTCGAGGTTGGTCATCGTGCCGGCTTCCTCCGCCCACATGGCGCTGGGCAGCACCACGTCGGCGAGCTCGGCGGTCTCGGAGAGGAAGAAGTCGCTGACGGCGAGGAAGTCCAGGTCGCCGAGCCGGCTGACCACCCGGCGTGCGTCGGGAGCGGAGACGGCGACGTTGGAGGCGAGCACCAGCAACGTGCGCACCCCGCCGTCGGTGCCGAGGGCGTCCAGCAGCTCGAAGGCGCTCTTCCCCGGCATCGGGAGCTCGTCGGGGTCCACGCCCCAGACGGCGGCGACGTGCGCGCGGGCGGCGGGGTCGGCCAGCGACCGGTAGCCGGGCAGCTGGTCGGCCTTCTGGCCGTGCTCGCGGCCGCCCTGCCCGTTGCCCTGGCCGGTGATCGTGCCCCAGCCGCTGCCGCGCCGGCCCGGCAGGCCGAGGGCGAGCGCGAGGTTGATCCACGCCTGCGCGGTGTCGGTGCCGCTGCGGTGCTGCTCGGCCCCGCGCGCGGTCAGGATCATCGCCTTCTCGGCGCGGGCCAGCGCGAAGACGGCGCGCCGCTGGTCGGCGACGGGCACGCCGGTGAGCCGCTCCACCCGGTCGGGCCAGTACGCCGCCACGCCGGCCCGGACCTCGTCGAAACCGGTCGTGCGGGCGGCGACGTACTCCTCGTCCACCAGGCCCTCGGCGACCGCGAGGTGCAGCAGCCCGTTGGCCAGCGCCAGGTCGGTGCCGGGCAGCGGCTGCAGGTGCAGCGCGGCACTGCGGGCGGTGGCGGTGCGGCGGGGGTCGACGACGACGTGCTGCGCGCCGCGCTCCCGGCCGGCGTCGAACCACTGCATCGCCGGCGGCATGGTGTCGGCCGGGTTGCTGCCCACCAGGACGACGACGTCGGCCTCGGCGATGTCGGAGAGCGGGAAGGGCAGCCCGCGATCCAGGCCGAAGGCGCGGTTGGCCGCCCCCGCCGCCGACGACATGCAGAACCGGCCGTTGTAGTCGATGGCGCTGGTGCGCAGGGCGACACGGGCGAACTTGCCGAACTGGTAGGCCTGCTCGTTGGTCAGGGAGCCGCCGCCGAAGCAGCCGACGGCGTCGCGGCCGTGCCGGGCCTGGGTGCGCCGGATCGCGGCGACGACCCGGTCCAGCGCCTCCTCCCACGTGGACTCGACCAGCGGGCTGGTGCGGTCGCCGGGCACCGCGCGGACCAGCGGCCGGGTGAGCCGCTCCGGGTGGTCGAGCAGGTCGGCGGCCGACCAGCCCTTGGAGCACAGCCCGCCACGGTTGGTCGGGAAGTCCAGCGGCAGCAGGGTGGCCGGGCGGTCTCCGGCGGTGACCGCCATCCCGCACTGCAGGGAGCAGTAGGGGCAGTGGGTGCTCGTCGTCCGCGAGGCCCGCCCACCGGGGGCGGTGGCGGCGGAGGGTGCGGTGGCGGACACGGGAACCAGCGTGGGGCGCGGGCGTTTCCCTTCGTGGACCCCGGCGTCAACGCTGGGTTCCGTCCCCCTCACACGGGGGGCGCCGCCCCTGTGCGGTCGCCCGCCGCGCATCATCACCGGCACGTCCCGCCGAGCGAGGGAGAGCGTGATGACCGAGCCGGACCCCGCGGCCGACCCCGACAGCCCCGAGGGACGCGGCGGTGCGGCCGCGACCGTGCCGGCCGCTCCGCCCGGTGCCGGGCGAGCGGGGCTCGACCGCCGCCGCATCCTCGGCGCGGCCGTCGAGTACATCGACGCGAACGGCCTGGGCGCGCTCACGATGCGGCGGCTCGGGGCCCACCTGGGCGTGGAGGCGATGGCGCTGTACCGCTACGTGCCCGGCCGCGAGCAGCTGCTCGACGGGGTGGTGGAGTCGGTGGTCGACGAGCTCTACGGCGACCCCGACGTGCACCTGAGCGCGGCGCACGGCTGGCAGGACTACCTGCAGCGCCTGGCGCACGGGGTCCGGCGGATCGCCCTCGCCCACCCCGAGGTCTTCCCCCTGGTCGCCACGCGGCCGCCGGCGGCCCCGTGGGTCCGCCCGCCGCTGCGCAGCCTCCGCTGGGTCGAGTCCTTCCTCGACACCCTGATCGGCAGCGGCTTCACCGAGGACGCAGCGGTCGCGGCGTACCGCGCCTACTCCAGCTTCCTCCTGGGGCACCTGCTCCTCGAGGTCTCCCAGAAGGGCGTGAAGATCAGCCCGGAGGACCGGCCCGACGGCGCGCCGGACGCCGCCGTGGGCACCGACCTCAGCGCGTATCCCACCGTCGTGCGCCTCGAGTCCCTGCTGTCCCTGGACGAGTCGGCCGCCGAGTTCGAGGAGGCGCTGGAGAACCTGCTGGGGCGGCTGGAGGTCGTGCGAGCGGAGGGCCGCACCCCGCGCCGCGGGGATCCGCGGGGCTGAGGCGCACGCCCGGGAGAACGCGGTCGGTTGTTTACAACGTAAATCTGCGGGCACCGCTCCTGGTGTCCCCACCCGCGCGACGCCGCGCGGGAGCGGGGGACCGTTCCCCCGTTCCCGGCACCCAGGAGTACGCGCATGATCACCGAGCACCAGCTGAGCGACGTCATCGGCAGCACCGCCATCGGCCCCGACGGCAAGCTGGGCACCGTCAGCGAGGTCTACCTCGACGACGAGACCGGCCGCCCCGAGTGGGCCACCGTCCGCACCGGGCTGTTCGGCACCAAGGAGGCCTTCGTGCCCCTGGCAGACGCCGACATCACCGGCGAGGAGCTGCGGGTGCCCTACGACAAGGCCAAGGTCAAGAACGCCCCGCACATCGACTCCGAGGGCCACCTCTCCCCCGCCGAGGAGACCGAGCTCTACCGGTACTACGGCCTCACCGCCGGAGGGGCCGGCACCGGCGTCCCCGGCGAGGTCACCGACACCACGCGGGCGACCACGACGACCGGCGACGCCACCCACGGCACCGTCGGCCACGACACCTCCGGGCCCACGACCGACGACGCGATGACCCGCTCGGAGGAGCAACTCCACATCGGCACCCAGCGCGTGGAGACCGGTCGCGCCCGGCTGCGCAAGTACATCGTCTCGGAGAACGTCTCCCGGACCGTGCCGGTGTCGCACGAGGAGATCCGCGTCGAGCGCGAGCCGATCACCGACGCCAACGTCGGCGACGCGCTCGAGGGGCCGGCGATCTCCGAGGAGGAGCACGAGGTCGTGCTGCGCGGCGAGCGCCCCGTCGTGGAGAAGGAGGCCGTACCGGTCGAGCGCGTCCGCCTGGACACCGAGACCGTCACCGAGCAGGCGACCGTCACCGAGCAGGTCCGCAAGGAGCAGGTGGAGCTGGACGTCGACGACACCGGCACCGGCACCCGCCGCTGACCCGGATCCCCGGCCGGCGGCATCGGGGCGCTTCCCGGCGCACCGACGCCGTCGGCCCCCGCACCCGCCGTCCCCTCCTGGAGGAGCCCAGCCATGTCCACACCCGCTTCCGCCCACGGCGACGACGCCGGCATCCGACCGGACGGCGCGCACCCCACCCGCGGCGCCGGCCGTGACGCCGTCGACGCCCAGCACTCCCGCTACGGCGGCATCAAGTGGGGCGCGGCGTTCTTCGGCTGGCTCTCCGCCAACGGCCTCGCCGTCCTGCTGGTCGCCCTGATCAGCGCCGCCGGGGTCGCTCTGGGGCTGACGCAGGGCGTCCCGTCGGTCGAGGAGGCCACCCAGCAGGCGGGCACGATCGGCATCGTCGGCGCGATCGTCCTGCTGGTCGTGCTCTTCCTCGCCTACCTGGCCGGTGGCTACGTCGCCGGCCGGATGGCGCGCTTCGACGGGGCCCGCCAGGGAATCGCCGTGTGGGTCATCGGCCTGCTCGTCGTCCTGGCGCTCGCCCTCGCCGGCGTCCTCTTCGGCTCGGAGTACAACGTGCTCCAGCAGCTGAACCTGCCGCGCATCCCGATCGACGAGGGGACCGCCACGACCGGCGGGATCATCGCCCTGGTCGCGGTCCTCGTGGTGACCCTGCTCGGCGCGATCCTCGGCGGCAAGCTCGGCGAGCGGTACCACCGGAAGGTCGACCGCGCGGGCTTCTGAACGGCCCTCCTGCCCCCCGCCACTCGCACGCTCGCGGCGGGACCCTGCAGGGGGCCGGCGCGCACGGGGGCCGTCCTACCCGGGGCGACCCCCGTCGTCGTCGGGCGTGGTGGGATCAGGGGGTGACCCCTCCAGGCCCGGTCGTCCGGCGGATCGACGACCCCGACGAGCCCGGCCCCGACGTCCGCGTCGCCGAGCAGCGCGACGTGCCGGCGATCGCCGCGACCCTCACCGTCGCCCTGGCCGACTCGCGCTGGACCCGGTGGGCACTGCCCGACGACGGCCGCATGCAGCGGCTCACCCGGCTCCACGAGCTGGACGCCGCCCACCGCGGGGTGGCCACCGGCACCGCCTGGGTGACCGAGGACCGCGATGCCGTCGCCGTCTGGGAGCCGCCGGCCGGCGCGCCCGGCACCCGCCCCCTGCCCGAAGACGTCCGGGCCGCCCTGACGCGCGAACTCCCCTACCTCTCCGCCGACCGCGCGCGGGTGGTGGCCGAGACCGAGGCGATGGTGACCGCGGCGCTGCCCGACCGGCCGCACTGGCGGCTTCGGCACCTCGGTGTCCGGCCGTCGTCCCGCCGCAGGGGGCTGGCCGCCGCCGTGCTCGCGCCGGTGCTGGTGCGCTGCGACGTCGACAGGACACCCGCCGCCGCCGCGGTGTTCGGCTGGGCCAACGTGCGCTTCTTCCGCGGCTTCGGCTTCCAGGTCACCGAGACCACCCGCACCAGCGACGACGAGCTGCCGCTGTGGGTGCTCGTCCGCGAACCGCTCTCGCTCAGCTGACCGCCGGCCGCGAGGCCGCTCCACCGACCCCGGAGGTCCCGTGCCCACTGCCGCCGGCCGCCTGCTGCCCCCGCTGCTCCGCCTGCTCCGCGCCCGGAGGGAGTTCGAGCGCCCCGAACTCATGCTGCAGGGCGTGCAGGAGCGCCTGCTGCGCCCGGCGCCGTACGGGCCACCCCGCCGGCTCGGCCCGGTGGAGGTCGTGGTGGACGTCCACCACCGGACCGGCTGGCCGGTCTACCGCGTCCTCCCCCGCGCCGGGACGCCGGACCGGGCCGCCGTCTACGTGCACGGCGGTGCCTGGGTGAACCAGATCCACCCGCTGCACTGGCGCCTGGTGGCCCGGCTCGCCGCCCGCACCGGCACGGCGATCACCGTGCCCGTCTACCCCCTGGCGCCCGTGGGGACGGCGGCGACGGTGGTGCCGCCGGTGGCCGACCTGATCGCCGCGCTGGTCGAGCGGCACGGCGCCGGGCGGGTGACCGCGATGGGCGACTCGGCCGGCGGTCAGATCGCGCTGTCGGCCGCCCTGCTGCTCCGGGACCGGGGCGTGCCTGCCCTGCACCGGACGGTGCTCATCTCCCCCGCGCTGGACCTGACGTTGGCCAACCCGGAGATCGACCTCGTGGAGCCGCAGGACCCCTGGCTGGCCCGACCCGGCACCCGGGCGGCCATCGAGCTCTGGCGGGGCGACCTGCCGCTGACCGACCCCCTGGTCAGCCCGCTGTTCGGGCAGTTCGCCGGGCTCGGTCCCCTGACCGTCTTCAGCGGCACCCGCGACATCACCAGCCCCGACACCCGGGTGCTGGTCGAGCGCGCCCGCGCGGCCGGCGTGCCGGTCGACCACCACGAGGAGGAGGGCCTGGTGCACGTGCACGCCCTGCTGCCGGTGCCCGAAGGGCGGCGGGCCCGGCGGGTGATGGCGGCCGTCCTCGCCGGCTGACGCAGCACCCCGGCGGGCCGGTCAGCGGTTCCGCTCGGGTGGTGCTGGCGCCGCCCGTGGCCGTGCTGGGAAGGTCGCGACGAGGGTGTCGATCCGGCCGCACCTCGTTCGTACAGGGGGTGAGCGACCGGCACGAGGCCGGCGCCGAACCCCAGGAGGCAGCCATGGCGCAGTACCTGCTGAACATCGTCCAGCCGGTCGGCGAGGTCCCCCCGCCGGAGGACCTCGAGCCGGTGATGAAGGAGCTCGCCGCGCTCAACGAGGAGATGCAGGCGGCGGGCGTGTGGGTCTTCGCCGCCGCGCTGCACCAGCCGGAGGCCTCGACCGTCGTCCGAGCCGAGAGCGGCGACCTGCTGATCACCGACGGCCCCTACGCCGAGACGAAGGAGTTCGTGGGTGGGTTCGACCTGATCGAGGTCGACGACCTGGACCAGGCCCTGGTCTGGGCCGGCAAGCTCGCCCGCGTCCTCGGCGGCCTGCCGGTCGAGGTCCGGCCCGTCGTCCAGGCCTTCTGACGCCGGTGCCCGACGCCGCCGCCGAGGTCGAGCGTGTCTTCCGCGAGCACCACGGCCGTGCGGTCGCCGTCCTGATCCGCCTCCTCGGGGACGTCGACGCCGCCGAGGAGGCGGTCCAGGACGCCTTCCTCACCGCCCTCGCGCGGTGGCCGGCCGACGGGGTGCCGCCCAGCCCGGCCGGCTGGATCGTCACGACCGCCCGCAACCGGGCGATCGACCGCTGGCGGCGCGAGTCCGTGCGGACCGACCGGCACGCTCAGGCCGCCTTGCTCGGCGGCGCCCCCGAGCCCGTCGAGGAGGGTCCCGTGCACGACGACCGGCTGCGGCTCGTCTTCACCTGCTGCCACCCCGCGCTGGCCGCGCCCGCCCGGGTGGCGCTCACCCTGCGGCTGCTCGGCGGCCTCACCACCGCCGAGATCGCCGCGGCGTTCCTCGTGCCCGAGGGGACGATGGCCCAGCGCCTGGTGCGGGCCAAGGCGAAGATCCGCACGGCCGGCATCCCGTACCGGGTGCCGCGCGAGGCGGAGCTGCCCGACCGGCTGCCGGCCGTGCTCGCCGTCGTCTACCTCGTCTTCAGCGAGGGGCACACCGCGACGTCCGGGGACCGGCTGGTGCGGGCCGACCTGTGCGCCGAGGCGATCCGGCTGGGCCGGCTGCTCGCCGAGCTGATGCCCGACGAGCCGGAGGTGCTGGGGCTGCTGGCGCTGATGCTGCTCACCGAGGCCCGCCGCCCGGCGCGGACCTCCGCCGACGGCGACCTCGTGCCGCTGGCCGACCAGAACCGGTCGCGGTGGGACCGCGCGCTGATCGCCGAGGGCCAGGAGCTCGTCCGGCGGTGCCTGCGGCGGGGCCGGCCGGGCCCCTACCAGCTGCAGGCGGCGATCGCCGCGGTGCACGGCGACGCGGCGACGGCCGCCGGAACCGACTGGCGGCAGGTGGTCGCGCTCTACGACCAGCTGCTGGCCCTCAGCCGGAACCCGGTCGTGGCGCTCAACCGCGCCGTCGCCGTCGCCGAGCTCGAGGGCCCCGCCGCGGGGCTGGCGCTGGTCGAGGCGCTGGAGCTGCCGCGCGAGCACCTGCTGCCCGCCGTCCTCGCCGACCTGCTGCGCCGCGCCGGGCGGCCGGCCGATGCGGTCGCGGCCTACGAGGAGGCCATCGAGCGCTGCGGCAACGAGCGCGAGCGGGCGTTCCTCCGTCGCCGGCGCGATGAGTTGTCGGTGCTGCGCCGGTCGGAGGAGGCATGAGCACCCCCACCGCCCTCGACGTCACCTTCACCGCGCCCATCGAGACGGACGGCGCGTTCCCCACCTACCTCGAGGTGCCTGACTCCGCTGAGCTGCTGGGCACCCGCCGGGCGGTCAAGGTGACCGGCACCGCCGACGGGCACGCCTTCGCGGCCACCCTCATGCCGTCGGGCAGCGGCCCGCACTGGCTGCCGCTGCGCGCGGCGATCTGCTCGGCCATCGGCAAGAGCCGCGCGGGTGAGGAGGTCACCGTGCACCTGCAGCAGCGGCTGGGCTAGTCCCAGGAGCCGCGCTGTTTCTTGAGCTGGCCCCGCTGCTTCTTGGCCTGGATCCGGCGCTCCTGCGAGCCACGGGTGGGCTTGGTGCGCCGCCGGGCCGGCGCCGGTGGGGCGAGTGCGGCGCGCAGCACCGCCGCCAGCCGATCCCGGGCGGCCTGCCGGTTGCGCAGCTGCTGGCGGTGCTCGCTCGCCGCGATGGTGAGGACGCCGTCGACCAGCCGGCCGCCGAGCCGCGAGGCGAGCCGCGCCCGCTGCGGGTCGGTCAGCCCCGGCAGGTCCAGCGGCCGCACGGAGAGCTCGACCCGGGAGTCGGCGGTGTTGACCCCCTGTCCACCGGGCCCCGAGCTGCGGGAGAACCGCCACGACTGCGCCGCCGCCGGCACGACGAGCGAACCGGTGACCGGGAGGTCACCGGAGGCGTCGTCGGTCCCGGGCACCGGCACAGTGTGGCCGACGCGGTTCAGGTACGGGACGCCAGCGGGCCCGGCGCCAGGTGCTCGGCGGTCCAGCCGGGCACCGCTCCGGCCCACGCGACGCGCTCGGCCTCGTGCACGCCGCGCAGGATCCGGCGCCAGGTCAGGGCGCGCTGCAGCGGCGCGACGTGCAGCGCCAGGTCGCACAGCTCGCGCAGCTCGGCGGCGCTGCCGTGGTCGAGCCACGGGTCGAGGTACGCGTCGCGCAGCCGGAGCAGCCCGGGGTCGCCCTGCGGCAGCCCCAGCGCCCGACCGGCGGAGCGGAGGGCGACGAGCAGGACGAGGAACGGGTGCGAGACCGAGGCGTCGCCCCAGTCGAAGAAGCGGTACGGGCGGTCACGGGCGAAGACGTTGCCGTCGTGCAGGTCGTCGTGCTGCACGCTCGCCGGGACGCCGCCGTCCGCGAGCTCCCGGCAGGCCGCCGTGTAGCCGCCGAGCCCGGCCCGCAGGCGGGCGCGCACGGCGTCGGGGAGCTCCTCCGGGCGGCCGGCCTGCTGCGCCTCGTCGTCGGCCAGGAGGTCCGCCACCAGCGCGGGCAGCCGCTCCGGGCGGTGGTCGGGCACCCCGAGGTCGACGAGCTCCTCGGCGTGCCGGGAGACCTGGGCCTGCAGGCGGGCGTGGCCGGCCAGCAACGCCGCCCAGCCGGCGAGGTCCGCGCCGGTCTCGCGCAGGGTCGGACCGCCGTCGGTCATGAGGAGCAGCCGGCGCTCCCGGTCCACCGCGAGCGGCACCAGCACCTGCTGAGGCACCCAGCGGCCGAGGGCCTCGGCGAGCACCGGCTCCTGCGCCGAACCCGGCCCCACCGCCTTCAGCCAGACGGCGTCCCCGCCGCGCAGCGGGATGCGGAAGGCGGTGGACCAGGCCCGCACGTGCGGCTGCTCGGGCTCCCCCGTGACGACCAGCCCGGCGCTGGCCAGCTGATCGGCCGCCCAGGCCAGCGCGCCGGCCCGCCACGGGGGATCCCGCCAGGTGCGCGCGCCGGTCGGGATCACCGGGCGACCGTAGGCGAGGTCCTGCTCCGGGTCAGGCCGGGACCGGGTCCGCCCCGCCGACGGCGCCGGGGCGGCAGCGTGCCAGGCGGCGCAGCGTCAGCCACGAGCCGCGCAGGGCGCCGTGGGTCTCCAGCGCCTGGATCGCGTACGCCGAGCAGGTCGGGCCGTACCGGCAGCACGGCCGGCGCCGCGGGCTGATCTCCCGCTGGTAGTAGCGGACGGCCGCGATCAACCGGGCGGCGGCGCCGCTGCCCTGCTGACCCGCCCGGATCGCCGGCAGCGAGCGGGGCGCGACCAGCAGGAGGTCCATGCCGCAGCCGATGGCGTTGGCCAGGCAGCAGCCGGTGTTGAGGAACAGCAGGTCGCGCAGGCACGAGTCGTCGCGCCGGCCGCGGCGGTAGCCGCGCGGAGGCCCGTACCCGTAGCCGGGGCCGTAGTGGCCGCCGTAGTGCCCGCGGTAGCCACCACCGCCGTAGCGGGGCCGCCGGCGCCTCGGACCCCAACCGCTGCTCCAGATGAACACCATGGGTGCGCAGGTACCGCGGGAGGATGGTCGCCATGCCTGATCTCGCCGCCGGTCTCGCCGCCACGCTCGCCACCGGCCCCGTCGTGCTGGACGGCGGGCTCTCCACCGAGCTCGAGGCCCGCGGGCACGACGTCTCCTCAGCCCTGTGGTCGGCCCGCCTGCTCCGCGACGACCCGGGGGCGGTGGTGGCCGCCCACGCCGCGTTCGCCGCGGCCGGTGCGCAGGTGGCGACGACGGCGAGCTACCAGGCGACCGTCGAGGGGTTCGCCGCCACCGGTGCGGACGCGGCCGAGGCCCGGCGGCTGATCGCGTCGTCGGTCGCGCTGGCCCGCGAGGGGCAGGGCCAGGGGTGGGTCGCGGGGTCCGTGGGCCCGTACGGCGCGATGCTGGCCGACGGGTCGGAGTACACCGGCGCCTACGTGGCCGAGGTCGGCGTCGCGGCGCTGCGCGCGTTCCACCGCCCGCGCATGGCGGTGCTCGCCGAGGCGGGGGCCGACGTGCTGGCGTGCGAGACCGTCCCCGCGGCGGCGGAGGCCGAGGCGCTGCTGCTGGAGGCGCAGGCGCTGGGGGTGCCGGTCTGGCTGTCGCTCACCACCGTCGTCGACGAGCACGGCGTGCCGCGAACGCGGCGCGGGGAGCAGGCCGCGGACGTCTTCGCCATGGCGGACGGGGTCGACGAGGTGGTCGCGGTCGGGGTCAACTGCACCGCCCCGGACGCCGTCCTGCCCGCCGTGCGCGCGGCCGCGGCGAGCGGCAAGCCGGTCGCGGCCTACCCCAACAGCGGTGAGTCGTGGGACGCCGTCGCGCGGCGGTGGACCGGGACCCCCGGGATCGCGCCGGACGCCGTCCGGGAGTGGCTGCCCGCGGGGGTGCGGCTGGTCGGCGGCTGCTGCCGAATCCGCCCCGCCGCCGTCGCCGCCCTCGCCGCGACGATCAGGTGACCTGATCACGCAGCGTCCTCCCTCACGGTGGGCGGTGAGGGAGGACGCTCCATGATCAGGTGAGCTGATCGTGGCCGGGGTCAGAGGATGGGCTTGCCTCCGGTGACGGCGATCCGCGCGCCGGAGACGTAGGACGCCTCGTCGCCGGCCAGCAGCACGTAGACCGGGGCCAGCTCGGCCGGCTGCGCGGGACGGCCCATCGGCACCTGCTGCCCGAAGCTCTCCACCTTCTCCTCGGGCATGGTCGCCGGGATCAGCGGCGTCCACACCGGCCCGGGGGCGACGCTGTTGGCGCGGATCCCCTTCTCCGCCAGCATCTGGGCCAGCGACGCGGTGAAGTTGGCGATCCCGGCCTTGGTCATGGCGTAGGCGATCAGGTTCGGGCTGGGGTTGTCGCTGTTCACCGACGACGAGTTGATGATCGACGCCCCGGGCCCCATGTGCGGCAGCGCGTCCTTGGTCAGGGTGAACATCGCCGAGAGGTTCGTGGCGAGGGTGAAGTCCCACTCCTCGTCGGAGATCTCCTCCAGCGAGTCGTGGCTCATCTGGAACGCGGCGTTGTTGACCAGCACGTCGACCCGCCCGAACTCCTCGACGGCCTTCGGGATGATCGTCTTGCAGTGCGCGCGGTCGGAGATGTCCCCCGGCACCAGCACGCACTTCTGACCGGCCTGCTCGACGTACTTCGCGGTGTCCTGCGCGTCCTCGTGCTCGGACAGGTAGGAGATGAGGACGTCGGCGCCCTCGCGCGCGAAGGCGATCGCCACGGCGCGGCCGATGCCGCTGTCCCCGCCGGTGATGACGGCCTTCTTGCCGGCGAGCTTCCCGGAGCCCTGGTAGCTCTCCTCGCCGTGGTCCGGCTTCGGCGTCATCTCGCCGAGCGTGCCGGGGGTGCTCTGCTGCTGGGCGGGCTGGGACTCGGGACGGGGCTCGGACACGGGCGTCCACCTTTCCTGGATCGGGAGCGCTCGGCACTCGGGCGCTGGTCTCACGCCCCTGCGGTGCCGTGGCGCGGCCGACCTACCCGCCCACCGCGGTCCGGAACCCCGGACACGAGCCCACCGGCCGCCTGACAGCACACGACCCGGGCGGGAGGAGAGGCGCACGTCGGTGTGCACCCCTCCTCCCTCCCGGGTCGGGAGGAGTCGTCCTGGTCAGGCGGCGCGCGCCACCGGGCTGTGGGTGGCCGCGGCGTCGAGCGGCACCCAGCGCATCTCGAGCCGTCGCCGGCCCGCCTGGTCGGTCACAACGGTCCACCGGCACTCCGGGCAGAAACGTTCGCGCATGGTCTCAGCCACCTTCCGTTCACCTGTTGTTCACCTTCCTCTCCGGTTACGGCGTATGTCACACACTCCGGGAGACCTCGTTACCGGATCGTTACCGTCCGCGGACACGGGACGCCGCCGGGCCTGGTCCGGGGAAGCAGGAGAGCGTCGGGCACGCTGGTGCACCTGATGACCACGACCGCTTCTCCTCCCCTGCTCGAGGACCCCGCCGACCTGTCCGCACTGCGCGCGACCGGCGGCGACCCCGACGCGCTCTTCGCCGCCTTCGCCGCCTGGGCCGAGGCCGGCGGCACGCCGCTGTACCCGGCCCAGGAGGAGGCGCTGATCGAGCTGGTCAGCGGCGCC
Organism: Blastococcus sp. SYSU DS0541; assembly: GCF_054050875.1. Taxonomy (NCBI): domain Bacteria; kingdom Bacillati; phylum Actinomycetota; class Actinomycetes; order Geodermatophilales; family Geodermatophilaceae; genus Blastococcus; species Blastococcus sp. SYSU DS0541. Next base: position 119,605 of record NZ_JBJHAD010000010.1, on the reverse strand, counting down.
AATGTCGTGCTCGCCACCCCGACCGGCTCCGGCAAGTCGCTGGTCGCCACCGGTGCCCAGTACGCCGCGCTGGCCGCCGGTCGGCGCAGCTACTACACCGCCCCGATCAAGGCGCTGGTCAGCGAGAAGTTCTTCGCCCTCTGCGGGGTCTTCGGCGCGACCAACGTCGGCATGCTCACCGGCGACGCCGCGGTCAACCGTGACGCCCCGATCATCGCCTGCACCGCCGAGGTGCTCGCCAACATCGCGCTCCGGGAGGGCAGCGAATCGGAGCACCTCGCCGACGCGCTCGTCGTCATGGACGAGTTCCACTTCTACGGCGACCCTGACCGCGGCTGGGCCTGGCAGGTGCCGCTGCTCGAGCTGCCGAAGGCGCAGTTCCTGCTGATGAGCGCCACGCTCGGCGACGTCACCTCCCTGCGGGAGGACCTGACCCGCCGCACCGGCCGGCCCACCGCGCTCGTGGCCAACGCCGTGCGGCCCGTCCCCCTGCACCACTACTACGCGACGACGCCGATGCACGAGACGATCCAGGAGCTCCTGGACACGCAGCAGGCGCCGGTCTACGTCGTCCACTTCACCCAGGCCTCGGCGCTGGAGCGCGCCCAGGCCCTGATGAGCGTCAACGTGTGCAGCAAGGAGGAGAAGGCCGCGATCGCCGAGATGATCGGCGGGTTCCGGTTCTCCTCGGCCTTCGGGACGACGCTGTCACGGCTGGTCCGCCACGGCATCGGCGTGCACCACGCGGGCATGCTGCCCAAGTACCGGCGGCTGGTGGAGCAGCTCGCCCAGGCGGGGCTGCTCAAGGTCATCTGCGGCACCGACACCCTCGGGGTGGGCATCAACGTGCCCATCCGGACCGTGGTGTTCTCCGCGCTCTCCAAGTACGACGGCACCCGCACCCGGCTGCTCCAGGTGCGCGAGTTCCACCAGATCGCCGGCCGGGCCGGCCGCGCCGGTTACGACACCGCGGGCACCGTCGTCGTCCAGGCACCGGAGCACGAGGTGGAGAACCTCAAGCAGTTCGCCAAGGTCGCCGACGACCCGAAGAAGCGCCGCAAGCTGGTGCGCAAGAAGGTGCCCGACGGCATGGTGCCGTGGAGCGAGGCGACCATGAACCGCCTGGTCGAGGGGGAGCCCGAGAAGCTGACCAGCCACATGCGGGTGACGACGGCGATGGTGCTCGACGTCGTCGACCGCCCCGGCGACCCGTTCGCGGCCATGCGCCGGCTGCTCACCGAGAACCACGAACCGCGCAAGAGGCAGCTGCGGCTGATCCGCGACGCGATCGGCATCGCGCGGTCGCTGCTGCAGGCCGGAGTCCTGGAGCGGCTGACCGAGCCCGAGCCGGACGGCCGCCGCTACGACCTGACCCTCGACCTGCCCCCGGACTTCGCGCTCAACCAGCCGCTGTCGACCTTCGCCCTCGCCGCCATCGAGCTGCTCGACCCCGGCAGCGACACCTACGCCCTCGACGTCGTCAGCGTCATCGAGGCCACCCTCGACGACCCGCGCCAGATCCTCGCCGCCCAGCTCAACAAGGCCAAGGGCGAGGCGGTCGCCCAGATGAAGGCCGAGGGGATCGAGTACGACGAGCGGATGGAGCTGCTCGAGGAGGTCAGCTACCCCAAGCCCCTGGAGGAGCTCCTCGGGCACGCCTACGACGTCTACCGGCAGAGCAACCCCTGGGCCGCGGACGCGCAGCTGTCGCCGAAGTCGGTCGTCCGCGAGATGTGGGAGCGGGCGTTCACCTTCCGGGAGTTCGTCAACACCTACGGTCTGACGCGGGCCGAGGGCGCGGTGCTGCGCTACCTCTCCGACGCGTTCAAGGCGCTGCGGTCCGGCGTGCCCGCCGCCGCGCGCACCGAGGAGGTCACCGACCTGGTCGAGTGGCTCGGCGAGCTCGTGCGCCAGGTGGACTCCAGCCTGCTCGACGAGTGGGAGCAGCTCACCAATCCGGACGACGGGGCGGTGGCCGAGGTCGCCGTCCCGGCCCGGCCGCGCCCGCTCACCGGCAACGAGCGGGCGTTCACCGCGATGGTGCGCAACGCGCTGTTCCGGCGGGTCGAGCTGTGGGCGCGCCGGCGCTGGTACGACCTGGGCGAGCTGGACTCCGGCTCCGGCTGGGACGCCGAACGATGGGGCGAGGTGGTGCAGGCCTACTTCGCCGAGCACGACGAGGTGCGGACCGGAGCCGACGCGCGCGGGCCGGCGCTGCTGATCTGGGACAAGCGCCCCGGCACCTGGCACGTGCGGCAGATCCTCGACGACCCCGAGGGCAACCACGACTGGGGTTTCGACGTCGAGGTGGACCTGGAGGCCTCCGACGAGGAGGGCGCGGCGGTGATCCGCCTGGTCGACGCCGGCCGCAAGGACTAGTCGGCTCCTCGTGGCCGGGACCGGGTGCCACCGAGCGCCCAGCCGGCACAGCGGGACTGGTCACTCCGCGTCATCGGTTACGACGTGTGACGGCAGACGCGCCGATTCCGTTCCGGAAAGACGGACCGCGATGAACCGAGCACAGAGAGCACATGCACGCCACGGGCGCGCAAAGCCTTGACACCGTTCGCGGGGCGATGAGAAGTTGCGGCCACTGCGACCGGAACAGGGCAGGTCACCGGCCGGTCGAGCACTGTCGTCCAGACCAGTGGAGGTCTGCCCCGTGCGTGCTGAACCCGCGGGCCAGGACGGTCGTCCTGTGCCCCGCACTCGGTAGCCGCGCCTGCGGGCGCCTCACCCTCCGTCACGCGCTTCTCCTGAACGGCTCGGGCATCCGCGACCGGCCGTGACGCGCTGTGCCAACGGTCGTCCCTCTCGTCGTCGACCGACCCTGCGCTCGTCACCGAGCGCGCGCGGGCTGCTCCCGATCAGCCTTTGGACCAGTGATGAGCTCACCCTTCGTCTCGCGCGCCAACGGGGGCACGCGGCCCTCTGCTCCGGCTCCCGTCGCGCCACGCATCGTCGCCGTTCCCGAAGCCTTCAACACCGAGGATCTCTACGTCGACCTCACGGGGATCATCGGCTCCCCGCTGCACCTGAAATGCGAGGGGTTCAACTTCGCCGGGTCGATCAAGCTCAAGGCGGCCGCCGAGATGGTCGACGCCGCCATCCAGGACGGGGTCCTCACGGAGGACTCGGTGCTCGTCGAGTCGTCGTCGGGCAACCTGGGCGTCGCGCTCAGCATGATCGCCGCAAGCCGGAGCCTGCGCTTCCTGTGCATCACGGACCCACGCTGCAACCTGTCCACCCGCCGGCTGATGGAGGCGCTCGGCAGCCGGGTGCACCTCGTCACCGAGCCGGTGGACGACGGGGGCTTCCTGGGCGCCCGCATCCAGTTCGTGCGGCGGCTCTGCGCGTCCGACCGGCGCTACGTGTGGCTGAACCAGTACGCCAACCCCGGCAACTGGCGCGCGCACTACCGCACCACCGCACCGGCCATCGCCCGGCACTTCCCGAACATCGACGTCCTCTTCGTCGGAGCCGGGACCACCGGCACGCTGATGGGCTGCGCGCGCTACTTCCGGAACCGTGACCGGCAGGTGCGCGTCGTCGCCGTCGACGCCGTCGGCTCGGTGACCTTCGGCGGGCCCGCCGGGCGCCGGATGATCCCGGGACTGGGCACGAGCGTCCGCCCGGACCTGCTCGACGAGAGCTACATCGACGAGGTCGTGCAGGTCGAGGAACGCGACACCGTGCGCGCCTGCTACCGGATGGCCCGGCACGGATTCCTCTTCGGCGGCTCGACCGGCACGGTCGTCAGCGGCGCCGAACGCTGGCTGGCGGAGCACGACGCCCGCGGCCTCACCGCCGTGGCCATCGCGCCCGACCTGGGCGAGCGGTACCTGGACACGCTCTACCAGTCCAACTGGGTGGAGGCCCTCTACGGCCCGGAGGCGCTGGCCGCGTCGACGGACGACCCGCTGTGGTCGGACGGCGCCGGCAGGCCGACCCCGGACACCGCCGGCCGGCCGGCCACGGGCGCGCTGGCGCCGTGAGCACCGGGCCACGGCCGGCCGGCCGGACACCGACGGCGGCGGCCCCGTGACGGCGCAGGCCCTCGCAGCCGCCCCCGTCGGTGCGCTCCCCCCGCGCGGCGGCGATCTCGCGGTCACCGGTGTCGAGGCCGCGTTCTGCGGTCTCCTCAGCGACTGCCTGCACGGCGCGGACGTGACGCCGGAGTCGCACTTCTTCGACGACCTGGGCGCGGACTCGATGGTGATGGCGCAGTTCTGCGCCCGGGTCCGCAAGGATCCCGATCTGCCGCGGGTCTCCATCAAGGACGTCTACCGGCACCCCACCGTCCGGGGCCTCGCCACGGCCGTCGGCGGTCCGGGGATCCCTGCCGCGACCCCGTCGGTGGTCGAGCAGCTGGGGTCGGTGCTGGCCGACGTGCTCGGCCGCGAACGGGTCGACCCGGAGGCCCACTTCTTCGACGACCTGGGCGCGGACTCGATGGTCATGGCGCAGTTCTGCGCCCGCGTCCGCAAGCAGCCCGGCCTGCCGACGGTGTCGATCAAGGCCGTGTACCAGCACGCGACGCTCACCGGGCTGGCGTCGACGTTGGTGAGGATCCCGGCGACGGCCGAGCCGGAGCAGACCCGGCCCGCCCGCGCGGCGGCGGCGGACCCGCGGTCGGGGAACGGAGCGAGCGGTGCGCCGCCGGCGGCGCCCGCCCCGGCCCGCGGGCGCCCTCGCTACGTGCTGTGCGGAGTCCTCCAGGCACTGACGTTCCTGGCGTGGACCTATGCGACCACCGCCCTGGCCCTGCGCGGCTTCGAGTGGGTGGTGGACAGCGGGGACCTGTTCGACTTCTACCGGCGCGCGGTGGTGGTGGGTGCGGCCACGTTCGCCGGTGCGGCCCTGTTCCCGGTGGCGACCAAGTGGATCCTCGTCGGCCGGTGGCGGTCCGAGCACTTCCGGGTGTGGAGCCTGCCCTACCTGCGGTTCTGGGTGGTCAAGACGCTGCTGCGGACCAGTCCGGTGACCCGGCTGCTCGCCGGGTCACCCCTGTACTCGCTGTACCTCCGCGCGCTCGGTGCCCGCGTCGGGCGCGGCACCCTCGTCCTGACCCGGGCCATACCCGTCTGCACGGATCTGCTGACGCTCGGCGAGGGCGCGGTGGTCCGCAAGGACACCTTCCTCTCCTGCTACCGCGTGGTCGACGGGGTCGTCGAGACCGGACCGGTGACGATCGGCCGGGACGCCTACGTCGGCGAGGGCGCGGTGCTCGACATCGGCACGTCGCTCGGGGACGGCGCCACGCTGGCCCACCGGTCGTCGCTGCACGAAGGCCAGTCGGTGCCCCCCGGCCAGACCTGGCACGGGTCCCCCGCCACGCGGACGGACTCCTCCTACCGATCGGCCGAGCCGCGCCGGAGCGGCTCCGCCAGACGGTTCACGTACGGGCTCGGGCAGCTGGTCACCACGGCACTGGTCACCATGCCGCTCGCCGTGGGGGTGCTCGACGCCGCCATCGCCGACCTGCCGGTGCTCGACGTCGACCTCACGCCGGGAACCCCGGCGGACGCCGGCTTCTGGCTGGGCTGCCTGCTGGTCTCCGCCATCGTCTTCACCGGCGGTGCGCTCGGGTCGGCGCTGTTCGTCGTGACCGTTCCGCGCCTGCTGGCGCTGCCCCTGCGGTCGGGCCGGGTCTATCCCCTGTACGGCCTGCACTACTCCCTGCAGCGCACGATCGCGCGCACGACCAACTCGAAGTTCCTGACCGGGCTGCTCGGCGACAGCTCCTACATCGTCGGCTACCTGCGCGCGATCGGGTACCGGATGACACCGGTGCTCCAGACGGGATCGAACTTCGGCACCGGCGTGAAGCACGAGACGCCCTACCTCGTCCGGATCGGCACCGGCACGATGGCCGCCGACGGGCTGTCGATCGTCAACGCCGACTTCTCGAGCACGTCCTTCACGCTGGCGCCGGCGCGGATCGGCGCGCACAGCTTCCTCGGCAACGCCATCACCTACCCGTCCGGCGCCCGGATCGGCGACAACTGCCTGCTGGCGACCAAGGTGCTCGTGCCGGTCGACGGCCCGGTGCGGCAGGACGTGGGGCTGCTCGGCTCCCCCGCGTTCGAGATCCCGCGCTCGGTGGACCGAGACCTCGCCCTGCTCCCGCCACAGGACCAGCTGCCGGCCCTGCTCCGGCGGAAGAACCGCTACAACCTGCGGACCATCCTGCTGTTCCTGCTCGCCCGCTGGTCCAACCTGTTCCTGATCCTCACCGCCACGCTGGTCGCCGCCGCGTACTACCCGCACCTCGGCTCCGCCGTGTTCGTGGCATCCACCCTGCTGGCCCTGCTGCTCACCACCGCCTGGGGGGTGTTCCTCGAGCGCCTCTCGACCCGCTTCCGCCCCCTGCGCCCGCGCACCGTGTCCATCTACGACCCGTACTTCTGGTGGCACGAGCGGTTCTGGAAGATGCACGCGCACCCCGAGATCTTCAACGGCACCCCGCTCAAGGGCCTGATCTGGCGCCTGCTCGGTGTCCGGGGCGCCCGGCGGCTCTTCGACGACGGCTGCGGGATGCCCGAGCGGTCCCTGGTGACGCTCGGCGACGGCTGCACGCTCAACGCCGGCGCCACCGTCCAGGGCCACTCGCAGGAGGACAGCGCCTTCAAGTCCGGTGCCATCACGCTGGGGGCCGGCTGCACGGTCGGCGTCGGCGCATGGGTGCACTACGGCGTCACCATGGGCGAGGGCTCCGCGCTGGCCGCGGACGCGTTCCTGATGAAGGGCGAGGAGGTGCCCGCAGGAGCGATCTGGAGCGGCAACCCGGCGGTCCAGGTCCTCGACCCGCCGGTCGCCGCGCCCGGGGACGGCGTTGCGCACCGCGCGCAGGCCGCGCCGCCGGGGGCGTCCCGTGGTTCCTCGGCCTCCTCGGACTCCCGCGGGCCGGTGATCGTGATCCCCGCCGAGCCCACCCCCCGCCCGGCCGCCGGCGGCCGTCCTCCCGCGACGGGACCCGCCGGGCACCGCGCGGGCGCCGTCGCGGGCGGTGTCGCGGTGGCCGGACTGGTCCCGGCCCTCACGGCGGCGACCGTCGGCCGCGGTCGGCACCGCGCATCCCCAGGCAGTCGATTCCGGAGGTCCCGATGACCACCCTGCACGAACCGGCACGGAGCGACCGGCAGGACCCGGCCGCACGTACCCGGCAGGACCCGGCCGCACGTACCCCGCAGGACCCGGCCGCACGTACCCCGCAGGACCCGGCCGCACGTACCCCGCAGGACGCGGCCGGACGCTACTGGCGTGACGTGCTGCTGGCCGGCGGCACGACGAGCCTGCCGCGCTGGGCGACCCCGACCTCCGCCGGCGTCACCGACGTCGACCTCGAGGTCGACGGGCCCACGACGGCCCGGCTCCGGGAGCTGGCGACCGAGCTCGCCGTGCCGTTGAGCACACTGGTGCTCGCCGCGCACGCCCGCGTCCTCGCCGCCCTGTCGGGGGAGGCGCAGGTGGTCACGTCGTACGTGACCGCGCCGGGGGCCCGCCCGCTGCCGTGCCTGCTCCCGGCCGCCGCGCCGTCGTGGCGCGCTCTCGTGGCCGAGGTGGGCGCCCGCGAGCTGGCCCTCCGGGCCGCCGCCGGACACCCCGTGGACGACGTCCGCGCAGAGCTGGGCACCCCCGGCCCGATCAGCGAGGCGGAGTTCGACCCGGCCGGGCGGCCCGGGCCCCCGTCCCCGGGAGCGGTCATCCGGCTGGAGCTCGAGACCGGGGACGACCGGCTCCTCCTGCGGCTGCGCCACCGCACGGAGGTGCTGGACGCCTCCGCTGCCCACCGCATCGCCGGTTACCACCGCGCGGCGCTGACCGCGCTGACCGTCGACCCGGACGCCGATCCCGGTGCGGCGACGCTGCTGTCCGGCGCCGAGCTCGACCACCAGGTGCACGGCCTCGCCGGCGCCCGCCGGCCGCTCCCCGAGGAGCGACCGCACGAGCTGGTCCGCAGGCAGGTGGCCGAGCGGCCGGACGCGGTCGCCCTCGAACGCGGGGACGCACGCTGGACCTACGCCGAGCTCGCCGCCCGCGCCGACCAGGTCACGGCCGCACTGCTCGACGCCGGGCTCGCGGACGAGGACGTGGTCGCGGTCGTCACCGAGCGCTCGATGGAGTGGGCCGCGGCGGTGCTCGGCGTGCTCCAGGCGGGCGGGGCGTACCTGCCCCTCGAGCCGCACTTCCCCCCGGCCCGGATCGCCTCCGCTCTCGGCCGCGCCGGGGTGCGGCTGGTGCTGACCGAGGACGGCAGCCGCGGCTCGCTCGACACGGCCCTCGCCGACCTGCCCGCCGTCCGCACCCTCGACCTGGGGGCCGTCTGCTCCGGCGATCCCGTCGTGGCCCGGCCGGTGGCCGTGCCGGCGACCGGGCTGGCCTACCTCTACTTCACCTCCGGCTCGACCGGGGAACCCAAGGGCGCGATGTGCGAGCACGCGGGCATGCTCAACCACCTGCTCGCGAAGATCTCCGACCTGGGCCTCGACGAGCACAGCGTCGTGGCGCAGACCGCGCCGCAGTGCTTCGACATCTCCCTCTGGCAGCTGCTCGGGGCCTGGCTGGTCGGCGGCCGCACCGTGCTCGTCCCGCAGGACGTCGTCCTCGACGTCGGCCGCTTCGTCGACACCCTCGTCGAGCGCCGGATCAGCGTGCTGCAGATCGTGCCGTCCTACCTGGAGGTCGTGCTGGCGCACCTGCAGCAGCACCCGCGGGACCTGCCGGACCTGCGGGTGGTCTCGGTGACCGGCGAGGCGGTCAAGCCCGAGCTCGTGCAGCGCTGGTTCGACGTGCTGCCCACCGTGCCGCTGGTGAACGCCTACGGATTGACCGAGACGTCCGACGACACCAACCACGAGGTCCTGCACCGCCCCCCGGACGGCGACCGGGTGCCCCTGGGCCGGCCGGTCCAGAACGTGACCGTCTACGTGCTGGACGACCGCTTGCGGCCCGTCCCGCTCGGCGCGCCCGGGGAGATCGCGTTCTCGGGGGTCTGCGTCGGCCGCGGGTACGTCAACGACCCGGAGCGGACCGCCCGGGCCTTCCTGGCCGACCCGCTCCGACCCGGGCACCGGCTGTACCGCAGCGGCGACCAGGGCCGCTGGCGGCCCGACGGCAAGCTCGAGTACCTGGGCAGGCAGGACCACCAGGTCAAGGTGGCCGGGTTCCGCATCGAGCTCGGGGAGGTCGAGAACGCGCTGCTGCGGCTGCCCGGTGTCCGGGACGCCGCCGTGGTGGTCACCGGGAGCGGGCGCGGCGCCCGGCTGGTCGCCTGCTGGACCGGCGATGCGCCCGCCGGCGCCGACCAGGAGTTCGCCGACCTGCTCGCGGCCACCCTCCCGGCCTACATGGTGCCGACGCTCTTCTGCCGCCGCCCCGAGCTGCCGCTCACGGGCAACGGCAAGGTGGACCGGAAGGCCCTCACGGCGCTCGCCGCGGACCTGCGCTCGGCGGCGCATGCCTCGGCGCCGGCCGGCCCGACGGAGCAGCGCCTGGCCGCCCTGTGGTCGACCGTGCTCGGCGTGCCCGTCGAGCGCATCGGCAGGGAGACCTCGTTCGTCGAGGCCGGCGGCACGTCGCTGTCCGTCGTCCGTCTCGCCGCCGCTCTCGACCGGGCCGTGTCGCTGGGCGACATCGCACGCACCCCCGTCCTCGCCGACCTCGCCGCCCTGCTGGACGAACGCGCGGCGTCGGTCGCTGCCTCCGCCCCCCGGGTCCCCGCCGACCCCGCGCGCTGACCCCTCTCTCCGGAAGGAAGTCCGCCATGTCCGCGATCCCCACGGTGTCCCCCGACCTGCGGCCCGCGCCGGGGGCACTGCCGGTCCTCCGCGTCCCGCCCGACGAGCCGGCGCGGTGGGGCAGCCAGAACCGTGACACCGTCCGGGCGCTGGTGGCCGAGCACGGCGTCCTGCTGGTCCGCGGGCTGGGGATCCGGACGGCGGCGGACGTCGCCCTGCTGGCCGGCCGGCTCGGCTCCGGGCCGATGACCGAGCGCGAGGCCTTCGCCGCGCGCGAGGCGGACGCCGAGGGCGCGTACCCGTCGACGCCGTGGCCGGCGAACCAGCCGATGTGCATGCACCACGAGCTGAGCTACACCTCCGCTCCTCCCGGCCTGCTGCTCTTCGGCTGCCTGACCGCGCCGGAGACCGGCGGCGCCACCGCCGTGGCGGACGCCGCTGCCGTGCTGGCCGACCTGCCGCCGGACCTGCGGGCGCGCGCCGAGCGGTACGGCTGGGTGCTCGAGCGCACGTACAACGAGGAGATCGGCGCGTCCTGGGCCGACGCGTTCGGCACCGACGACCCGGCCGGGGTGGACGCCTACTGCCGGTCGGCCGGGATCGAGGCCGACTGGCGCCCCGACGGCACGCTGCGCACGCGGCAGCACCGTCCCGCCGTCGTGACCCACCCGGTCGGCGGCCGGCGCTGCTGGTTCAACCAGATGGCCTTCCTCAGCGAGTGGACGCTGCTGCCGGAGGTGCGCGACTTCCTCGTCGACGAGTACGGTCCCGACGGCCTGCCGTTCACCACCCGGTTCGGGGACGGCAGCCCGGTGGGGCCGGACGAGGTGGCCGCGATCAACGAGGTCTACGACTCGCACACGCGCCGGGAACCGTGGCAGGCGGGTGACCTGCTGCTGGTCGACAACGTGCGCACGGCGCACGGCCGTGAACCCTTCACCGGCCCGCGGGAGGTGGTCGTCGCGCTGACCGACCCGGTCCGCGTCGACGCCGCCGGCACCACCGAGGGCGGTGCGCGATGACCGACGTCCGCAGCGCGCCGTCGCCCCTGCCGTCGTCGGCCGAGCTGCCGGGACCGGGGCCGGCCGCGCCGCCGCCCTTCGCGATCGTGCCCGGCGCCCAGGTCGCCTCCGTGCTGCGCGGCAGGGAGCGGGAGGTGGTCGCGCTGGTCGAGGAGACCTACCGGCTGCACGGGGACGGTGCCACCGTGAACCCGCCGTCGTACTTCCTGCGTTTCCCGGACCGGCCGACGTCACGGATCATCGCCCTGCCCGCGTCCCTCGGGGGCGACGCGCCCGTCGACGGCCTGAAGTGGATCTCCAGCTTCCCCGGGAACGTGGCCTCGGGGCTGCCCCGGGCCTCCGCGGTGCTGATCCTCAACGACCCGGCCACCGGCTACCCGTACGCCTGCATGGAGTCCTCCATCATCAGCGCGGCGCGCACCGCGGCCTCGGCCGCGGCGGCCGCCGAGCGGCTCAGCCGGGGCCGGCCGCGGCCCCTGCGCGCCGGGTTCGTCGGCGCCGGGCTGATCGCCCGCTACGTGCACACCTACCTGGCCGCCACGGGGTGGGCCTTCGAGGAGATTGGGGTCCACGACCTGGACCGGGGCAGCGCTGAGGGGTTCCGCGGCTACCTGGAGCGCTCCGGCTCACCCGGCCACGTCACCGTCCACGACGACCTCGAGTCGGTCGTCCGGGACAGCGACCTGCTCGTGTTCGCCACCGTCGCGGGCGCTCCGTACGTGCACGACCCGGCGTGGTTCGGGCACGCACCGGTGGTGCTCCACGTGTCCCTGCGCGACCTCGCCCCCGCGGTGCTGCTCGAGGCCACCAACGTCGTCGACGACGTCGAGCACTGCCTGAAGGCGCAGACCTCCCCGCACCTGACCGAGCAGCTGACCGGCAGCAGGGACTTCCTCCTCGGGACGCTGGCCGACGTCCTCGAGGAGCGGATCGCGGTGCCCCCCGACCGGACCGTCGTCTTCTCGCCGTTCGGCCTCGGCGTGCTCGACCTGGCGGTCGGCCGGTTCGTCCACGACGCCGTGCGGGACAGCGGCGACCTGCGGGTCGTGGACGACTTCTTCACCGAGCTGAAGAGGCACGGGTGAGCGCAGCGGCGGCACGGACCGCCGTCCGGCCGGCCCTCGGCGCGCTGCCCCCGCTGGCACCGGGGAGCTGCCAGGTGTGGTGGGTCCGCGCCGGCGAGGTCCGCCCCGAGCACGACGAGCTGCTGGACGACGACGACGTCGCCCGGCGCGCGCGGTTGCACCGTCCCGCGGACCGGCAGCGGACGACGGCGGCGTGGGCGGTCGCCCGCCTGGTGCTGGGCGGGCTCGCCGGCCGGTCGCCCGGGTCGCTCCGGGTCGACCGCACCTGCCGCGCGTGCGGAGCCCAGCACGGCAAGCCGCGCCTGCTCGGCGGCACGGGTCTGCACGTGTCGGTGTCCCACGCCGGGGACCGGGCGGTCGTCGCGGTGAGCCGGGACGCCCACGTCGGGGTGGACGTCGAGCAGGTCGGCCCGTGGGCGGAGGCCGACCTGGCCGATGTGGCCCGGTTCGTCCTCGCGCCGGAGGAGCGGGCGGTGCTCGCCCGGCATCGGGCCGGGACCCGCGCCGAGGTGTTCACGGCCTACTGGACCCGCAAGGAGGCCGCGGTCAAGGCGACCGGCGCCGGGCTCTCGTCACCGCTGGAGGACATCGTCGTCTCCTCCCCCGCGTCACCTCCGCGGGTGCTGCGCTGGGGTGCGGCGGACGGGGACGTGCCGGCACCTTCGCTCGCGGCGCTCGCCTCGCCAGCCGGCTTCGTCGGCACCGTGGCGGTCCTCGGCCCCACCGCCCCGCGGGTGGTGGAGCACGACGCCGGGCCGCTGCTGCGCCGCTACAGCGACCGGCGGCCGTCCTCGGTCACCGCCCGCAGGCACCGGTAGCCGTAGCCGTAGCCGTAGCCGTAGCCGTAGCCGTCGAGCGTGAGCTGGGCTCGATCCGCCCGCGGCGTAGGTGTTCGCCGGGGCGACGGAGGGTCGTGCACGTCGAGGTCGACGTGGAGGGCGTCCACGCGCGCGGCCACGGCCTCGGCGACGGCTCCGGGATCCAGGGCCTGCTCGGGCGGGAGCCAGGTGAGCCCGGAGCCGTGCAGGACGGCGCGCTGGGCCTCGTCAGGCCCCGGGCCCCCGACGAGCAGCACGTCCGGTCAGCCGGGCAGCACCTTGCCGGGGTTCATCAGGCCGCCGGGGTCGAGCAGCTGCTTGATGCCCCGCATCAGGTCCAGCTCGAGGGCGTCCTTGTAGTCGGCGATGACGTCGCGCTTGGACTGCCCCAGCCCGTGCTCGGCGCTGATGCTGCCGCCGAAGGCGCTCGTCGAGTCGTAGACGACGCGGGCGAGCTCGTCGGCCCGCCGCCGGAAGGCGTCGTCGTCGGCGTCCACCGGCTTGCTCAGGTTGTAGTGCAGGTTGCCGTCGCCGACGTGCCCGTAGGTGACGATCCGGATCCCCGGCACCGCGGCGCGCAGCGCCCGGTCGGTCCGCTCGACGAACGCCGGGATGCTGCTCACCGGGACCGTCACGTCGTGCTTGAGGCTCGGGCCCTCGAAGTTCTGGGCCTCGGAGATCCCCTCGCGCAGCCCCCACAGCGCGGCGGCCTGCGCCGAACCGGAGGCCACGACCGCGTCCTCCGCGACGTCCCGCTCGAACGCCCCACCGAGGGCGGACTCGAGCAACCCGTCCAGGCCGGCGTCGGGCAGCGTGTCGCCGAGCTCCACGAGCACGTACCAGGGGTGGACGGCCCCGAAGAGGTCGCGCGCGCCCGGGCCGTGCCGCAGCACGAACTCCACGCTCTGGCGGGACATGATCTCGAAGCCGGTGAGCCGGTCGCCGCACAGGGCGCGCACGATGCCGAACAGGTCCACGGCCGCCCGGACCGACCCCACGGCCACCCACGCCGTCGCCCGGCTGCGGACGGCCGGGAAGAGCTTCAGCACCGCCGCCGTCACCAGGCCGAGCGTGCCCTCGGCCCCGATGAACACCTGCTTGAGGTCGTAGCCGGTGTTGTCCTTGCGCAGCCCGCGCAGACCGTTCCAGACCCGGCCGTCGGGCAGGACCACCTCCAGCCCGAGCGTGAGGTCGCGCATCGTCCCGTACCGCAGCACCGCGGTGCCCCCGGCGTTCGTGGACAGGTTGCCGCCGATGGTGCAGCTTCCCTCCGAGCCCAGGGAGAGCGGGAAGAGGCAGCCCACGGCGGCGGCCGCCTCCTGCACCGCCTGCAGCACCACGCCGGCCTCCACGGTGATCGTCTGGTCGACCGGGTCGACGGCGCGCACGCGACGCAGGCGGTCCAGCGAGACCACCACCTGACGGCCGGACGCGTCGGGCACGGCTCCCCCGCACAGCCCGGTGTTGCCGCCCTGGGGGACGACGGCCGCGCCCTCCGCCGCGCAGACCCGCACGACCGCGGCCACCTCCTCGGTGCTCGCCGGCCGGACCACGGCCGCCGCGCGGCCCGAGTACGCGCCGCGCCAGTCGCCGAGGTACCCGGCCAGCTGTCCCGGATCGGTGACCAGCCCGGCGTCCCCCACCGCCGCGCGGAGCCGTTCGAGGAGCGCGGAGGCGGTCATGCGGGGGCCTCCCCCGGCTGGTCGGTGGCCGGGTCGAGGCCGAGGACCCGGCGGGCGGCGGACGCCCGTGCGTGCAGCTCCGCCGGATGCGGGCGGCCCGGGCCGGCCGGGGCGATCTCCTGCAGCCGCGGGGCCCACTGCGCCATGCGGCCCGGGAAGCTCGCCGCCAGCACGTCGACCATCGTCGCGGCCGCCGTCGAGGCCCCCGGGGACGCCCCGAGCAGGGCGGCGAGCGATCCCCCGGCCGAGGTGACGACCTCGGTGCCGAAACCGACCACGGCGCCGCGCCCGCCGGACATCTTCAGCACCTGCACCCGCTGCCCGGCCGGGACCAGCTCCCAGTCCCCGGCCTCGGCGGAGGGGACGAACACCCGCAGGGCGTCGAGCCGGGCACGGGGGGTCTGGGCGAGCTGCCGGACCAGGTAGGCCATGAGCGACCGGTTGTCCCGGGCCGACGCGGCGAGCACCGGGAGGTTGCCCGGCCGGACGGAGCGGAGCAGGTCCGTGCGCCGCCCGGTCCGGAGGAATCGCGGGGAGAACGCCGCGAACGGGCCGAAGAGCAGGTGCTCGGCGCCGTCCACCGTGCGGTGGTCCAGGTGCGGAACGGAGATGGTCGGCGCCCCCGGAGCGGCGTGCCCGTAGACCTTGGCCCGGTGGGCGGTCACCAGGTCCGGGCGCGCGGTGCGCAGGAACAGCCCGCTGATCGGGAAGGCGCCGTAGCGGCGCACCTCCGGGACCCGCGCCCGCTGCAGCAGCGGCAGCGTCCCGCCGCCGGCGCCGACGAAGACGTAGGGCGCCCGGAGCCGGCTCTCCGCCCGGGTGGCCGTCTCCCGCACGCCCACCGACCATGTGCCGCCCGTCCGCTCCAGCGCGGTCACCTCGGTCCCCAGCCGCACCGACGCCCCCCGCGACCGTGCCGCGGCGAGGAGTTGCCGGGTCAGCACGCCGAAGTCGACGTCGGTGCCCTGCGACGAGCGCGTGAGGGCGACGGGCCCGTCGTCGGGCCGGTCGGCGAACACCAGCGGCAGCCAGCGGGCGAGCACGGCGGGGTCGTCGCTGAACAGCGTCCCGGCGAACAGCGGGTGGTCGCGCAACGCCTGCCACCGGCCGCGCAGGTGCGCGACGCCGTCCGCCCCCCGGCCGAAGCCCAGGTGCGGCACCGGGCGGACGAAATCCTTCGCCGGACCGATCCGGCCGCTCGACACCAGGTGCGCCCACAGCACCAGGGAGGCGGCGAACTGCTCGCCGATCTCCACGGCGCGGGAGACGTCGACCGACCCGTCGGCCCGACGGGGGGTGTAGTTGAACTCGCAGAGCCCGGCATGGCCCGTGCCGGCGTTGTTCCAGGCGCTCGAGCTCTCCAGCCCCGCGTCGTCCAACCGCTCGACCACGGCGATCCGCCACCCCGGCTCCAGCTCGCCGAGCAGCGTGGCCAGCGTCGCACTCATGACGCCGCCACCGATGAGCACGGCGTCGAACTCCTCGGTCTCCACGGGAACTCCTTTCATGCCAGCAGCACCGCGATGCCGACGAGGACGGGGACCGACAGCACGGTGCTGAGCAGGATGACGTCCCGCGCCAGCACCGTGCCCCGGTCGTAGGAGGCGGCGTAGACGAAGACGTTCTGCGCGGTGGGCAGCGCGGAGGTGACGGTGACCGCGAGCAGGGCGGTGCCGTCGAGCCCGGCGACCCAGCGGCCGAGCGCGTACGCGACGGCGGGCATCACCAGGTTCTTCAGGACGACGGCCAGCCACACCTGTCCCGCCAGCGCCCCGGCCGCCGGCCGGGGCGCACCGTGCAGGGTCATCCCGTAGGCCAGCAGCGCGGCCGGCACCGCCAGCGCCGCGATGAGCTCGACCGGCTCGAGGACCACCCCGGGCAGGTCCAGCCCGCTGGCCGCCAGCAGCAGGCCGAGCGCGCACCCGATGACGACCGGGGTCCTCAGCGGCGCGAGGACCAACTGCCGCCACGTCGGAGCCTGCTCCCTGCCGGCCCGTGAGCCGGCCAGCACGGCGAGCCCCACGGGCGCCATGACCAGCACCTGGAAGAGCAGGACCGGAGCCACGTAGGAGGCGTTGCCCACGACGTACACCGCCACGGGGATCCCCAGGTTCCCGGCGTTGACGTAGGACGAGGACAGTGCACCGGTGGCGAGGTGCGCCGGAGCGAGGCGCCACCGCCACCACGCCAGGCCGGCGTACAGCAACGCGATCACGACGGCGCTGCCAGCGGTGGCGACCAACGCCAGCGAGGCCACCGTGGCGGTGTCGGCGCGGCCCAGGGTGAGGAAGAGCAACGCCGGCGTGGCGACGAAGAACGACAGCCGGGAGAGGATGCCGGGCGCGTCCGCACCGAGGACGCCGTACCGCCCCACCGCCCAGCCCACGGCGATCACCGCGGCCAGGGCCGCGAAGCCGCCCAGCACCCCGCTCACCGGCTGAGTTCCGCCTCCACCGCGCGCGCGAGGGTCGCGGCGGCCTCCGGCGCCTGGGGCAGGAAGAGGCTCGGCTCGGTGAGCTCCAGCTCCAGGAGCACCGGCCTCCCCGCGTCGTCGGCGACCAGGTCGATCCGGGCGTAGAGCGGCGTCGCCGCGCCGGGCACCAGGTCGCCGATCGCGTCGGACACCGACTGCGCCACCGACCGCTGGGCGGCCGTGGGCGTCACCGGCCGGAGGTCGCCGCGGCTGTCCCGGTCCTGCCGGACGCCCTCGCCGGGCTTCAGCAGGGCGCCCTTGCGCACGGCGTGGGAGAACCGGCCGCCGAGGAACAGCATCGCCGTCTCGCCCCGCTCGTCCACGCTGGGGAGGTAGGGCTGGAGCATCGCCGTGCGCCCGGCCGCGGTCAGCTCGGCGGCGTGCGCCAGCGCCGCCGACCGGTCGCCCCACCGGGCGGTGTCGCGGGACCCCGCGGAGACCGACGGCTTGACCACCCACTCGCGCGCCTCGGGCAGGTCACCGGGACCGGCCGGGTCCCACACCGTCGGCACGACGGGCACCCCGGCCGCCTCCAGGTCGCGCAGGTACACCTTGTCGGTGTTCCAGCGCAGCAGGGCGGCGTCGTTGCGGAGCCGGGGCACCGTGGCCGCCCAGCGCAGGAACTCCTCCCGACGCCAGGCGTAGTCCCAGCACGACCGGACGACGGCGAGGTCGGCGCCGCCCCAGTCCGCGTCGGCGTCGTCCCAGCGGAGGAGGTCCACCTGGTACCCGGCGTCCGCCAACGCCGCGGCGGCGAGCGGCAGGTCCGGGTCCACCCGCAGCCCCCGCTCGGAGGAGACCAGCGCGACCCGTTCAGCCACGGGGCAGCTGCAGCGTCCCGTCGACCCGTCGCGGGATGCGGTCGTAGCCGTCGGTCAGCTCCTCGGGCAGGACCTCCGCCGGGGCCCCCTGCCACGTCACCGGGCGCAGGAAGCGGCGGATCGCCGAGGTCCCCACCGAGGTGTGCTGCGAGTTCGTCGACGGCCACGGCCCACCGTGGTGCTGCGCCCAGGAGACGGCGACCCCGGTCGGGTAGGCGTCGTAGACGATGCGGCCGGCCCGGGTGCGCAACTGCTGGGACACCGCCAGCGGCAGGTCGGTCTCGCCCTCGCCGCGCAGCACCGTGGCCGTGAGCGAGGACGGCAGGGCGTCGAACGCGGCGAAGAGCTCGTCCTCGCCGTCGTAGCGGGCCACCACGCTGACCGGGCCGAAGCACTCCTCGGTGACCTCGGCCGGCAGCTCGCGCGCCGACGTGGTGAGCAGCCGCGGGGTCGCCGCGAACCCCGCACCCGACGGCTGCTCCCCGCGGGCGACCTCCTCGACGCCCGGTGCGGCCGCCAGGCCGTCGGAGATGCGGCCGTAGGAGGCGGCGATGCCCTCGTTGAGCAGCACGGGCGCGGCCGCGGCCCGCACCGCCTCGGCCATCGCCCCGACCACGCGGTCGCCCTCGGGGCCGGAGGGCACGAAGGCCAGGCCCGGCTTGGTGCAGAACTGACCACCGCCCAGGGTCACGGAGCCGACCAGCTCGCGGCCGATCGTCTCGCCGCGCTCACCGGCGGCCTGCGGGGTGACGACCAGCGGGTTGAGGCTGGACAGCTCCCCGAAGAAGGGGACGGGGTCGGGACGCCGCTCGATGATCTCCAGCAGCGCGCGCCCGCCGTTGACCGATCCGGTGAAGCCGACGGCGCGGATCGCGGGGTGGGCGACGAGGTCGGCGCCGGCCTGCAGCCCGTGCACGATGCCGAGGGTGCCGTCGGGGGCACCGGCCTCGGCCGCGGCCTCGGCCAGCACCTCGAACACCAGCTGCGACGTCGCCGGGTGGGAGCCGTGCGCCTTGACCACCACGGGGCAGCCCGCGGCCAGCGCCGACGCGGTGTCGCCGCCGGGCACGGAGAAGGCGAGCGGGAAGTTGCTGGCGCCGAAGACGGCGACCGGGCCGATCGGGACGAGCATCCGTCGCAGGTCCGGCCGCGGGCCCATCGGGCTGTCGCCGGCGTGGTCGATGGCGGCCTCCAGGTAGCTGCCCTCCTCCAGCACCTCCGCGAACAGCCGCAGCTGGTAGCAGGTCCGGGTGAGCTCACCGTTCAGCCGGGTCGTCCCGAGGGCGGTCTCGCGGTCGGCGACGGCGACGACGTCCTCCCGCCGGGCCTCCAGCGCGCCGGCCAGGTCGCGCAGCAGGGCGGCGCGGCCGGCCCGGCCGAGGTCGTCCAGCGCGGGCGCGGCGGCCAGCGCCGCCGCGCAGAGGCGGTCCACCTCGGCCGAGGTGGTCTCCTGCGCGACCACCTCGACGGCCTCGCCGGTGCGGGGGTCGGTGCTGACGACGTCAGCGGGCATGGGTTCCTCCTGAGGGGCAGGTCAGCGGGGCGCGTCGACGACGACGCGCTCGACGGTCCAGGCGCGGGCCTGGTCGGTGAGCGTGATGCCCAGCCCGGGGCGGTCGGAGATGTGCATCCGGCCGTCGCGGATCTCCAGGCGCTCGTGGAACAGCGGGTGCAGCCAGTCGAAGTGCTCGACCCACGGCTCGTGCGGGTAGGCCGCGGCGAGGTGGGCGTGGATCTCCATGGCGAAGTGCGGGGCGATCTGCAGGTTCGCGTCGTCGGCGAGGGCGGCCAGCTTGAGGAACTGGGTGATCCCCCCGATCCGCGGCGCGTCGGGCTGCAGGACGTCGACCGCCCCCTGCCGGATCAGCTCCCGGTGCTCGGCGACGCTGGTGAGCATCTCCCCCGTGGCGATCGCGGTGTCCAGCGAGCGGGCCAGCTGGGCGTGCCCCTCGGCGTCGTAGGCGTCCAGCGGCTCCTCGATCCACACGAGGTCGAACTCCTCGAGGCGCCGGCTCACGCGCATCGCGGTGGGCCGGTCCCACTGCTGGTTGGCGTCGACCATGAACGGCACCCCGTCGCCGAGGTGCTCACGGACGGCGCGGACCCGGCGCAGGTCCTCCGCCGAGTCCGGCAGCCCGACCTTGATCTTGATCCCGCCGACGCCGCTCTCCAGCGTCCGGGTGGCGTTGTCCTTGACCTGCTCGACCGACTCGTGCAGGAAGCCCCCGGAGGTGTTGTAGCAGCGCACCGAGTCCCGGTGGGCGCCCAGCAGCTTGGCCAGCGGCAACCCGGCCCGCTTGGCCTTGAGGTCCCACAGCGCGACGTCGATCGCCGCGATCGCCTGCGTGGAGGCGCCGCTGCGGCCCACCGAGGCGCCCGCCCAGACCAGCTTGGTCCAGAGCCGGGCGATGTCGCTGGGGTCCTCCCCGATCAGGTCGGGGGCGATCTCGCGGGCGTGCGCGAACTGGGCCGGTCCGCCCGCGCGCTTGGAGTAGCTGAACCCGATCCCCTCGAGACCGGCCTCGGTGCGGATCTCCGCGAAGAGGAAGACGACCTCGGTCATCGCGCGCTGCCGGCCGGTGAAGACCTTGGCGTCGCTGATCGCCGTCGCCAGCGGCAGCGTGACCGAGGAGAGCGCGACCGACTCGATGCGGTCGAGGACCGCCGGTGCGCTGCTGGGTCGCAGGACGGGCACGGTGCTGGTCACGGGTTCCTCCGGAGCGGTCAGCGGACGAGGCAGGGGCGCTTGGGGTCGAACGCCCAGCCGGGGACGAGGTACTGCATGGCGACGGCGTCGTCACGGGCCCCGAGCCCGTGCTCGAGGTACAGCTGGTGCGCGGCCTCGAGCGCCTCGCGGTCCAGCTCGACGCCGAGACCCGGGGCGGTGGGCACCTCGATGGCGCCGTCGCGGATCTGCAGCGGCTCGCGGGTGAGCCCCTGCCCGTCCTGCCAGATCCAGTGGGTGTCCAGCGCGGTGATCTCCCCCGGCGCGGCGGCGCCGACGTGGGTGAACATCGCCAGCGAGACGTCGAAGTGGTTGTTGGAGTGGGAGCCCCAGGTCAGCCCGAAGTCGCTGCAGAGCTGCGCGACCCGCACCGAGCCGCGCATCGTCCAGAAGTGCGGGTCGGCCAGCGGGATGTCGACGGCGTTGGTCCGCACGGCGTGCGCCATCTGCCGCCAGTCCGTGGCGATCATGTTGGTCGCCGTGGGCAGCCCCGTGGCGCGGCGGAACTCGGCCATCACCTCGCGACCCGAGAAGCCGCCCTCGGCGCCGCACGGGTCCTCGGCGTAGGCCAGCACGCCGTGCAGGTCGCGGCACAGCCGGACGGCGTCGGCGAGCAGCCAGCCGCCGTTCGGGTCGAGGGTGATGCGGGCGTCGGGGAACCGCTCGGCCAGCGCGCGGACCGCGGCGACCTCCTCCTCCCCCGGGAGCACGCCACCCTTGAGCTTGAAGTCTCCGAACCCGTACCGGGCCTGCGCGGCCTCGGCCAGGGCCACCACCGCCTCGGGGGTGAGCGCCGGCTCACGCCGCAGCTTCGCCCAGTCGTCGGCCGGGTCGACCTCGGCCAGGTACGGCAGGTCGGTCGCGGTGCGGTCACCGACGTAGAAGAGGTAGCCGAGCATCGGGACGGAGTCGCGCTGCTGCCCCTCCCCCAGCAGCTCGGCGACCGGCACCCCGAGGTGCTGGCCCAGCAGGTCCAGGAGCGCCGACTCCAGCGCGGTGACGGCGTGGATCGTCGTCCGCAGGTCGAAGGTCTGCAGGCCCCGGCCACCGGCGTCGCGGTCGGCGAAGGTGGCCGCGACCTCCCGGAGGAGGCGCCCGTAGGTCGCGACCGGCTGCCCCACCAGCAGGGCTGCGGCGTCCTCGATGGTGCGCTGGATCGCCGCACCGCCGGGCACCTCGCCGACGCCCGTCCGGCCCTCGCTGTCGGTGACGATGGCGATGTTGCGGGTGAAGAACGGGCCGTGCGCGCCGCTGAGGTTGAGCAGCATGCTGTCGTGCCCTGCGACGGGGACCACCTCGACGGCGGCCACCGTCGGTGTGCGATCGGTCATCGGTCCTCCTCCTGCCTCGTCCGTGGTCTCAGGAGACCTTGGAGACGAGCGCCGTCAGCTCGGCGAGCTCCGCCTCGGTCAGGTCGGTGAGCGGCGGGCGGACCCGGCCGCCGTCCCGGCCGACCGCGGTCAGCCCGGCCTTGACGATGGAGACCGCGTAGCCCTTCGTGCGGTCGCGGATGTCGATGTAGGGCAGCACGAAGTCGTTCAGCATGGCGTAGACGGCGGCGCGGTCCTGGGCGCGCACGGCGGCGTAGAACTTCAGCGCGAACTCGGGCAGGAAGTTGTACAACGCCGATGAGTACGTGGTCACGCCCAGCTCCAGCAGCGGCAGGGCGAAGGTCTCGGCCGTGGGCAGCCCGCCGACGTAGATCAGCCGGTCGCCCACACGGGCGTAGGTGCGGGTCATCTGCTCGATGTCGCCGATGCCGTCCTTGAGCCCGATCAGGTTGGGGTTGCGCTCGGCCACCTCGGCGACGGTGACGTCGCTGAGCACGGCGTTGGCCCGGCTGTAGACGATCACCCCGAGCTCGGTGGCCCGGCAGACGGCGCTGATGTGCTCGACGAGCCCGCGCTGGCTGGCCTCGGTCAGGTACGGCGGGAAGAGCAGCAGGCCGGAGGCGCCGGCGGCCTCCGCCGCGCGGGCCTGGGCCACCGACACCGCCGTCCCGCCGGTGGCCGGGGCGATGACCGGGACCGCACCGGCGACCTCGTCGACCGCGACGCGCACCACCCGGTCCATCTCCTCGGAGGTCAGCGAGAACCCCTCGCCGGTGCCTCCGGCCGCGAACAGGCCGGCCACGTCGAAACTCGCCTGCCACGCCAGGTGGGCGCGGTACCGCGCCTCGTCGAACTGCAGGTCGGCGTCGAAGTGGGTCACCGGGAAGGAGAGCAGGCCGGACTTCAACCGGTCAGCGAGAGCGTCCGGGGGCAGCAGCGTCACGGGTGGTTCCTCGGGTCCGACGGGTCCGCCCTCGGCGCTCGGAGCGCTGTGCGGCGGTGGTCGACGTCACGGTAGGAACGGATGACGATGCATGTCCAAGAGCGGTTTCGCATCGCTCGATGCCTCCCGTGCATCGACGGTCGCCGTCACCCCCGGACCGTGTGCCGCGTGAGGACGTCGAGGACCCGGCGCAGCGCCGGGTTCTTCGACTGCCGCGCCCAGAGGAGGTGCAGCTCCACCGGCTCGGGCACCGGCGTCTCCAGCCGCACGAAGCCCACCCCGTCGATCGACAACCGCGCCGCCGACGCCGGCACGAAGGCGATGCCGCGCCCGGCGGCGACCAGCCAGAGCATCGTCAGCACCTGGCTCACGACGTGCACGGCGTTCTCCGAGGCCACCGGCACGACGCCGACCACGAGGTCGTAGAAGTACCGGGCCCGCGTGGGCGAGTGCATGACCACCGGCTCCGCGCCGATGTCGGCGGCGGTCACCGGGCGCCCCAGCTCCAGCAGCCGGTGACCGGTGCGGGCGGCCACGAGCATCGGCTCGCGGTGCAGCAGCCGGGAGCCGAAGCTCTCCGCGTCGAAGGGCGGACGGGCCAGCCCCAGGTCGATCTCCTCGTCCAGCAGCCCGGCGACCTGCTCGCGGGTCACCATCTCGGCGAGGTCGACGTCGACGTCGGGCAGCTCGCGCGCCAGGTCGTTGAGGAGCCCGCCGAGGATGCCGTAGGTGGAGGCGGCCGTGAAGCCGATCCGCACGATGCCGCTGGAGCCCGAGGAGACGCGGCGGGCGACCTCGGGCGCCGTGTCGGCCAGCGCCAGCAGCCGCCGCGCCTCGGTCAGGAAGACCTCGCCCGCGGCCGTCAGGGTGACCCGGCGGTTGTCCCGCTCCAGCAGCTGGGCGCCCACGGCCCGCTCCAGCTTCTGGATCTGCCGGCTCAGCGGCGGCTGGGTCATCTTCAGCCTGGCCGCCGCGCGACCGAAGTGCAGCTCGTCGGCGACGGCGACGAAACCGCGGAGCTGCTCCAAGGTGAACGCCATACCGGCAAGGTATCAATCAATGCAGCATCGGTTTTGGACAGGCATGAAAAGCCGCCCATACAGTCGCCGCACCAGTGACCGCCCTCACAGCGTCGGAACCCTCCGACCGGGCTCTCGACGAGGAGACACAGATGACCCAGATGAACCGGGTTCGCCGCCGGACCGCGGCGGGTCTCGGCGTGGCTGCAGCCCTCGCCCTGACCGCCTGCGGCGGCAACCTCGGCGGCGGCGAGACCGCTGACGCGGAGTCCTTCCCCGACGGTCCGATCACGATCCTGGTGGGCCAGGACCCGGGTGGCAGCACCGACCTGATCGGGCGGGCCGTCGCCGAGGGCATGTCCGACGAGCTCGGCGTCGCGGTCACCGTGGAGAACCGCCCCGGCGCCAACGGCGCGCTCGCGGCCCAGCAGCTGGCCGGGGAGGCACCCGACGGCCAGACGCTGATGATCTTCAACGGCAGCCTGGGGTACATCACCCCGCTGGCCGTCCCCGAGGACGAGGCCGTCGACGTCAACGACTACGAGGTCGTCACGGGCATCTCGCTCGACGACTACGTGCTCGTCACCGCGGCGGGCTCGGGCTTCAGCACCGTCGAGGACCTCGCCGCCGCCGGCCGGCCGGTCACCTTCGGCACCACCGGGGTCGGCACCGGCAGCCAGCTGTCGCAGGAGCTGCTGTTCAACCAGGCCGGCATCGAGGCCACCGCCGTCCCGTTCGACGGCGGTTCGCCGACGCTCACCGCCGTCCTGGGCGGGCAGGTCGACGTCGGCTCCATCCAGCTCGGCGAGGCGATCGAGCGGATCGAGGGTGGCGAGCTGACCCCGATCGTGACCTTCGCCGAGGAGCGCCCGTCCTTCCTGCCGGACACCCCGACCGCAATCGAGGCCGGCTACGACGTCCCGGTGCAGCAGTCCCGCGCCCTGGTGGCGCCGGAGGGCACCCCGGACGAGATCATCGAGCAGCTGCGCGAGGCAGCGCGGGCGGCGTTCGAGACCGACTCCTACCAGGAGTTCAACGAGAACAACCTGCTGACGCCGAACGAGATCGACGGCGAGGAGCTGCAGCAGCGGTGGACGGACAACCTGGAGCAGTACCGCAGCGTGGTCGAGGAGTACGACATCGACCTCGGCGGAGAGCAGTGACCTCTGCCCCCGGCGGGGCGCAGCGCCCCACCGGTCCCGGCGGCCACCCGGCCGCCGGGACCGGCCCGGCGGACCTCGTCGAACGGCTGCACGACGACCCGACGATCGCCGACGCCGACGACCTCGCCGCGGAGCTCACCGCCGAGGAGCGCCCGGAGCCGGCCGGTCCGGTGGCGAACGTGGTCATCGCGCTCGTCGTGGTGTGCCTGGGCATCGCCACGGTGGTCGGGTCGTTCGGCCAGGGCGTCGGCAGCGCATCGGCCCCCGCCGGGGGCACCTGGCCCTTCCTCATCGGTGTCGTGCTGACCGGCCTGGGCCTGGCGCTGCTGCCGCTGGCCCGCCGGACGGCCGACGCGGAGAAGTTCACCCGCGCCAGCTGGCTCGTCGTGGCCGGCATCGCCACGATGGTCGGCTTCGTCGCGGCGATCGGCGTCATCGGCTTCGAGATCCCGGCCACCGCGCTGGTGTTCGTCTGGCTGCGCTTCCTCGGTCGCGAGAGCTGGCGGCTGTCGGTCGTGCTGAGCCTGGCCGTGGTCGTCGCCTTCTACCTGATCTTCGTCGTGGCCCTCTCGGTCCCGATCCCGCACCTGTTCTAGGGAGTTCCCGGTGGATCTGGCCCCGGTGCTGGACGGCTTCACCGTCGTCCTCGAGCCCACGAACCTGCTGTACTGCCTCATCGGCGTCGTCATCGGCATGCTGGTCGGTGTCCTCCCCGGGCTCGGGCCCGCGGCGACGATCGCGATCCTCCTGCCGCTGACCATCGGCATCGACACGGTGACGGCGATCATCATGCTGGCCGGCATCTTCTACGGCGCCCAGTACGGCGGGACGATCACGTCGGTGCTCCTGCGCCTGCCCGGCGAGGCGTCGACCGTGGTGACCGTCTTCGACGGCTACGCCCTGGCCAAGCAGGGCAAGGCCGGGACCGCGCTGGGCATCGCCGCCATCGGCTCGTTCGTCGGCGGCACCATCTCGATCGTGGCGCTGTCCTTCGTCGCGCCGCTCGTCGCCGGCTTCGCCCTGGACTTCGGCCCGCCCGAGTACACCGCCCTCGCGCTGCTCGGCATCCTGCTGGTCTCCACCATCAGCAGCGGCGACCGGATCAAGGCGCTGATCGCCGCCGCCGCCGGGCTGCTGCTGGCGACCGTCGGCCGGGACAGCTTCACCGGCGCGGAGCGCTTCACGTTCGACAACCTGAACCTCGCCGACGGGCTGGACTTCGTGCCGATCGCGATGGGCCTGTTCGGGCTCGGCGAGATCCTGTACGCCCTCGAGGAGCGGCACCACGCGGTGCGCGCGCCCTCCACCGTGGCCAACGTGTGGCCCTCCCGCAAGGACCTGCGCCAGTCCTCCGGCGCCATCGGCCGCGGCTCGGTGCTCGGGTTCTTCCTGGGCATCCTCCCCGGCGGCGGGGCGACGCTCTCGTCCCTGGCCGCCTACTCGCTGGAGAAGCGCCGCTCCAAGACCCCCGAGCGCTTCGGCAAGGGCGCGGTGGAGGGCGTCGCCGCCCCGGAGTCGGCCAACAACGCCGCGGCGACGTCGTCCTTCATCCCGCTGCTCACCCTGGGCATCCCGGCGAACGCGACGATGGCGGTCATCTTCGGCGCGCTCCTGATCCAGGGGGTCACCCCCGGGCCGCGGCTGGTCCAGGACGACCCCGAGCTGTTCTGGGGCGTCGTCAACTCGATGTACATCGGCAACATCCTGCTGCTGATCATGAGCATCCCGCTGGTGGGCCTGTTCGTCCGCATCCTGCGGGTCCGCGCGACGGTGCTGGCGCCCATCACGGTGATGATCACGCTGATCGGCGTCTACACGGTGCGCAACAGCGTCTTCGACATCGGCCTGGTCATCGTCTTCGGCGCCCTGGGCTACCTGATGAAGAAGCTGGGCTTCGACCCGGGGCCGCTCGTGCTGGCCTTCGTGCTCGGGTCGCTGCTGGAGAGCAACCTGCGCCGGTCGCTGCTGATCTTCGAGGGCGACCCCACCGGTTTCCTCACCCGGCCGATCTCGGGGACACTGCTGGCGGTATTCGCCCTCGTCGTCATCGGTCCCCTGCTCTCCCGGCTGCTCCGGCGCCGGCGGGCGGAGACCTCCGACCATCGCGCCAAGGAGCCCGTATGACCGTCCTCGTCGGATTCGTCCCCACCCCGGAGGCCCGCGCGGCTCTCGATGCCGGGATCGCCGAGGCGGCGCGCCGCGGCGAGGGGCTCCTCGTGCTCAACTCCTCGCGCGGGGGCGCCCCGGTCAGCGTGGAGGTCGCCGACGAGGACACCGTCCGCGACATCACCGCCCAGGCCGAGAAGGCCGGCGTCGCGGTCGAGGTCCGGCAGGTGACCCGCGAGGGCGAGGTGGCCGACGAGGTGCTGCGGGTGGCCCGGGAGGTCGACGCCTCGGTCATCGTCATCGGGCTCCGCAAGCGCTCCCCCGTCGGCAAGCTGCTCATGGGCAGCAGCGCCCAGCGGATCCTCCTCGACGCCGACCGCCCGGTCCTCGCCGTCAAGCCCTGAGGGCAAGGCCCACCCGGCGCCCACCGGGGCGCCGATCGTGGTCACGGCAGCGCGGTGACCACGATCGGCGCCCGGCCGCTCAGCTCAGCGGGCGACGTAGGCCGACAGGAACAGCACGAAGGCGCTGACCAGCAGCAGCAGGCGGGCCGGGGTCAGCCCGTTCACCAGCCCCGCCGTCGCCTCCACCCACTGCGGGCGCACACCGGCCTCCCGCGAGCGCTGGCGCACGATGCGCACCTCGTCGGCGAGCAGCACTCCGGCGGCCCCCAGCAGGCCGAGCCCCAGGACGGCGAAGGTCAGCGAGAGCCGGTCGTCGAAGGTCTCCGCCGAGCCGGCGAGCAGCAGGACGGCGACCAGGCCGAGGAGCAGCCCGATGAGGCCGCCGGCCACCGGCGCCCAGGGGCCCATCACGGTCATGGGGCCGCGCCGCGGCTTCCGAGGGGCCGGGCGGACGCCCACCGGCGCAGTGGCGTGCCCGGCGGGTGGCGCCTCTCCGGCGGGGACCGGGGTCGGCTCCGGCGGGGGCGGCACCGGCGCGCCGGTCGGCGTCGCCCCGGCCGACGTGCCGCCACCGGTCGGGGCCCCGGAGCCGTCGGGCCCGGTCGCGGGCAGGGACATGGTCTGGTCTCGTTCGCTCATCGCACTCACCTCACCGGCCACGCTAGGCACAGCCGTCCCCCGCGCGGTGCAGGACACCCCGCGCCGGCCACGTGGGCCATCACTCACGCCCCCGGGATGCCGGATCGCAGGTCAGCGGGTAACCGGCCGGCCGCAGCCAGCCACCGCCGCGCTCAGAGCAGCCGCCGGCTGTCCTCCCCGACCACGCGCAGCCAGCGGTAGCCGAAGCCCTCGAGCGCCAGTTCCGCGGCGCCGTCGTCGCCCAGGTCGGTGGTGCAGGACATGAGCAGGTCCTGCAGGCGGTGCCCGCTGCCGCACCCGGGCACGGTGAGCGGCACCGTCCGCGGCTCCGGCCCGAGGTTGTGCAGGGTGACCAGCGCCGCGTCGTCCCAGGTGCACATGAGGGCCAGCACCGCGGCGTGCGGCTGCTCCAGGACGGCGAACTCCCCCCAGCCGAGCTCCGGCGATTCGCGGTAGCGCCGGATCAGCAGCTTCATGAACGACAGCAGCGACTCCGGGTCACGGCGCTGGTCGGCGACGTTGACGAACTCGGGCCCGAAGCCACCGTCGACGACCGGCCGGGTCAGCTGGTCGGCCGGAGCGCGGGAGAACCCGCCGTTGGCGCCGCCGGTCCACTGCATCGGGGTGCGCACCGACAGCCGGCTGCCGGCCGAGAGGTCCTCCCCCATGCCGATCTCCTCGCCGTAGAAGAGCACCGGCGTGCCCGGCAGGGCGAACAGCAAGCTGTAGACCATCCGCACCCGGCGCGGGTCGCCCGACAGCATCGGGGGCAGCCGCCGGATCAGGCCCCGGTCGTAGACCTGCATCTCCGGCTCGGGGCCGAAGGCGGCGAAGACCTCCGCGCGCTCGTCGTCGGAAAGCTTGTCCAGGGTCAGCTCGTCGTGGTTGCGGACGAACGTCCCCCACTGGCTGTCGGAGGAGATCTCCGGGCGGGCAGCCAGCGAGGCGGCGAGCGGCCCCGCGTCGCCGCGGGCCAGCGACAGGTAGGTGCGCTGCATGGTGTTGAAGTCGAACTGCATGGTCAGCTCGTCACCGTCCCCGCCGCCGAAGAAGTCCACCTGCTGCTCGAAAGGCAGGTTGACCTCGCCCAGCAGCACACCGGAACCGGTCCGTCGGCCGAGGAAGGCGCGCAGGGCGCGCAGGTACTCGTGCGGGTCGGGGAACCGCGCCGCCGTCTCCTCGTCCATCCCGGCGGTCTCCAGCAGGAAGGGCACGGCGTCGACCCGGAAGCCCGAGAGCCCCAGCTGCAGCCAGAAACCCATGATCTTCGCGATCTCGTCCCGGACCTTCGGGTTGGCGACGTTCAGGTCGGGCTGCTCGGAGTAGAAGCGGTGCAGGTACCACTCGCCGGTCTCCGGGCTGTGCGTCCAGATGCCGCCCTCGGCGTCGGGGAAGACCACCTGGTCGCTGGTGTCCGGCGGCTCGTCCGCGCGCCAGACGTAGAAGTCGCGGTACGGGGAGTCCTTGCTCTCCTTCGCCGACCGGAACCACGGGTGCTGGTCGGAGGTGTGGTTGACCACGAGGTCGGCGATCACCCTCATCCCGCGGTCGTTCGCCGTCCGGACCACTTCGACGAGGTCGCCGAAGTCGCCCAGCCGCGGGTCCACGCCGTAGTAGTCGGTGATGTCGTAGCCGTCGTCCCGCCCGGCCGTCGGGTAGAAGGGCATCAGCCACAGGCAGGTGACGCCGAGGTCGGCGAGGTGGTCCAGCCGCTGCGCCAGGCCCTGCAGGTCGCCGACGCCGTCGCCGTTCCAGTCCATGAAGGTCTCGACGTCCAGGCAGTAGACGACGGCGTTCTTCCACCAGAGGTCGGACGTGTCGGTGATCCTCACGGCGCGGGCACCGGGGCGACGTGCGGACGGCGGTTCTCGGCCGGGCCGGGCGGGTCGATGGCGGCCACCGGCCGGGGTCGCTCGAGGTCGAACTGCGGGAGCACCCGTTCGCCGAAGGCGTCGAGGAACGGGCGCTGCTCCTGGCCGACGTGGTGCAGGTACACTTGGTCGAAGCCGAGCTCCAGGTACTCGGCGATCCAGGCCGCGTGCTGCCCGAGGTCGGCCGAGATCCGGACCGGGCCGTGCATGTCCTGCGGCGTCACGTGCGCGCTGGCCTGCTCGAAGGCCTCCGGGCTGTCGAGGTCCCAGCACAGCGGCGGCGGGAAGACGTTGCTGCGCCACTGGTCGTGCGCGACCGCCACCGCGCGGTCGGGGTCGGGGTCCCAGGACACGTGCACCTGGAGGGCGAGGGTCCCCTGCCCGCCGGCGTCCCGGTAGGCGGCGACCATCTCGCGCAGCTTCTCGTGCGGCTGGTTGATGGTGACCAGCCCGTCGGCCCAGTCGGCGCCGTTGCGGGCGGTGGCCACGCTGACCGCGGGGCAGATCAGGGCCGGCTGGGGATCGGCCAGCGTGTAGAGCTTCGCGCGGTCCACGGTGACCAGCCCGTCGTGGCTCACCTCCTCCCCCGCGAGCAGGGCGCGGATGACCTCGACGCACTCCCGCAGCCGCGCGTCCCGGACGTCCTTGCGCGGCCACGCGTCGCCGGTGACGTGCTCGTTCATCGCCTCGCCGCTGCCCAGCGCCACCCAGAACCGGCCGGGGAACATCGCGCCCAGGGTGGCGATCGCCTGGGCGACGATCACCGGGTGGTAGCGCTGCCCGGGCGCGTTCACCGCCCCGAACGGCAGCGACGTGGTCGCCATCGCGGCCCCGAGCCACGACCACGCGAACGCCGACTCCCCTTGCCGCGGGTTCCAGGGGGTGAGGTGGTCGGAGCACATGGCGGCGGTGAAGCCGACCTCCTCGGCGTGCCGGACGTCGTCCAGCAGCGCCGCGGGGTGGACCTGCTCGTGCGAGTTGTGGAACCCGAGGACGGTCATGCGTCCTGCCTACCCAGGTTCGGGCCCGACGGCGACCGCAGCGGGGCAGGCCACCGGGTGTGAGCCGTCCGACACAGTCCCGCAGCGGCGGCCCCGGGCGGTGTCGTGCGACCCTTCCCGGCGATGACCAGATGAGCGGGTGGGAGATGCTCGCGGTGGCCGCGGCCGGCTTCGCGGCCGGTGGCATCAACGCCGTCGTCGGCTCCGGCACCCTCGTCAGCTTCCCGGTGCTCCTGGCGGTGGGGCTCCCCCCGGTGCCGGCCACCATCACCAACTCCCTCGGCCTGGTCGCCGGCAACCTCAGCGGATCCATCGGCTACCGCCGCGAGCTCCGCGGCCAGCGACGGCTGCTGCTGAGCCTCCTGCCCGCCTCCGTCCTGGGCGCGCTCACCGGGGCCTTCCTGCTGCTCACCCTGCCGGCCGCGGCGTTCGAGGCGATCGTGCCGGCCCTCATCGGGCTCGCCGTGGTCCTGGTGGTGCTCGGGCCGCGGGTCCAGCGCCGGCTCCCCGCCCGGCCGGAGGACGGCACGGCGCCGCCGGTCAGGGGCGGGCGGCTGGCCGCCTGCTTCGCCGGCGCCTACTTCACCGGCACCTACGGCGGCTACTTCGCCGCCAGCCAGGGCGTGCTGCAGATCGGCATCTTCGGGCTGCTGCTGCGCGAGCCGCTGCAGCGCCTCAACGCCCTCAAGAACGTGCTCACGCTGGCGGTCAACGCCGTCGCCGCCGGCGCCTACGTCGTCGTCGCGCCCGACCGCATCGTCTGGTCGGCCGCCGCGCTGCTGTCCGTGGGGTCGCTGCTCGGCGCCGCGGTCAGCTCCCGCTACGGCCGGCGGCTGCCTTCCGCCGTGCTGCGGACGGCGATCGTCGTGCTGGGGCTGGTGGCGATCGTGGTGGTGGTGACCGGATGAGCGCTGAAGCCTCGGGTTCCCCTGCGGAGCAGCGACGGTGAGCGCCTGGGAGTTCGTGTTCCTGGTGCTCGCCGGCGTCGGGGCGGGGCTCACCGGCAGCATCGCCGGGCTGGCCTCGCTGATCAGCTACCCGGCCCTGCTGGCCGTGGGCCTGCCCCCGGTGACGGCCAACGTCACCAACACCGCCGCCCTGGTCGTGGTGGGCGTGGGCACGGTGAGCGCGTCCCGCCCGGAGCTGGCGGGCCAGGGGCGGCGGCTGGTCCCGCTGATGGTCGCCGGGCTGGTCGGCGGAGCCGTCGGCGCGCTGCTCCTGCTGCTCACCCCGGCGGGCGGCTTCGAGAAGGTCGTGCCGTGGCTCATCGGCGCGGCGTCGATCGCCATCCTGGTCCAGCGCTCCCCGCGGGAGCTCGCGGCCGAGGGCGCCGCGGCGCGCGCCGGCCGCCCCGACCAGTGGTGGCTGCCGGTCGCCGTCCTCGTCATCTCCGTCTACGGCGGCTACTTCGGTGCCGCCGCCGGCGTGCTGATGTTGGCCACCTTCCTGCTCACCACCGGGGAGGGCCTCCCCCGCAGCAACGCCATGCGCAACGTCGTGCTCGGCGTGGCCAACACCGTCGCCGCGATCGGCTTCGCGGTCTTCGCCACGGTCGTCTGGTCGGCCGCCCTGCCGCTGGCCCTCGGGCTGTTCCTCGGCGCGCTCCTCGGCCCGCGCATCGTCCGGGTGGCTCCCCAGACGGCGCTGCGGCGGGTCATCGCCCTCGCCGGTGTAGGGCTGGCGGTCTACCTCGCGTTCGACGCGTACGGGTGACGGCCCGGTGAACGCGGCCGCGCTCGTCCTCCCGGAGTTCGCCCTCCTCCTCATCGGCGTGCTCCTGCGCCGCTACGCCTGGCGGTCACCGGGCTTCTGGGTCGACCTGGAGCGCCTGGTCTACTTCGTGCTCTTCCCGGTGCTGCTCTTCCGCACCACGCTGTCGGCGGACCTGGCCGCGGCCGGCTCCGGCGGAGCGCTGCTCGCCGCGGTGGGCGCCCTGGGGGTGGGTGCCCTGCTCGGGGCGGTGGTCCGGTGGCTCCCGGGCGTCGACCGCATGACGGCGGCCTCGGGGTGGCAGACGGCCTTCCGGTTCAACACCTTCATCGCCCTCGCGCTGGTCGAGGACCTGGGGGTCGCCGCGCTCGCCCTCATGGGCGTGCTCCTCGGCGTCACCGTGCCGCTGGTCAACGTCCTCGCGGTCACGGCCCTGGCCCGCAGCGCCCCCGGGGGCACGACCGGTGGGGTGGTGCGCGTCCTCGCGGCCGTCGGCCGCAACCCGCTGATCCTGGCCACGGTCGCCGGGCTGGGCGGCAACCTCCTGGGGCTCGCGCTCCCCTCGCCGGTGGACGCGACGCTCTCCCGGCTGGCCGCCGCCGCCGTGCCGCTGGGGCTGCTCGCGGTGGGGGCGGCCCTGCGCCTGGGCGGCCTGCCGCGCGGGCAGCGGTTCATGGCCGGCTACCTCGGGGCGGTGAAGCTCCTCGCCGTCCCCGCGGTGGCGCTGGGCCTGTGCGCCCTGCTCGGCGTGGACGGGGACCAGCGCTTCGTCGTCCTCGCGCTCGCCGCCGTCCCCCCGGCCACCGCGTCGTACGTGCTGGCCGCACGCATGGACGGCAACGGCGCGTTCGTCGCCGCCCAGGTGTCGGCGGCGACGACGGCCGCGCTCCTCACCCTGCCGATCTGGCTGGCGCTGACCACCTGAGGGCCGCGCCGGTCGACGCGGTGCGTCAGACCTCCTCCTCCTCGAACACGGCCTCGCGCTTGCGGCGGACCGACGGGAGCACCGCGATGAGCAGGGCCAGCGCCGCCAGGACGAGGAGGGCCAGCGAGATCGGGCGGGTGAGGAAGACGGTCGCGTCGCCCTGGGAGATGGTGAGCGCGCGGCGCAGGAACCGCTCCAGCAGCGGCCCCAGCACGAAGCCCAGCAGCAGCGGCGCCGGCTCGCACCCCAGCTTGATGAGCCCGTAGCCGAGGAGCGCGAAGAAGGCGATGGCGTAGACGTCGTAGGCGTTGAGGCTGATCGCGTAGGTGCCGATGCAGGCGAAGGCGACGATCGCCGGGAACAGCCACCGGTACGGGATCGTGAGCATCTTCACCCACAGCCCGATCAGCGGCAGGTTCAGCAGCACCAGGAACAGGTTGCCGATCCAGAACGAGACGATCAGCCCCCAGAAGAGCGCGGGCTCGTCGACGATGACGTTCGGGCCCGGGACGATGCCCTGGATGATCAGCGCGCCGATCAGCAGCGCCATGATCGAGTTGGCCGGCAGCCCGAAGGTCAGCAGGGGGATGAACGACGTCTGGGCGGCGGCGTTGTTCGCCGACTCCGGCCCGGCGACGCCCTCGATCGCTCCCTTGCCGAACTCCTCGGGCCGCTTCGAGGAGCGCTTCTCCATCGAGTAGGAGACGAACGAGGCGAGGACGTGCCCGGCCCCGGGGAGGACGCCGAGCGCCGAGCCCAGGGCCGTCCCGCGCAGCACCGGCATCCGGATGCGGCGGAAGTCCTCCTTGGAGAGCCAGAGGTTCTCGACCTTCTTGACCATGACGCTGCGCGTCATGTCGCCCTCGAGGTTGCGCAGGATCTCGGCGATGCCGAACAGCCCGACCGCGAGGGAGACGAACTCGAAGCCGCCGAACAGCTCGCGCTGGCCGAAGGTGAAGCGCGGGACGCCGGTGGCGATGTCCTGCCCGACCGTGCCGAGCAGGAGCCCGAGGACGATCATCGCCAGCGCCTTGAGCGTCGAGCCGCTGGCCAGCGTGATGGAGGCGATGAGGCCGAGCACGATGAGCGAGAAGAACTCGGCCGGGCCGAACTCGAGCGCGATGTCGGCGATCGGCGCGGCGAGGAGCGCCACGATGAGCGTGGCCACGCTGCCGGCGAAGAACGAGCCGAGGGCCGCCGTGGCCAGCGCCTTGCCGGCCCGGCCCTGCTTGGCCATGGAGTAGCCGTCGATCGCCGTCACGGCGGCCGACGACTCGCCGGGCAGGTTGATCAGGATGGCGGTGGTGGACCCGCCGTACTGGGCGCCGTAGTAGATGCCCGCCAGCATGATCAGCGCGGTGACCGGCTCGAAGCCGAAGGTGATCGGCAGCAGCAGCGCCATCGTGGCGGTCGGCCCGATGCCGGGCAGGACGCCGACCGCGGTGCCGAGGGCGACGCCGAGGAGGCAGAAGAGCAGGTTGACCGGCGTGAACGCCGTCTCGAAGCCGAGCGCGAGGCTCTCGAGCACCCCCATGGAGGCCTCAGCCCCCCAGCCACGGGCCGAGGAGCGGCAGCCGCAGCTGCAGCGCCACCACGAAGATCAGCACGCAGACCGCGGTGATGCTCACCGCGATCACCAGGGCCGGGATGACCCGGACGCTCCGGCCGGCCAGCACGGCCATCGTGACCGTCACCAGCAGCGTCGGCACCAGGCCCAGCGCGCGCACGAAGTAGCCGAAGAAGAGCAGGGCGGTGACCAGCAGCACCAGCGCCCGCCAGGGGACGGGGCCCGGGTCGCCGCCCTCGCCGGAGAGGTAGCCGGTGACGGCGATCGCGATGCCCAGGACGACGAGCACCCCGCCGAGGACCAGCGGGAAGAAACCCGGTCCCATGCGCAGCGGGCTGCCGATGTCGTACGTGGCCGAGGTGATGGCGAAGGCCAGCCCGAAACCGGTGAAGACCCCGCCCGCGATGAGGTCCTTCCGGGCATCGTGCAGTTTCATGGCTCCTCGGCTGGCTCGGGGTCGGGGGGGACGGTGGTGGGGGGGGGGGGGGGGGGGGGGGGGGGGGGGGGGGGGGCGGGGGGGGGGGGGGGGGGGGGGGGGGGGGGGGGGGGGGGGGGGGGGTGTGGAGTGGGGGTGCGGGGGGGGGCGGGCGTGGGGGGCGGGGGGGCCGGGGCCGGGGCGCCCGCCCCCCCCCCCCCCCCCCCCCCCCCCCCCCCCCCCCCCCCCCCCCCCCCCCCCCCCCCCGGGCCCCGGCCAGGCCCAGGGGGTCGACGGGGAGGTCGCCGCGGGGCACGGGGCTGCCCAGGGCCGCCGCGACGCCGGGCAGCACGTCGGCCAGGGTGGCGACGCCGTAGGCGGGCCGGTGCAGGTCGGGCGGCAGGGCGCCGTCGACCCCGCCGGTCACGCGCGGGTCGCCAGCAGGTGGAGGCCCGCGGCCACCTCGCGGTAGGGCGAGGTGTCGGCGAGCGCGAGCTCGAGGTCCCGGACCGCGGCGGGGTCGGCGCCGGACGCGGTATCCAGCAGGTCGGCGACGACGGAGACCCCGCGCCAGGTACCCGGCGTCAGCCCGGCGCCGGCGACCAGCGCGAGCAGGTCCTCGGGGGTGAACCGGCGGCGGACCGGCCGACCCGGCGCCGCGCCCTGGTCGCGGAGGTGCGTGAGGGCCTCCGCGGGGTGGCCGGCGAGAGCGCGGGCGAGCACGGAGCCGGCCCGGTTGGCGACGGCGAGGCTCACCCACCCCCCGCTGCGCAGGGCGCCGGCGATCTCGGCCAGGGTGACCGCGGGGTCGTCGACGACCTCGAGGACGGAGTGGCAGAGGGCGAGGTCGTACCCGCCGTCGTCCGCGAGGACCTCGTGCAGCAGGTCGCCGTCGCCCTGGACCCCGCGGACCCGGTCGCCCACCCCGGCGGTCTGGGCGCGCCGGCCCAGGGTGGCCAGGGCGTCGGCACTGGGGTCGACGACGGTGACGGTGTGGCCCAGGCGGGCCAGGGGGACGGCGAACATCCCGCTGCCGCCGCCGACGTCCAGCACGCGGAGCGCGTTCCCGGCGCCGACCAGCGGGTCGAGCGCGGCCCACACGGCAGCGGTCCGGACGGGCAGCTGCTCCGCGGTCGGCGAGGCGGGAACGGTCGGCACCCACCGGAGCCTAGCGGCGGACCGCGGCGCCCACCGCTTCCCCGCCGGTGGGCGCCGCGCCGTCGTCCCTGGGCACCGGGCTATGCGTCGACCTATGCGTCGACCTGTGCGTCGACCTGGGCGTCGACCCCGTCGGCGGCCCGGCGGATCTCGGCGAGGTCGATGCGGCGCATCTGCAGCATCGCCTGCGTCGCGCGCTGGGCACGCGCCGGATCGGGGTCGTTGAGCAGGGCCATCAGCTCCTCGGGGACGACCTGCCAGGAGACGCCGAAGCGGTCCTTGAGCCAGCCGCACATGCTCGCCTCGCCGCCGTCGGTGAGCCGGTCCCAGTAGTGGTCGGCCTCCTCCTGGTCAGCGCACATGATCTGGAAGGAGACCGCCTCGGTGAACGGGAACTGCGGGCCGCCGTTGAGGGCGGTGTACTCCTGGCCGTCGAGGGTGAAGGTGACGGTCAGGACGTCGCCCTCCTGCATGGGCGGCGGCATGCCCGGTCCGTACCGGGTCACCTGGCCGATGCGGGAGTTCGGGAAGACCGAGGTGTAGAGCGTCGCCGCCTCCTCGGCCTGGCCGTCGAACCACAGACACGGGATCTGCTTGGGCATGGTCGGTCCTCTCCTGCGCACGCCGGCCGGGTGCCGGTGTCGGTGTCGGTGGTCGGACCTCCGGCGTCGCCCGGACTCATCGGTCGGCGGTCGACCGGCGCCGGTCGTTTACCGGCCGGGAGCCCGGGGGCAGACCTGTCCGGTCAGTACCACCGACGACCGAGGAGTTGCCATGACCCGCGCCACCCGTCCACGTCTGCTCCGCCGGACCGCGGCCGCGTTCGCCATCACCGCCGCCTCCCTCACGACGGTCGCCTGCGGTGACGACGTGGTGGACGACGGCGTCGAGCAGAACATCGAGCAGGGTGTCGACGAGGTCGAGCAGGAGGTCGACGAGGCCACCGAGCCCGAGAGCGGCAACGGCTGAGCCCGGGCGCTGCCCCCGGCCGGCGAGCGGCTGGGGGCAGCGGGGTATTCCTCAGTGGCCCGAGCTGCCCGGGCTGGAGTGCCAGAGCTTCCGCGGCGGTCCGGCCGCGGCGCGGCGGGCCGCGCCCTTCGTCTCCTCGCCGGCCGGCTTGATGTCGGCGTAGGGCGACATGCGGAAGCCGGTCGGGTGGACCAGGACGGGGCGCACGACCACCGGTCGGGAGCCGTGCGATGCGGCCGCCCCGGCGATCGACTGCTCGGTGTACTCCCCCGGCGCAGCCATCAGGTCGCGGACACCGTCGAGCCCGTCGGCCTCCCACGCCTCGTGCAGCGCCGGCAGCTCCCACGCCCCGGTGGCCCGCAGCGACACCCCGCGCGGCCCGGTCCGGCGCAGGACCCCGCGGATGACCAGCAGCCACGAGTGGAAGACCGTCGCGGCGTAGGGACCCTGCGCGTCCTCGAAGAAGGTCGAGTCGGTGCAGCCGGTGCCGTCGTCGAGGGTCACGAACACCACGCGGCGCCCCGACCGGATCGGCGGGGTCTGGGTGGCCACCTTGACACCGGCCACCAGCACCTCGCTGCCGCTGCGGCAGCCGAGGAGCTCCCCGGCCGGCACCGCGCCGACCGCCGACAGGAACGGCCGGTAGAAGTCGACGACGTGCCGGCTGGCGTCCAGCCCGAGCACCTCCAGCTCCGCCCGCACCAGCTCGGCGTCGGTGAACTCGGGCAGCCCGCTGCCCTCGGCCCACTCCGGGCCGGCCGGCTCCCCGGTGGACTCCTCCTCGGGCAGCCCCATCCCCATGAGGTCCAGGCTCAGCTGCCCGTCGGACGTCGCCCGCGCGCCGCTGCGGCTCCACCGGTCGAGCTCGCTGATCTGCAGCAGCAGGTCGCGCCGGGTCACCTGTCGTCGCCGGCGGGTCGGCCGGCCGGCCTCCCGGTCGCGCATCCCGAACCCGTAGAGCGAGTCGAACCCCCCGGCCAGCACCAGCCGCTCCACCACCGGGCGGGACACCGACGCCCGCCCCCAGAAATCCGTCAGTGACCGATAGGGCTGCCCGGCGACCACCCGCGCGACCTCGTCGTCGGAGATGCCCTTCACGTCGGCCAGCGAGAGCCGGATGCCGTACCGCGTGGGGTCGGGCATCGTCGCCGGCATCCACTCCGGGCGATGCCAGCCCTCGACCTCCACCTGAGCTTCGGGGTCGTCGTCGGTGTCATCGCCGGCGGCGAGCCGTTCGACCCGGTAGCTGCCGGTCGAGGCGTTGACGTCGAG
The DNA here is from genome assembly GCF_054050875.1 of Blastococcus sp. SYSU DS0541. Lineage (NCBI taxonomy): Bacteria > Bacillati > Actinomycetota > Actinomycetes > Geodermatophilales > Geodermatophilaceae > Blastococcus > Blastococcus sp. SYSU DS0541. The sequence continues at coordinate 80,746 of NZ_JBJHAD010000010.1, read as the reverse complement.
CCCGAGCACCCGGATGCCGAAGTTGCGCGCGTCGTCGAGGATCAGCCGCTTCGGGTACATGCCGGGGTCGTGGGTGAGCACGCCGGCCAGGAACGCCGCCGGGTGGTGGGTCTTCAGCCAGGCCGACTGGTAGGTGGGCAGCGCGAACGCCGCCGCGTGCGCCTTGCAGAAGCCGAACGACCCGAAGGCGGCCAGCACCTCCCACACCCGCTCGGCGACCTCCACCGGGTACCCGGCGTCCAGCGCGCGCGGGACGAACCAGGCCCGCACCTCGGGGTGGGCGTCCTTCTCCCCCAGCGCCCGGCGCACCTCGTCGGCCTCGGCCAGCGTGCAACCGGCCATCCGGGCCACCACCTGCAGCACCTGCTCGTGGAAGACCACCACCCCGGCGGTCTCGGCGAGAGCGAACTCCAGGTCGGGGTGGGGGTACTCGGCGTCGCGCCAGCCGTTCCGGGCCATGAGGAACGGGGTGACCATGTCGCTCTTCACCGGCCCGGGCCGGAACAGCGAGATGTCGATGATGATGTCCTCGAACGTCCGGGGGCCGAACTTGCCGACCAGCTCCCGCTGCCCCGGCGACTCGATCTGGAACATGCCGAGCGTGCGGGTGCTGCGGATCAGCTCGAACGTCGTCGGGTCGTCCCGCGGGATCGCGTCGATGTCGACGGTCTCGCCGTCGGTCCGCTCGATCTCGTCGAGGGCGTGCGCGATCGCCGACTGCATCCGGATGCCCAGCAGGTCCAGCTTGAGCAGCCCCAGCTCCTCGACGTCGTCCTTGTCGAACTGGCTCATCGGGTAGCCGAGATAGCTGCTCTCCACCGGCGTGCGGTCCAGCAGCGTGGCGTCGGAGAGCAGCACCCCGCACGGGTGCAACGCGATGTGCCGGGGCAGCCCGTCGAGCCGGGACACCAGGTCGAACAGCAGGTCGAGGTCACCGGTGCCGCCGGCCCGGCGCGAGCCGTACCGGCTGGCCCGCAGCTCGGGCAGGTCCCGCAGCGCGGCGTGCACCTGGTTGGCGCGGATGTGCGGGAACGCCTTGGCCACCGCGTCGACCTCCGCCGGCGGCAGGCCGAGCGCCGCACCGACGTCGCGGATGGCGTGGCGCACCCGGTAGGTGTCCATCATCGAGATGCAGCTGACCCGGTCGGCGCCGAAGCGGTCGATGACCGCGTCGTAGACCTCCATCCGCCGGGCGGACTCCACATCGATGTCGATGTCGGGCAGCTGGTGGCGCAGCGGCGAGAGGAACCGCTCCATCAGCAACCCGTAGCGCAGCGGGTCGACGTCGGAGATGCCCAGCAGGTAGGTGACCAGGCTGCCGGCGCCCGATCCGCGCGCCGCCGCGCGAACCCTCAAGCTCTTGATGAGGTCGACCACGTCCGCGACGGTCAGGAAGTAGGACGGGTAGCCGAGGGAGTCGATGACCCCGAGCTCCTCCTCGAGCCGCTGCCGCACCCGGGTCGTGGGCGCCATGCCCCGCCGCCCCAGCCCCGCCTCGCACCGGGCGCGCAGCACCTGCGCCGGACCCATCCCCCGCTCCGCCGGCGTGGTGACGACGTCGAGCTCGGGGTAGCGGACGCTGCCGATGCCCAGGTCGCCGGCGGGGTCGACGGCGCACTGCTCGGCCAGCCGGGCGGTGCGTTCGAGCAGCCGCAGGGCGGCGTCCCGGTCGGGGCCGGTGAGGTCCTCGGCGACCTCGGCCATCTCCTTGCCCGACTTCAGGTAGCCCTCGGCCGTGGTGCGGTCGACGTGCCGGGCCCCCAGCGGGACCAGCCGCCGGGCGGCGTCCAGGACGTCGGCGGTGGGGGCGTCGAGAGCGTCGACGTACCGGACCGCGTTGCTCAGGACCACCGGCACCTGCTGCTCGGCGGCGAACCGGAGCAGCGCCTGGGCGCGCTGCCGGTCGCCCCGGCCGCGGTGGTGCACCACCTCCAGTGCCAGCCCCGGGCCGAAGACCGCGCGCCAGGCGTCCAGCTGCTCGACGGCCAGGTCGGCCCGCCCCGCGAGCAGGGCCCGGCCGACCGGGGAGCCGGGACCGAGCAGGGGCACCAGCCCGGTGGCGTGCTCGGCGGCGATCGCCAGCGAGCTCACCGGCTCGCCGCGCGTGCCGCGCAGGTGGGTGGCGCTGGTGAGCCGGCACAGCGAGCGCCAGCCGACGCCGTCGCGCGCGAGGAAGGTGACCCGGGGCAGCCGCGGATCGACGCTCACCCCACCGCGGGCCGGGGACCGGCGCGGAGGTGTCGCGGTCCGCGGCCGCGGGGACCGAGCCGCGGCGGGGTCCTCCCCCAGCACGTGCGCGAGCGCCGGCGGCACGCTGGTACCCAGCGCCGGCGCCACCGCCAGGTCGACACCGAAGATCGGCCGCACCCCGGCCGACCGGCAGGCCAGCGCGAACTTGACCGCACCGTAGAGCCCGTCCCGGTCGGTCAGGGCCAGGGCCGGCATGCCGTGCTCGGCGGCCCGTGCCACCAGGTCGGCGGGGTGGTTGGCCCCGTACCGCATGGAGTAACCGGAGGCGACGTGCAGGTGGACGAAGGGGTCGCTCACCGCCGGGGCCCGGCGGACCGGGACGGGGTCCGGCCGACCACGTGCGGCCGCGGGTAGCGGGGCGGCTCGGGCAGCGCGTCGACGCCGAGCCCGGCCTCGACCACGGCGAGGAAGCCCCGTACGTCGCGGACCAGGTCGTCGGCCTCCCGCTCGGTGACCGCCCGGGACAGCCCCGCCTCCGCCGCGGCGCGCTTGGCCGCGCCGGCGGCGAAGAAGGTGGCCCACTCCCCCAGCTCGGGGGCGACCTCGGCAAGCAGCACCCAGGCGCTGCGCGGGCGCCGGCGACCGCCCTCGGGACGGGTGCGCGCGGCCAGCACCGCGGCGGCGGCCCGGAGCGCCGCCAGGTGCGCGGTGGCATACCGCTCCCGCGGATCGGTGGCCGCGGCCGCCTCCGCCAGGCCGCGGTGCGCCTGGTCGAGCAGGCCCGCGGCCGCGGCGGGCAGCGCGGGCGGCAGCGGCAGCTGACCGGCCGGCACGGCTCGTGCGGCGCCCATCAGTCGTGCACCCGGACGAGCCACCAGTGGTTGCCGGCGGCGTCCCACGTCAGGTCGTAGACGCCGGCGAAGCTCATGCGGGACCGCCCGGCCCGCACCGCCTCCACCCGCCAGACCTCGCGGGGGGCGACCAGGTCGTCCGACGCGCCACCCACCTCGGCGTCCCGGAGCCACCACGGCGCGGTCTCCACCCAGGAGTCGAGCAGTTCTCCCACGACGTACCGGGACTGCCCGCGCCAGAACTGCACCGGGCCCAGCGGGCCACGTTCGACCTGCACCTCTTCGCCGGCCCGACCGACGACCTCACCGAGCACCCGGCTCATGACAGCCTCCCCACGCCTCGCCCCGCGCGCACGCCCGCCACCCCACCGGCGGGGAAGAGAGCCGGGAAGGACGGGCCGATCACATCGTTCGAACAGGTGTTCGAACGAGGTCCAGTAGACCGGAGCGCTCCCGCGTCGTCAAGCCGGGCCGCGGCGTGTTGTGGCCAGCTGGCCGCGCTCGTCGAGGTCACTCCGCCCCACCCCCGCCCCCGCCCGCACCACGCGAATCGCCTCCGCCCACGACTCGGGCGAAGCCCCGGACAGTCCCCGTCCGTCCACCTGCAACTCCGGTCCGCCGGGCGACGCGCCGGGCACCGGCTGACCTCACGCGCGGAGCGGATCCGGGGGTGCGAGGTCGTCGAGCCAGGGCGGCTCCGGCTCGGGGTCGTGGTACCAGCCGGGCGGACGGGTGGTCCGGGAGACACCCGCCGGGGTGCGGACGACGAGCCGGCCGTCGGGGAGCAGGGTGAACGACCAGCCGCGGGCGAAGGTCTTGATCCGGTGGTGCCGCCGGCACAGGCAGCACAGGTTCCAGCAGTCGGTGGGGCCGCCGTCGGCGAAGGCCTGACCGTGGTCGATGTCGCAGCGGCCGGCGCGACGGCGGCAGCCGGGCATGCGGCAGTGCCGGTCGCGCACGGTGACGAGCCGTTCCTGGGCAGCGGTGGGCCGGTACCCCAGGGTCGGAGGAGGGGGCCGCAGGCCTGGCCCGTCGGGCTGCCCCGGCGGGTGGGCGCCCCGCGAGGCCTTCCCGCGCCGCACCCGACGGCCCCGGCCGGCGGCGCGACGGAGCTCGGCCCGGCTGGCCACCGCGACGGTCTCACCGGTCGCCGCGTCGTCGATGGCGACGTGCACCGACCCGCCGACCGGCGCCGGTGACAGGCCGAGCACGTCGAGGGAGTCGAGCAGTTCCCGGCACTGGGCGGCGGAGATCAGCTGCCCGTCCAGCTCCGCCGGCGCGGCGCCGGCCGGTGCGTCGTGCCGGAGCGAGGGCAGCGCGGCGTGGACGTGCAGGTGCGCGGTCACCGGCGGGCGGCTGGTGTCCCACGGCCTCAGGATCAGGTCCAGCACCGCCGTCGAGCGCAGCACGCCCATCGGCCGGTCGTCACCGTCGGCGCGCATCCACCGCGCGTACTGGTCGACCGCATCGCGGGCCGCGTGCACCGCCGGCAGCGGGCCCTCGATGACCAGCCGGCCGAGGTCGTCGGCGGTGCGCTGGACGTGCACGTCGGCCTTGCGCTCGGCTTCCCTGCGACGGCGCTCCCTGGCCGCGGCGTCCACCCGGTAGAGGTGGTAGCGGGTCCGGTCGCCCAGCCGGGACGGCGGGCAGTCCGCAGCTCCCGGGAGCACCCGCGCCTGCACCGCGGCGGCGACGGCGTCGGAGGCGTCGCCGAGCAGGTCGAGCAGGATCCGCGCCTTGCGGATCGTCAGCCGCCCGGCGAACAGCTCCGCCCACGTGGCGGCGAGCTTGGTGGTGAGCAGGATCGACTCGGCGGCCAGGCGGCCGGCCTCGACCTCGGAGCAGTTGCGGATCGTCGCCAGCTCGGAGACGAAGTCGTCGGAGACATCGGCCAGCGCAGCCGGGCGCGCCGCCCGGGAGTCCGGCCCCGGCCCGCCGCGAGGGCCGTAGTCGGCATCCCGCTCCGCCGGGCGCCGGCGCGCCAGCTCCGCGATGGCGGCCGCCTGCCGGGCGTACTCCCGGGCCATGTGGGCGTCGGCCGACCAGATGTCGCACACCAGCTCGAACTCCTCCGACGCCGGCGGCACCACCTCACCGGGGAGCAACGGCATCGGCACGCCGTCGCCGGCCGGCTGTGCGCCCCCGTCGTCCTCCATGCCCTGCACGGTAGGCAGGAGGTACGACAGTTCTCGCTGGTCAGGCGCCCGGAGGGCTGCAGGGATCGGCCGGTTCGACGGCTGCACCGCGGCGGGCCGCACCGCCGGGGGCGCGCACCCTCGGGCGGTGGCAGGATCGACGCATGAGCCCACCCCCGCACCCCCGGGTGGCCGCCGTCGCCCGTGCCCTCGCCGCGGCCGGCGCCGAGGGTGAGGTCCGCATCCTCCCCGCGGAGGTCCGCACCGCGGCCGCCGCCGCCCAGGTGCTCGGCGTGCCGGTCGGCGCGATCGTCAACAGCCTGGTCTTCCTCGCCGACGGCTCGCCCCTGCTGGTCCTCACCAGCGGCGCCCACCGCGTCGACGTCATCCAGGTCGCGGGGCTGCTCGGCATCGGCTCCCTGGTGCCCGCCCCCGCCGACGTCGTCCGCGAGCACACCGGCCAGCCCATCGGCGGGGTGGCCCCCGTGGGGCACCCCGCCCCCCTCGGCACCCTGGTCGACGTGGAGCTCGCCCGGTACGACCGACTGTGGGCCGCGGCCGGGCACCCGGCGGCGGTCTTCCCCACCACCTACGACGAACTGCTCCGCATCACCGCAGGCACCGCGGCCGAGGTCGGCGGTGGGCCGCTCGACGGGACCGCCACCAGCCTCGGGGGCACCCCCCTCCCGGACGCCCCCCTCCCGGACGCCCAGCGCCCGGACGCCGAAGGGGCGACCGCCCAGTGACGGGGACGCGCAACGCCACCCGCATCCTCGAGCTCCCGGCCCCGTGGATGCGTGAGCACATGCACGAGGTGCTGGCGATCTACGGCCTGGCCATGGGCTACGACTCGGGCATCGTCGCCGGCCGGTACGGCTACGCCGTCCAGCACACCGAGCGCCCCGGGTTCCGCGCGGTGGGCGCCTTCGCCCGCTCCCCCGAGGGCGAGCGGCTGGTCGGGTTCGGCTACGGCTACCTCATCGCCCCCGGGCAGTGGTGGCACGACCAGGTGCGGGCCGCGCTCGACCGGCGGACGGCGAAGAAGTGGCTGCCCGGCGCCTTCGAGGTGTGCGAGCTGCACGTGCACCCCGACGCGCAGAGCCAGGGGCTCGGCCGGCAGCTGCTGCACGCCCTGGTGGAGGGGCTGCCGCACCCGGTGGCGCTGCTCTCCACGCCGGACGCCGACACCAAGGCGTTCCGGCTCTACCGCGCCGACGGGTTCGTCGACCTCGCCCGCGGTTACCACTTCCCGGGCGACTCGAGGCCCTTCGCGATCCTCGGCGCGCGGCTCCCGCTGCATCCACCCGGCCCCTCCGCGACGAACTCCCGGGCGTGACCGCCTCCCCCGGTGCCGTGGACGTCGTCGTCGTGGGCTCGGGCCACAACGGCCTGGTGGCCGCCTGCTACCTCGCCCGCGGAGGCCTCTCCGTGGAGGTCCTCGAGTCCGACGAGGTCCTCGGCGGGGCGGTCTCCACCGTGGAGCGCTGGCCAGGGGTGCGAGTGGACCGCGGGTCCAGCGCGCACGTGATCGTCCGGCACAGCGGCATCGTCGAGGAGCTCGCGCTGGCCGAGCACGGCCTCCGCTACATCGACTGCGACCCGTGGGGCTTCGCGCCCGCGCCCTCCCCCGGCGACCCGGGCCCGGACGGCCGGCCGCTGGTCCTCTCCGTCGACCTGGACGCCACCTGCGCCTCGATCGAGGCCGCCTGCGGTCCGGACGACGCCGCCGCCTACCGCCGCTTCGTCGAGGTGTGGGGGCCGCGCAGCCGCGCCGTCGTCGCCTCGTTCGGCCGGGCACCGTCGGCCGGCGGCCTGCTCCGCTCGTTCTGGCCGCTGGGCGCGCCGGCGGAGGGGCGTCCGCGCACCCCGGGCGGCGAGCTGGCCGTCGACTTCCTGGGCTCCGGCGACGCGCTGCTGGACAAGTGGTTCACCAGCGAGCGGCTCAAGGCGGCGCTGGCGTGGTTCGGCGCGCAGTCCGGCCCGCCGATGTCCGAGCCCGGCACCGCGGCGATGGTCGGCTGGGTGGCGCTGCTGCACGACGTGCCACCCGGCCACCCGGTGGGCGGCTCCGGCGGGCTGACCCAGGCGCTGCGCCGCCGGCTGGAGTCCGACGGCGGCCGGGTGGTGCTCGGCGACGGCGCCGCGCGGTTGCTCGTGGAGGACGGCCGCGTCGCCGGCGTGGAGACCCGGTCCGGCCGGGTCGTGCGGGCGTCCTCGGTGGTCGCCGCCTGCCACATCGGCGTGACCCGCGAGCTCGCCGGGGACGCCGCGCCCCCGGTGCTCGCCGAGGCCGCGCCGCCGGTCGGCAACGGCTTCGGCCTGGTCGTGCGGGCGCTGACCGACGCCCCGCCGTCCTACCCCGGGGCCGGGCCTGAGGCGCTGCAGGGCCTCCAGCTGCTCTGCACCGACCGCGCCCAGCTGGCCGCGGCGCACGGTGACTGGGGCGCCGGCCGGGTGCCCCGCGAACCGGTGCCGCTGGCGATGTCCTTCTCCGCCAGCGACGCCACGCTGGCCCCGCCCGGGCAGCACGTCGTCACCATCTGGGGCCAGTGGTACCCGTACGCGTTGGCCGGCGGCGCCGACTGGGACGCCCTCGCCGACGCCGAGGCCCGGCGGCTGGTGGACGCCGTCGACCGCTACGCCCCCGGGTTCGCCGGGTCCGTGCGCGCGATGTACGTGCAGACGCCCCTGGCCCTCGAGCGGGAGCTGTCCCTGCCCCGTGGCAACGTCATGCACGTGGAGATGAGCCTGGCCAGCATGTTCGCCCTCCGCCCGACCCCGGGGCTGTCGGGCTACCGGGTGCCGGGTCTGCCCGGGCTCTACCTGGCCGGCGCCTCCACCCACCCCGGGGGCGGCGTCTCCGGCAATTCCGGGCGGACGGCGGCGCGCACGGTGCTCACCGACCGGGGCGCGCTGCCCCGCGCGCGGGCGGTGGCCGGTCGCGCGCTGCGCCGGCTGCGCGGCGGGGTGGGCCGGGCGTGACGACCACCGCACCTGCTCCCGCACCCGCCGCCGTCCGCGTGGTGCCGTGGGCCCTCACCGCGGCGCTGGTCGCCACGGCGATCGCCTACCCGCTCGCCTCGGGCTCGTTCCGGGACACCGTCTCGTGGGGCATCGTGCTGCTGGGGTCGGCGCTGTCGGTCGCGCACGCGGGCCTCAGCCGCGGCACGCGCACCGGCCTGGGCGTGCTGGTGCTGGTGGCACTGGTGTCGATCGCCTTCGAGTCCGTGGGTGTGGCCACCGGCTTCCCCTACGGCACCTACTCCTACAGCGACGTCCTCGGCCCGACGCTGCTCGGCGTGCCGTTCCTCGTGCCGCTGGCCTGGCTGATGATGGCCTGGCCCAGCTGGCTGCTCGGGGAGGTGCTGGCGCGCCCGGTGCGCGCCTCCCGCCGCCGGGCGGCGCGCATCGCCTGGGCGGCGGCGGTCTTCGCCGCGTGGGACGTCGTCCTGGACCCGCAGCTGGTGCAGGCCGGCTACTGGACCTGGGCCCACCCCTCGCCCGGCCTGCCGGGCATCGACACCGTGCCGCTGACCAACCTCGCCGGCTGGCTGCTGGCCGGGCTGGTGCTGATGACGCTGCTGGACCTGCTGGTCGAGCGCACCGCCCCCGCGCCCCGGACCGGCCCCGGCGCCCCGCTGTTCGCGCTGGCCTGGATGACCCTCGGCGGCGCCCTGGCGCACGCGGGCTGGCTGGGGCTGCCCGGCTCCGCGGCCTGGGGCGCAGGGCTGGGGGCGGCGGTCCTGCTCGTCCTCGCGGTCCAGCACCGGCGTGCGGGACGACGGTGAGCGGCAGGCTGCTCCGCTCGCTGGCGGGGATCTCGATGGCCGGTGCCGTGCACGCGGCCGTGAACACCGCGCTGCTGCGCCGTGCCCCCGCCGACCCGCCGCCGGTGGCCCGCCCGGTCACGGTGGTGCTGCCGGTGCGCGACGAGGCCGAGCAGGTCGCCGGCTGCCTGGCGGCGCTGCTCGACCAGCGGGGGGCGGCGCGGCTGCGGGTCGTGGTGGTCGACGACGGGTCCACCGACGGCACCGCCGACGTCGTGCGCGCCGTCGCCGACCCCCGGGTGCGGCTCGTGCCCGCGCCGGCGCTGCCGTCGGGGTGGCTGGGGAAGCCGCACGCCTGCGCCGTCGGGGCCGCCGCTGCCGAGGGCGGGGACGACGAGGTGCTGGTGTTCGTCGACGCCGACGTCCGGCTGTTCCCCGACGCGATCGCCGGCGCCGTCGCGGTGCTCGACACCCACCGCCTGGACCTGGTCTCGCCGTGGCCCCGACCGCTCGCGGTCGGCCCCGCCGAGCGCCTCGTGCAGCCGCTGGCGCCCTGGCTGTGGATCACCTCGCTGCCGCTGCGGCTGGCCGAGCGCTCCCCCCGGCCCTCGCTGGCCGCCGCCAACGGCCAGTTCCTCGTGGTGCGGCGCGACGCCTACGCGCGCGCCGGCGGCCACGCGGCGGTGCGCGGCGAGGTGCTCGAGGACATCGCCCTGCTGCGGGCGGTCAAGCGCGCCGGCGGCCGCGGTGTGCCGATCGACGGCTCCTGCCTCGCGGCCTGCCGGATGTACGAGGGGTGGGCGGCCGTCCGGGACGGCTACGCCAAGTCGCTGTGGGCCTCGGTCGGCGGGACGCCGGCGGGTGGGCTGGCCGCCGCGGCCGCGCTCACCGCCGTCTACGTCGTCCCGCCGCTGGCCGCCCTCGGCGGGTCGCGCGCCGGGCTGGTGGGCTACCTGGCCGGGGTGGCCGGTCGCGTGGCCGCCGCCCGGGCCAGCGGGGGCCGCGCCTGGCCCGACGCCCTCGCCCACCCGCTCTCGGTGCTGGCCCTGGACGCGCTGATGCTGCGGTCGGTGCGGGGCCGGCGGCGCGGCACCCTGCGGTGGCGGGGTCGACCGGTCGACGCGACCCCTTCCCCCACGTCGGCGACGATGGGCCGGTGACCTCCGCCGAGCAGCAGCGCCCGCGCACCTCCTTCGACCCCGCCGCGATGGAGGCCGGAGCGTTCTACCGCGTGCTGAACTCCGTCGTCGTCCCCCGCCCGATCGCGTGGGTGTGCAGCCGCTCGGCGGACGGGGTGCACAACCTGGCGCCGCACTCCTTCTACACGGTGGCCTGCGTCGACCCGCCGATCGTGCAGTTCACCTCCGTGGGCCGGAAGGACTCGCTGCGCAACGTCGAGGCGACCGGCGAGTTCACCGTCAACCTCACGCCGGAGCCGCTGTTCGAGCAGGTCAACGCCACGGCCACCGACTTCCCGCCGCACACCAGCGAGGCCGAGCAGGCCGGCGTGCGGCTGGAGCCGGCCGACACCGTGGCGGCGATGCGGGTCGCCGAGTCGCCGGTCTCGATCGAGTGCGTCCTGCACTCCACGCTGCGCCTGGGTGACAGCACCGTCGTCCTCGGCCGGGTGCAGCACATCAGCGTGTGGTCCGACGCCGTGCGGGACGGGCGGCCGCGGATCGAGCACCTCCGCCCGCTCGCGCGGCTGGGTGGCAACGAGTGGACGACGATCGGCGACGTGCGTGAGATCGCCCGCATCCCCTACCACCGGTGGACCGGGGACCCCTCGATCGGCGAGGCCCTCCGCGGCGAGTAGCCCGCGCTGCGATCAGGGACCCTGATCGCAGCGCGTCCTCCCTCAGCGCAGGAGGTGAGGGAGGACCCTCGATGATCAGGTCACCTGATCCCAGCGGGCCTCACGCGGGGAGGTGGGCGGCGATCTCCTCGGCGGCCTCGGCCCCGAACGCCTCGGCGAACCGCTCGAGGAAGCTCTCCCGCGGCAGGTCGTACTCCTGGGTGCCGATGACCTCCACCGCCGCGGTGGCGACGGCGGAGCCCAGCTGGGTCGACCGCTCCAGCCCCAGGCCCCAGGTCCGCCCGGCGATGAACCCGGCGCGCAGCGCGTCACCACCGCCGGTCGGCTCGACGGGCTTGGTCTCGGGCACCGCGATCACCGACAGCGGCTCCTCGCCCTCCCGCCGCACCAGGACGCCGTCCGCGGCGCGCGTGGTCACCCACGTGCCCACCCGGGCGAGCACCTCGTCGGCCGTCCAGCCGGTCTTCTGCAGCAGCAGCGCCGACTCGTACTCGTTGGTGAAGAGCACCTCCGCCCCGTGCACCAGCTCGCGGATCATCTCGCCGTCGGCCCAGGCCAGCTGCTGGCTGGGGTCGGCGGCGAAGGCGTACCCGCGCTGCCGGCACTCCTGCGTGTGCCGCACCATCGCGGTGGGGTCGTTCGGCCCGACGACGACGAGGTCGGGGCTGCCCACCCGGTCGACGACCGGCGCCAGCTCGATCTGCGCGGCCTCGGACATCGCCCCCGAGTAGAACGACGCGATCTGGTTGTTCGCCTCGTCGGTCGTGCAGACGAAGCGGGCGGTGTGCTTGAGCTCCGACCAGTGCACGCTGCCGGTGTCGACACCGTGGCGCGAGAGCCAGGCCTCGTAGTCGGCGAAGTCGCTCCCGACCGCCCCCACCAGCACCGGCGCCAGGCCGAGCAGGCCCAGCCCGTAGGCCATGTTGGCGCCCGCGCCCCCGCGGTGCTGGACCAGGTCGTCGACGAGGAAGGAGAGGGAGACGTTCTCCATCTGGCCTTCGACGAACTGCTCGGTGAAGCGACCGGGGAAGGTCATCAGGTGGTCGGTGGCGATGGAGCCGGTGACGACGACGGGCACGGGAGGCACTCCTCCGGGTCGGGCTGCCTCGGGCCGCTGCGCCGCGGGGAGCACCGGGCGGGGAACGGGAGACGAACGGCGGGGGTCGGGCACCGCACACCCTAGGGCCCGCACGCCCGACCCGCCGTCCAGACCGGGGTCACCCCTCCGGCGGGGGCTCCCCCTGGCCCGGACCGGCCAGCTCGGCGCCGAGCCACCGGGCCAGCTGCAGGGTGCCGACGGCGCCCAGCAGCACCCCGGCGGCGGCGCCGGCGGTGACCGAGAGCACCGCGGCGTCCACCCCCGCGACCTCCAGGCCGCTGACCACCCCCGCGCCGCAGAGCGTGAGGGCCGCCATCGCGACCCGGGTGGGCCGTTCCCACAGCGAGATCGGGCCGGTCCGGTGCACGCCGGCCTGCCCCGCGCGCGCCCGCAGGTAGTCGGGCAGCCAGCAGAGCGCGCCGAAGGCGACGGCGAGCCAGCCCGGCGCCCCGGCCACCCAGAGCGCCGCGGCGTACGCGACCTCGGTCAGCCGGTCCACCACGGAGTCGAGGACGAAGCCGCGCTGGGATGCCCGCCCCGTGCCGATCGCCAGCGCGCCGTCGAGGCTGTCGAGCAGCCCGGAGAGCCCTACCAGCCCCCCGGCCAGCAGCAGCCAGGCGCCGCCCGCGGCAGCCGGGGGGACCGCCGCGGCCGCGACGACCACCCCGGCGGCGGTGGCGACGACCGGGGGCAGCGCCGCCAGCGGCCGGGCGAGCCCGTGCGCCAGCGACAGCCAGCCCCGCACCAGCGGTGCCTGCGCGTCGGCGCCGCCGTGCCAGCGGGACCAGGCCTCGAGGTACTCCTCCCGGCTCAGCACGCCGCCCCCTCCCGCGACCGGGCGCCGTCCGGTGACGCCGGCGCCTCCACCAGGGACAGTAGGTGAGTGCTCGCCGGTCTCTCCCCCGCCCGCCGCCGTCTCGTCGTCGCGGTGCTCGCCCTCGTCACCGCCGCGATCGTGGCCCTCGGCGTGCTGCTGGCCACCCGCGGCGCGGACGTCCAGGGCCCGGGCCCGACGGCGCGGCCCGGCCCAGTGCTGCTGGTGCCCGGGTACGGCGGGGGCACGGGCGCCCTGCGGACGCTGGCCGACCGGCTGGAGTCCGCGGGCCGTGACGCCACCGTGGTCCCGCTGCCCGGCGACGGCACCGGCGACCTCGGCCAGGCGGCCGCGGCGCTCGACGACGCCGCCCGCGCGGCGCTGGAGCGCACCGGCGAGGAGAGCGTGGACGTCGTCGGCTACTCGGCCGGCGGGGTCATCGCGCGGCTGTGGGTCGCCGACGGCGGCGCGGAGGTGGCCCGCCGGGTGGTGACGATCGGCTCGCCGCACCACGGGACCGGCCTCGCGGACCTGGCCGGCCAGATCGCACCGGCCTCCTGCCCGGAGGGGTGCCGGCAGCTGGCCACCGACAGCCCGGTCCTCGCCCGGCTGAACGCGGGCGACGAGACGCCGGGCGGGGTGGGCTGGGTGTCGGTCTGGACGACGCTCGACCGGACGGTCACCCCGCCTGACTCCGCCCGGCTCGAGGGCGCGCTCAACCTCCCCGTGCAGTCGGTGTGCGCGGACAGCCGGGTCGGGCACGGCCAGCTGCCCGGCGACCCGCTCGTGCAGGGGATCGTCCTCGAGCAGCTGACCGCCGGTGAGCCGGTCCCCCTCGACGCCGCCGACTGCGCCCGCCTCAGCGGCTAGCTCGTGACGTCCTTGGTCGTGAAGTTCGCCCACGCCGCGGCCAGCAGCACGCCCACGTAGACGGCCTGCAGCGCGAGCCCCCGGGTGATGTCGCGCCAGAGGATCGGGTCGCGGAAGAGGTCGACGAACGCCAGCCAGTAGCGCGTCGGCAGGTACGGCGCGATCGGCGAGGCGGCGTCCAGGGTGAACAGCAGCGACGACGTGACGAGCACCGCCAGGGCGCCCATCGTCGCGCCCAGCGGTGAGTCGGTGAGCGTCGAGAAGAACAGCGCGAAGGCGGCGACACCCAGCATCGACACCGCGACGTAGCCGACCGCCATCACCGTGCGGACGGCGAGCTCCTCGACCGTCAGCGACGTCCCGGAGACCGACGTCCCGGCCCCCGGCACGGCCTCGAACAGCGTCGTCCCGACGAGGTAGCCCAGGGCCGCGACCACGACGACGGTGACCAGCACGAAGGCCAGGACGGCGACGAGCTTGGCCACCAGCAGCCGGGTCCGCCCGGCCGGCCGGGCCAGCAGGTAGCGCAGCGTGCCCGCCTGCGCCTCGCCCGCGACCGAGTCGCCGGCGACCACCGCCACCGCGATGGGCAGGAACAGCGGCAGCACGATGGCGAGCGCGGCCAGGGGGTACAGCGCGCCGTTGGTCAGGACGGCGGAGAGGAACGGCGGGCCCTCGCCCGGCCGGGGGGCCAGGTCGGTGAGCACGAGCAGCACCGCGACCAGCACCGGCAGCGCGTTGAGGACGGCGATGATCGCCCAGGTGCGGGGCCGGCGGAACAGCTTGCGCAGCTCGACGGCGATCACGGCGTCCGCTCCACCCGGTCGGCGCTGGTGGCCGCGGCCGCCAGCACCACCTCCTCGAGCGTCGGGCGGTCGGCGGCGAGGCCGGTGACCGGGATCCCGGCGCGCACGAGCAGCGCGTTCACCTCGGCGGGGTCGCCGCCGCGCACCACCACCCGCTCGCCGTCGACGGCGGCGACCCGGCCGTCGAGGACCGCCCGCACCTGCTCGGGGGTGGGCGTGCGCACCACGGTGGCGCCGGTCGGGGCGGTCAGGGTGGCCAGGTCGTCCTGCAGCACCAGGCGGCCGCGGTCCAGCACCCCGACGCGGGTGCACAGCTGCTCGACCTCGGCCAGCAGGTGGCTGGAGAGGAAGACCGTCGTCCCGCCGCGGTGCAGGTCCAGGAGCAGCTCCCGGATCTCGGAGATGCCCTGCGGGTCCAGCCCGTTGGTGGGCTCGTCGAGGACCAGGAGCTCGGGACGGCGCAGCAGCGCCCCGGCCAGGCCCAGGCGCTGCCGCATGCCGAGGGAGTAGGCCTTCACCGGCCGGCGTCCGACGCCGCCCAGCCCGACCTGGTCGAGCACCTCGGCGACGCGCCGGCGGCGGTCGCGGCGCGCCCCGCCGGGGCCCGCGGCGTCCAGCAGCGCGAGGTTCTCCCGGCCGGACAGGTGCCCGTACGCAGCCGGCGCCTCGATGAGCGCGCCCACCCGGGGCAGCACGCGGCGGGCTGCGCGCGGCATCCGCTCGCCGAGCAGGTCGATCTCCCCGCGGGTGGGCAGGACGAGCCCCAGCAGCATGCGGACGGTCGTCGTCTTGCCCGAGCCGTTGGCCCCCAGGAAGCCGTAGACGTCGCCCTCGCGCACGTCCAGGTCGATGCCGTCGACCGCGCGGACCCGCCCGAACTGCTTGGCCAGCCCGCGGGTGGCGATGACCGTGCTCACCGCTGCCGCCCCAGCACCGGGAGCTCCCCGGCGGCCTCCACCAGCGCGTCGAGGGTGACCGTCCCGGTGAGCACGTACGGTTCCGCGTCCTGCGGGTCGACGAGCATGAGCCCGACCGGCCCGGCCGCGATCCGGGTGCTCGTGGCATCGGTGACGGCGTCCGGGCTCTGCGCCAGCGTTCGGCGCAGGCCGTCCGCCAGCCGGCGCGGCACGGGGGCGACGGCGAGCAGGGTGGCCCCGCGCCCGTAGAGCCCGATGCCGGTCGGGGCGCCGTCGAGCGTCCGGCGCGGCAGGCCGGCCAGCGTGGGAGGGAGGCGGAACGGTCCCAGGCGCCGCCCGGCCTCCAGCACGATCTCGGCCTGGTCCGCCGAACGCACGGCGGCGTCGGGTGGAGGGGTGAAGGCGGTCGTGGCGGCGTCCGGGACCCCGAGCTCCAGGTCCAGGAACCGGGTGTCCAGCGCCGGCACCTCCGACGTCTCGCCGAGGACGACCACCTGCACCGGCAGGCCGCTGACCCGGTCCACCCACACGTCCACGTGGCGCACCGCGGAAGCCGGCTCCGCGGGGGTCGCGCGCAGCCCGAGGGCGTCGCGGCCGGCGATCCGCCGGGCGCCGATGCGGGTCAGCTCCCCGTCGGTGGCCTCGGAGAGCAGCCGCCGGCCCAGCGTGGAGGGCAGCAGGTCCGGGGGCGCCGGGAGGGCGAACGGTGTGGCCGCCGCGCGGGTCGCGGAGGCGGCCTCGTACTGCCACGTCCAGGTGCCGCGTGCGTCGCGGTGGACGCCCGTCTCGCCGGCCGCGGTGATCACGTCGACCCGGTGGTCCTCGGGGCCGCGCCACCACACCCGCATCTCGGTGCGGTCGCTGAACAGGTCGGCGACGGAGTCGAGCTGGCGGGTCACCGGCAGGGCCAGCCCGCCGGCGGACTCGGCGTACCCGGAGTAGGTGACGTCGTCGGAGGCGAGGACCGCCGCACGCAGCTCGGCCGCGGGCACCGGCGGGTCGGCCACCGGCAGCGCACCGACGAGCGCCGGGAGCGCGACGAGGACCGCGACGACCACCCCCACGACGGCCCAGCGCGGAGCCGCCGCCCGCGGTCCGGACGCCATGGCGGCCACGGTAGCCCGCGGCTCCCGGCCCCGCGGCACGCCGGGATGCCCCACAGGAGACTCACAGCGAGGCCGGGCTACGCCCGTGCGACGACCAGGCAGCAGGCGGCCAGCACCAGCACCAGCGGGGTCATGACGACGCGCTCCGACCGGCTGCGCGAGATGCCGTTGAGCAGGATGCCGAGCGCGAAGTACCCGGTCAGCACCCGGATGCCGACGTCGCCCACCGCCGCGGGCACCGCCGTCACGAGCCCGGCCGCCTGCAGGATCACGACGGCGAAGAGGGCGTAGAGGACGACGGAGACCGCGCTGCCGACGCGCAGGCCCGTGGGCAGCACCTCGTGCTGCCCGCCCCACGCGAACCGCCCCCAGGGACGCCCCGCGGCGAGGGCCACCTGGAAGGCGGCGAGGCCGGCGAGCAGGGCGCAGGCGAGCACGGTGGCTCCGGTGATCACCGACGCAGGGTAGGGCCGTGACCGGCACCTTCCCGGCAACAGCGCGCGTGGCACCCCTCCCGCCGGGGCATGGCCGCCCCATGGCTGCTCCCATCAGCGACGCCGTGGTCGTCGACGTCCTCCGCCGGCTGGACCGGCTGCTCACCCCCCTGGCGACCCGGCTGGGGCGCCCCCCGGAGCTGCCGCGCGGGCAGCGCGACGAGTGGTGGGCCGACCGCGTGTCCCGGGTCGCGGCCGGGGTCTCGGCGGTGCCCCGCTTCGCGGGCAAGCTCGCCGACCTGCTCCCCCTGCAGAACACGGTCGGTACCGCGGTGCAGTCCCTCGTCGTCCTCGGCGTGGCCGGCGAGCACGGCGTGGAGGCCCCGGCCGAGCGGGTGTCGCTGCTGGCCCGGGTGCTGCTCCGCCGGGAGCTGTCCGCCGAGCAGGTGGAGCCGCTGCTCACCCGGACCAAGGGCACCTACGTGGAGGGCGCGCTCGGCCCGCGGGACGAGCGCCGCGGGGCGAAGGGCGTGGTCCGCACGCTGTGGCGGGCCGCCCGGCTGCTGAGCCGCATCGACGACGCCCTGGACGCCCGGCCGAAGGGGAAGTTCTTCGCCCGCGCGGTGTCCAACCTGCCGGTCGTCGGGGTCGTCGGCGGGTACGCCTCCGAGCGCGAGGGGCTGCGCCGCGCGGCCGCCCGCGCCGCCGACCTGCTCGAGGGCGCTCGGCAGCCGTGACGCTCCCCCGGAACGACCTGGGTCAGCCCTCGTCACCGGTCCGGGCAGCCACCGGCTCCGCACCGTCCCGGGCTCGCTCGTCCTCCTCCCCGACCACCCTGCCCCCGTCCCCCCAGCCCGGGCCGGCGGCGGGGTCCCGACCGCGCAGGTAGTCCACGACGCGGCCCGCGCAGGCGGCGATGGGCACGGCCAGGAAGGCGCCCAGCACGCCGTAGGTCACACCGCCGACGGTGACCGCGAGGATGATCAGGAACGGGTGGAGCCGCAGGACGGGGCTCAGGATCAGCGGCTCGAGCAGGTTGCCCTCGGCCTGCTGCACCACGACGACGAGGGCGAGCACCAGGAGCGCCGTCGTGAGTCCCTGGTCGGCCAGCGCGACGAGGACCGCCAGCAGGCCCGAGACGAACGCCCCCACGATGGGGAAGAAGCCGCCCAGGAAGATCAGCACCGCGAGCGGCAGGGCCAGCGGGACACCGAGGACCACCAGCCCGATGCCGATCGCCACGGCGTCCACGAGGGCGACGACCAGCTGCCCGCGGAAGTAGGCACCGAGGGTCCAGAACAGCTGCCCGGACACGCGGTCGACGTGCACCCGGGTGCGCTCGGGCAGCAGGCTGGTGATCCCCGACCAGATGCGCCCGCCGTCGCGCAGGTAGAAGAACAGGGCCACCAGGAACAGGACGACGGCCGTGGCGACGTCGCCGAGCGTCCGCGCCACCTGCAGTCCGCGGTCGACGACGTCGCCACCACCTCCGCCGAGCGCACCGGCCGCCTGCTGGGCCATGTCGGCGAGGCCACCGTCGCCGACGTCGAAGGGGAGGGAGAAGGGCGTGTCCGCGACCAGCTCCGCCAGGTCGCTGAGGGCGTCCTCGACGCTGTCGGCCAGTGCGGGGATCTCGGCGGCGAAGCGCGGCACCACGAACCAGACGGCCAGCCCCAGCAGCCCGAGCAGCGAGAGGAGGAGAAGGAGGGCGACGACGGTCGAGGGCACCCCCTTCCGCTTCAGCCAGGCCGCGACCGGCCACAGCACGGCCGCCGGGAAGAGGGCGATCGCGAGCGGGGTGGCGACGACGCTGACCTCGCGCAGCAGCAGGTAGCCGAGCGCCACGAGGACCAGGACCCCCAGCGCGGCCCAGGCGCGCCGCCCGGCCCGCACGAGCCACGAGTACGGCTCAGCCTGCTCCTCCTGCGCGACCATGCAGGCTCCATGCCCCGCTGCCCGCCCGGGCAGACGCCGCCGTCAGCGGATCGCGGGTGCGCTCCCGGCCAGGTTGGCGAAGACCTCGCGCGTCGCGGTCGAGCGGTTCATGGTGATGAAGTGGATGCCCGGCACGCCCTCGTCGAGGAGCCGCCGGCACAGGTCGGTCGCCACCTCCACCCCCAGGTCGCGCACCGCGGCCTTGTCCTCGGGGCGGTCGCCGTCCAGCGCCTCGAACCGCTCGGCCAGCTCGGCCGGGAAGGCCTGACCCGACAGCTGGACGATCCGGGTGATCTGCCGGACGTTGGTGACCGGCATGACCCCGGCGATGACCGGCACCTCGCAGCCGCGCGCCACGACGCGGTCGCGCATCCGCAGGTAGTCCTCGGCCCGGAAGAACATCTGGGTGATCGCGAAGTCGGCGCCGGCCCGGCACTTGGCCACGAACATCTCGACGTCGGTGTCGAAGTCCGGCGACCGCGGGTGCCGCTCGGGGAAGGCGGCGACGCCCACCGAGAAGTCGCCCACCGAGCGGATCAGCTCCACCAGCTCGGCGGCGTAGTGCAGGCCCTCGGGGTGGGCGACCCACTCGGCCTGCGGGTCGGCGCCCGGGGGGTCGCCGCGCAGCGCCATGATGTTGCGGACCCCCGCCGCGGCCAGCCGGCTGATCACGTGCCGCAGCTCGGCGATGCTGTGGTCGACGGCGGTCAGGTGCGCCAGCGGCGTCATCGTGGTGTCCGCCGCGATCCGCTCGGTCATCGCCACGGTGCCCTCGCGGGTGGAGCCGCCGGCCCCGTAGGTCACCGACACGAAGGACGGGTGCAGCCGCTCCAGCTCGCGCAGCGCCGTCCAGAGCTGCTCCTCCCCTGCCGGGGTCTTCGGCGGGAAGAACTCGAAGGACCACGTCGGCTGCGCGGTGGCCAGGAGCTCGCGGACGGTGGGTGTCACGGCACCCGAGGGTACGGGCGGCCCGGCGGCGCCCCGGAACCGTCCCGCCGGAAGACGTCCCGCGGCTGCATCCGGAGGGCCCACTCGCGGCGAAGAGGTCCTGTCCCGGACGACCGAGCGACGGAGGAACCATGCAGCCGACCACCTCGGCCGCCCTGCTGGTGGGGCGGCGCCCCACCGGGTCGGGCGATACTGAACCAATGATCGCCGGGGCGCAGCAGCGCGAGTCCGCCCGCCTCGCCCCGCCCCTGTCGGTCGCCGAGCTCGACCGGGTGCGCGCCGCGGTCGCCGAGGCCCTCACCGGCTTCCTCGACCAGCAGCGCGCCACGCTCGCCGCGATGGACGCCAGCCTCGTCCCCGTCGTCGACGAGGTCTGCGCCGTCGCCGCGGGCGGGAAGAAGCTGCGCCCCTCCTTCGCCTACTGGGGCTGGCGCGGGGCCCGCGGCCAGGGCCCGGGCGCCGGCGAGGACGAGGACGCCGTGCTCCGCGCGGTCGCCGCCCTGGAGTTCGTGCACGCCAGCGCGCTGGTGCACGACGACGTCATGGACGCCGCCGGCACCCGGCGCGGGCGCCCCACGACGCACGTCGGGTTCGCCGACCGGCACACCACCCACGGCTTCACCGGCGACCAGGAGCTCTTCGGCGTCGGCGCGGCGATCCTCGTCGGCGACCTCGCGCTGGTCTGGTCCGACGAGCTGCTGCGCTGCTCGGGCATCTCCGAGGCGGCGCTGGGCCGCGCCCGCGCCGTCTGGGACACCATGCGGACCGAGGTCACCGCCGGCCAGTACCTGGACCTGCTGCGCGCCGCCGGCGGGCTGCCGGGCCCCGACGGCGCCCTGACCGTCGCCCGCTACAAGAGCGCGGGGTACACCGTCCAGCGGCCGCTGCAGCTGGGCGTCGCCATCGCCGGTGCGGGGCCGGCCACGGTCGAGGCCTGCAGCGCCATCGGGCTGCCCCTCGGGGAGGCGTTCCAGCTCCGCGACGACCTGCTCGGGGTCTTCGGCGACCCGGAGGTCACCGGGAAGTCCGCCGACGACGACCTGCGCGAGGGCAAGCAGACCCTCCTGGTGGCGCTGGCCGCGGAGGCGGCCGACGACGCCGGGCGCCGGCTGCTCGGCGACCTGCTCGGCAACCCCGATGCCGGGCACGAGGAGTTCGAGACCCTCCGCGAGCTGCTGGTCACCACCGGCGCCCGCGACCGGGTGGAGGAGCGCATCGCCCTCAGCACCGCGCGGGCCCGCGAGGCGATCGCCGAGTCGCCGCTGGCCGAGGACGCCCGCCGGGCCCTGGACGCGCTCGCGGTCGCCGCGACGTCGCGCGCCGCCTGATGGTCCGCACCGTCCCGGGTCGCACCGACCGCGTCGTCGTCGTCGGGGCGGGGCTCGCGGGGCTGGCCACCGCGCTGCGCCTGCGCGGCGCCGGCCGCGAGGTGACCGTCGTCGAGCGCGCCGAGGGCCCCGGCGGGCGCGCCGGCCGCATCGAGCGCGACGGCTACGCGCTGGACACCGGGCCCTCGGTCTTCACCGCGCCCGAGATCGTGGCCGAGACGCTCGCCTCCGTCGGTGAACGGCTGGCGGACCGGCTCGAGCTGCGCCGCCTGGAGACCAGCTACCGGGCGCAGTTCGCCGACGGCACGCATCTGGACGTGCACGCCGACCCGGCCTCGTTCGCCGCCGAGGTCGCCGCCCTGTGCGGGCCGGCGGAGGCCGATGCGCTGCGCCGCTACCTCGCCGACCTCGCCGAGCTCTACCGGTTGCAGCTCCGGACGTTCATCGACCGCAACCTGGACTTGCCGCTGGACCTGCTGGGCCCCGAGCTCGTCACGCTGGCCCGCCGCGGCGGGTTCGGCCGGCTGTCGACGCACGTGGGCAGGTACTTCGCCGACGACCGGCTGCGCCGGCTGTTCAGCTTCCAGGCCCTCTACGCCGGGGTCTCCCCCTTCCGCGCCATCGCCGCCTACGCGGTGATCGCCCAGCTCGACATCGGCGCCGGCGTCTGGCACCCGGTCGGCGGGATCGGCGCGGTGCCGCGGGCCCTCGCCGGGGCAGCGGCCGACGCCGGGGTGTGCTTCCGCTACGGCGCCGGCGTCGAGCAGCTGGAGACCCGCGGCGACCGCGTCAGCGCGGTGGTGCTGGACGGCGGCGAGCGGCTGCCCGCGGATGCCGTCGTCGTCACCACCGACGCACCGCACGCGCTGGTGCCGGGGCTGCGCGGGCCGCGCCGACCGGTCTACTCGCCCTCCTGCGTCGCGCTGCACCTCGGGGTGCGGGCCGAGCTGCCCGACCAGGCGCACCACACGATCAGCTTCGGTCACTCCTGGCGCGGGGTGTTCGACGAGCTCACCCGCGACGGCCGCCCCATGAGCGACCCGAGCCTGCTGATCAGCATGCCGTCGCGCAGCGACCGGTCGCTGGCCCCCGACGGCGGGCAGGTGGTGAGCGTCGTCGCGCCCACCCCCAACCTCGACCCGCGCAGCGGCGGCAACCCGCACCTCGACTGGGACACCCTGGGGCCGCGCTACCGGCGGGAGCTGCTGGCCACGCTGGAGGCCCGCGGCCTCACCGGCGTCTCCGGCGCCATCGAGGTCGAGCACATGGACACCCCGGCCACCTGGGCCGCGCAGGGCATGGCGGCCGGGACGCCGTTCGCGCTGGCGCACACCTTCGGCCAGACCGGCCCCTTCCGTCCGTCCACGCTCCCGCGCCGCGGCCCGGAGAACGTGGTCCTGGCCGGGTCGTCGGTGCAGCCGGGCGTCGGCGTGCCGATGGTGCTCATCAGCGGCCGGCTGGCGGCCGAGCGGATCACCGGGCCGGTGGGGCGCTGATGCTGCAGCCCCCCGGCACCCAGGCCGCCCGGCAGGAGCAGCTGGCCGCGGCCTACCGGCACTGCGCCGCGATCGCCGCCGAGCACGGCAAGAGCTACCACCTGGCGACCCGGCTGCTGACGCCCGAGCGGCGGCCCGCGGTGCACGCCCTCTACGCCGCCGCCCGGGTGGCCGACGACTTCGTCGACCACCCCGGCGCCGACCCGGCCGGCGACCTGATGACCTGGTCCAAGGCGCTGCTCACCGAGCTGGAGACCGGCTGGTCCGACGACCCCGTGCGGCTGGCCCTGGTGCACACCTACCGCCGCTACGCGATCCCCGTCGAGCACCTCGTCGACTTCCTCGCCGCGATGACCAGCGACCTCGACGTCGACTCCTATCCCGACATGGCCGCCCTCGACCGCTACATGTGGGGCTCGGCGTCGGTGATCGGGCTGCAGGTGCTGCCGGTGCTGGGCACCGCGCCCGGCGTGGCCCGCGAGGAGGCGGCGCCGCACGCCATCGCGCTCGGCGAGGCGTTCCAGCTGACCAACTTCCTGCGCGACGTCGCCGAGGACGTCGACCGCGGGCGGGTCTACCTGCCCGAGGACGCCATGGCCGCGCACGGCGTGACCCGGGAGCAGCTGGCCGAGAAGCGGTTCGACGACGGCTTCCGCGAGCTCATGCGGGAGATGGTCGCCGTCGTCCGGCGCCGGTACGACGACGCCGCGCCCGGCACCCCGATGCTCGCGCCGGAGTCCCGCGACTGCGTGCGCGCGGCCACCGCCCTCTACGGCGGGATCCTCACCGAGATCGAGCGCGCCGACTACCGGGTGCTCGACCGCCGGGTGTCGGTGTCCAAGCCGCGCCGCCTGGCGGTGTTCGCCCGCCGGTTGACCGCCGCCCAGGTGGCCAGGGTGAGGGTGACCATGGCGAACCCGAAGAGCAGGTCCTCCACCGGCGCGTAGGCGATGCGCGGCCCCCAGATGGTCTCCGGGTCGTAGGTGACGACGTCCAGCCCGGTGAGCACGCCGTTCATCAGCAGCTGGAAGGTCACGATGATCGCGTAGGCGACCCAGAACACCGGCCGGGTGACCATCCGCGTGCGGTAGACGGCCAGGTCGACGACGAGCACGCCGAGGACGGCGAGC
This sequence comes from Blastococcus sp. SYSU DS0541, assembly GCF_054050875.1. NCBI lineage: Bacteria > Bacillati > Actinomycetota > Actinomycetes > Geodermatophilales > Geodermatophilaceae > Blastococcus > Blastococcus sp. SYSU DS0541. The sequence continues at coordinate 57,104 of NZ_JBJHAD010000010.1, read as the reverse complement.
ACGGCGAGCGTGGAGTAGCTCATCGCCGGTCCGCCTCCTCGGCGGGATAGCCGGCGTCCCAGCCGGTCACCTTCCGGACCGCCTCCAGGGCGAGCACCGAGCACAGCGGGACGACGAGGAAGAACAGCACCTCCTCGAGCGGGATGCCACCCGGCAGGCGGACGCCGAGGGTGAGCTCGTCGCTGTAGTCCCAGTGCCCCTGCGCGATCGCGTACAGCACCCACACGACGAAGACGGCGAACTCCGGCAGCGCCGCCAGCAGGAACCGGCGCCAGCGGGCGTAGACCCGCACGCCCAGCACCAGCTCCAGCGGCGCGGTCACCACCAGGCAGCCGGCCAGCAGGCCCAGGTACGTCAGCTGCTCCACGGCCCGGGCTTCCGTTCCCGCACCGGCCCCGGATGCACCGGGCTCAGAACGCCAGCGCCTGGGCCCGGCGGGTGACCTCGGTGTGCCGGTCGTCGCGCAGGGCCTGCACCGGCGTACCGGGCAGGGACGGGTCCTCGCGGAAGAGCCAGTCGAAGGCCTCCTCGTCGGTGAAGCCGCCGTCCTTCAGCACGGTGAGCAGGCCGGGCAGGTGCTTGAGGATCACGCCGTCCTGCACGAACGCGGCCGGGATCTTCCCGTTCCCGCTGCCGGGGACGGCCATCAGCTTCCGGTCGCGCAGCAGCTGGCGGACCCGGTTCGGCGAGGTGCCCAGCAGCTGGGCGACCTCCGCGGGGGTGAGCGTGTCCATAGAGTGTCAGCCTATGGCGAGCGGTGGATCAGCGAGCAGCCCGGTACCGGGACCGGCCGGGCAGGACCAGGCGGCGGAGATCGCCGAGGAGCCCGGGCAGGAGGCGCCCTTCGTCGACCTGGTGCGGCTGGAGGCCCGCTCGCGGGAACTCCTCCCCGAGCCGGTCTACGACTACTACGCCGGCGGCGCCGAGACCGAGACGACGATGGGCGAGGCGACGGCGGCCTGGCGCACCTGGCGGCTCCGGCCCCGGGTGCTGCGGGGCACCACCACCGCCTCGCTGGCCACCGAGCTGCTGGGCGCGCCGGTGGGCACCCCCATCGGCGTCGCCCCCTGGGCCTACCAGGCCATGGCCCACCCGGACGGCGAGCTGGCCACCGCCCGCGGCGCCGCCGCCAGCGGTGCCCTGATGACCGTGTCCACCAGCGCGACCACCAGCCTGGAGGAGGTCGCCGCCGTCGACCCCGGCAGCCCGAAGTGGTTCCAGCTGTACCGGCTGCACTCCGAGCGGCACACCGACGACCTCGCCCGCCGCGCCGGGGACGCCGGCTACCGCGCGCTGGTCATGACCGTCGACGTCCCGCTGCTGGGGCGCCGCCGCCGCGACCTGCGGCACGACTTCGTGCACCGCGCGGGCGTGCGGATGGCCAACCGGCCCCCGGAGGGCGAGGAGCCGACCCTGGACGGCCTGGCCACCGGCACCTGGACCTTCGACGAGATCGCCCGGTTCGGCCAGCTCTCCGGGCTGCCGGTGGTGGTCAAGGGCGTGCTCCGGGGCGACGACGCCATCCGCTGCGTGCAGGCCGGCGCCGCCGCGGTGTGGGTCACCACGCACGGGGGCCGGCAGGTCGACCCCGCGGTCAGCAGCGCCCAGGCGCTCCCCGAGGTGGTCGACGCCGTGGGCGAGGACGTGGAGGTCTACGCCGACGGCGGCATCCGTTCGGGGTCGGACGTGCTCACCGCGCTGGCGCTGGGCGCGTCGGCGGTCTTCCTCGGCCGGCCCATCGTCTGGGGGCTCGCCGCCGGCGGCGAGCAGGGCGTGGCGCGGGTCCTCGGGGGCCTCGCCGAGGAGCTCGAGCACACGATGGTCCTCTGCGGGCTGGACGACGTGCGGTCGGTGCCCGCCGATACCGTCGTGGCGGCGCGATAACCTCTCGGAGGGCCGTGACTGGCGCGTCGAGGTGGGCCACCACCGGGGAGCGGCCCGCACCACCGTCGCCGTGCGCCTGGGCACCTATCCGTCGTCCTGCGCAGGAGCCCCCATGACCACCGCCCCCCGCACCACCCACGCCTTCGACGGCACGGCCGCCTCGGCCGCCTACCGCAGCGCCCTCGAGGTGATCGGCGCCGTCGAGCCGCGGGTCGCCGACGCGATCAGCCAGGAGCTGACCGACCAGCGCGGCTCGCTGAAGCTCATCGCCAGCGAGAACTACGCCAGCCCGGCCGTGCTGCTCACCATGGGCAACTGGTTTAGCGACAAGTACGCCGAGGGCACGGTCGGGCACCGGTTCTACGCCGGCTGCCAGAACGTCGACACCGTCGAGGCGCTCGCCGCCGAGCACGCCCGCGAGCTGTTCGGCGCGCCCTACGCCTACGTGCAGCCGCACTCGGGCATCGACGCCAACCTCGTCGCGTTCTGGGCGGTGCTCGCGCAGCGGGTCGAGCTGCCCGCGCTGCAGCAGGCCGGCGCCCGGCACGTCAACGACCTCACGGACGCCGACTGGGCGACGCTGCGCCGCGCGCTGGGCGACCAGCGGATGCTCGGCATGTCGCTGGACGCCGGCGGCCACCTGACCCACGGGTTCCGCCCCAACATCAGCGGCAAGATGTTCGAGCAGTCGTCCTACGGCACCGATCCCGCCACGGGGCTGCTCGACTACGCCGCCGTCCGCGCCCGGGCCCGCGAGTTCCGGCCGCTCGTCCTCGTCGCCGGCTACTCCGCCTACCCGCGGCGGGTGGACTTCGCCGCGATGCGCGAGATCGCCGACGAGGTCGGCGCCACCCTGGTCGTCGACATGGCCCACTTCGCCGGCCTCGTCGCGGGCAAGGTGCTGACCGGTGACTTCGACCCGGTCCCGCACGCGCACATCGTCACCAGCACCAGCCACAAGTCCCTGCGCGGCCCGCGCGGCGGGTTCGTGCTCGCCCAGCCCGAGTTCGCCGACGCCGTCGACCGGGGCTGCCCGATGGTGCTCGGCGGGCCCCTCCCCCACGTCATGGCCGCCAAGGCGGTGGCGTTCGCCGAGGCCCGGCGTCCGGAGTTCGCCGGCTACGCCCAGGTGGTGGCCGACAACGCCCAGTGCCTCGCCGAGGGCCTGACCGCGCGCGGCGCCCGGCTGGTCACCGGCGGCACCGACAACCACCTGGTGCTGGTCGACGTCACCGGCTTCGGGCTCACCGGCCGCCAGGCGGAGTCCGCCCTGCTGGACGCCGGCATCGTCACCAACCGCAACGCCGTCCCGGCCGACCCGAACGGCGCCTGGTACACCTCCGGCATCCGGCTGGGCACCCCGGCGCTCACCAGCCGCGGCTTCGGCGCCGACGAGTTCGACCGGACGGCGGAGCTGATCGTCGACGTGCTCTCGGCCACCACCCCGACCGCGACCCGCGACGGCCGCGCCTCGCAGGCGAAGTACGTGGTCGCCGACGGCGTCGCCGAGCGCACCCGCGCGGCCGCCTCCGAGCTGCTCGCGGCGCACCCGCTCTACCCGGGCCTCGAGCTGGCGTGAGAGAGCCCGTCCTCCTCACCGCCGCCGTGCGGGCGGTGAGGAGGACGGGGTCCCCGACGTGAGGGACTACATGCGTCACAGGCGCCCCGTCGATACCCTTCGCCGCGTCGTGGAGCGACCAGCGCCCTCGGCGCTCCTACACTCGGCCGTGTGGACACCGCCGTGACCGACCCCGTGGTCGGCCTCGTTCTCGAGGGGCGCTACCGCCTCGAGGAGCGGGTGGCACGGGGTGGCATGTCGACCGTCTACGCAGCCACCGACCTCCGGCTGCACAAGACCGTCGCCGTCAAGGTGATGGCCGAGCACCTGGCGCACGACCCGACCTTCGTCGACCGGTTCACCCGCGAGGCGCGGGCCGCGGCGATGCTCAGCCACCCCAACGTCGTGGGCGTCAGCGACCAGGGCAGCGACCAGGGCCTGGTCTTCCTCGTCATGGAGCTGGTGCGCGGCCGGACGCTGCGCGACCTGCTCAGCGCCCGCGGGCGGCTCACCGTCGGCGAGGCGTTCGCCGTCCTCGAGCCCGTGCTCGCCGGGCTCACCGCCGCCCACCGCGCCGGCATCGTGCACCGGGACATCAAGCCCGAGAACGTGCTGATCGGCGTCGACGGCGTGGTCAAGGTGGCCGACTTCGGCCTGGCCCGCGCCGTCGTCGGCACCGGGCAGACCAGCCAGACCGGCGGGGTGCTCATCGGCACCGTCGCCTACCTCTCCCCCGAGCAGCTCGAGCGCGGCCGCGCCGACGCGCGCAGCGACATCTACGCCGCCGGGATCGTGCTCTACGAGATGCTCACCGGGCACCCGCCCTTCGGCGGGGACACCCCGCTCGCGGTGGCCTACCAGCACGTGCACCACGACGTCCCCGCCCCCTCGGCCGAGGTCCCCGGCCTGCCGTGGCAGGTCGACGAGCTGGTCGCCCGCACCACCCGCCGCGACCCCGCCGGCCGCCCGCTGGACGCCGGGGCGTTCCTCGCCGAGCTCACCGACGTCCGCACCGACCTCGGCATCGAGCCGGTCCCGGTGCCCACCGGGCAGAGCGCCGGCCCCGGCACGCTGCGGCCGACCAACCGGTCGACCCGCCCCCGTCCCGGCCACCCGAGCAACCCCGGCACCGCGGTGCTCCCCGACCGCGCGGCCCGGTCGGGGCGCACCAGCATGCTGCCCGGGATGGGCGCCGGGCCCACGACCGACGTGCACGGCCGCCGTCCCGGCCCGGCCCGGCCGCGCCCCGGCGTGCCCGACCACGTCCGCCGGCGCCGCGCCCGGCTGCTGATCGCCGTCGTCCTGCTGATGGCGATCACGGTGGGCGCGGTCGGCTGGTGGCTCGGCTCCGGGCGCTGGACCGACGTCCCCGCGCTGACCGGCAAGCAGGAGAGCGCGGCCATCGACCTGCTGCAGGACGCCGGCCTCGACCCCGACCCGGTGGTGCAGGAGTGGAGCGAGACGGTGCCCGCGGGCGTCGTGATCTCCACCGATCCGGCCTCGGGCGAGGTCATCCGCGGCACCGACGTCCGCGTCGTCGTCTCCAAGGGCCTCGAGCGCTACACCGTGGCGCCCGAGCTCGTCGGCCTGCCCGTCGACGACGTGGAAGCGCGCCTGCAGGCCGACCTGCCCATCCAGCTCACCCGGGGTCAGGCGTTCGACGACCAGGTGCCCGCGGGCCACGTCGTCGCCTTCGACCCGCCGGCCGGCACCGCGCTCAAGCGTGACCAGGTGGTGACGGTCGTGGTGAGCCAGGGCCGGGCGCCGGTCGCCGTCCCGGACGTCACCGGGCAGACCCCGGAGCAGGCGACGTCGAACCTCGAGGCGCTGGGCTTCGTGGTCCAGCGCGGCGAGGACGGGCGCAGCGACCAGGTCGACGAGGGCGAGGTCATGGCGGTCGAGCCGGGCCCTGGCGCCGGCCCGGTCGCCTACGGCAGCACCGTGCGCATCCAGGTCTCGGCCGGTGTCCCGCTGGTCACCGTGCCCGACGTGGTCGGCCGGAGCGGCGACGAGGCCGAGTCGATCCTGCGGCAGGCGGGCCTCGAGGTCGAGGCCACGCGTTTCTTCGGCAACCGGGTGCTGCGGCAGAGCCCCGCGGCCGGCGAGAGCGTCGAGCGCGGCACCCCCGTGACGATCCTGCTCTCCTTCGGATAGGCCCGTGTCGGACGTTCCCCCCGGTGTGCCGCCGATCGGCGCGCACATCCAGATCAAGGGCGGCCTCGCCAAGGGCGGCCTGCCCTACACCGACGCCGTCGGCGCCCGCGCCGTGCAGGTGTTCGTGGGCAACCCGCGCGGCTGGAAGCTGACCGACGGGGACGCGAAGCAGGACGCGCTGTTCACCGCCGGCTGCGCCGAGCGCGGAGTGCCGTCGTTCATCCACACGCCGTTCCTGGTCAACGTCGGCTCCCCGACCGAGGCCACCGTGAGCCAGTCGATCGCGTCGATCGCGCACAACCTCCGGCGCGGGGCGCAGCTGGGCTGCCAGGGCGTCGTGGTGCACGCCGGGTCCGCCGTGGGCGAGGACCGCTACGAGCCGGCGCTGCGCCAGCTGCACGAGCAGCTGCTGCCCGTGCTCGAGGCCGCCGACCCCGACGGGCCGCGGCTGCTGGTCGAGCCGACGGCCGGTGGCGGCAAGGCGCTGGCCGCCACCGTCGAGGACCTGGGCCCGTACTTCGCCGCGCTGGAGCACCACCCGCTCGTCGGCGTGTGCTTCGACACCTGCCACGCCTGGGCGGCCGGGCACGACCTCGCCGTCCCCGGCGGCATGTCGGCGACCCTCGACGCGCTCGAGGCGACCGTCGGCCCCGGCCGGCTCGGCCTGGTGCACGTGAACGACTCGCTGGACACCTGCGGGTCCAAGCGCGACCGGCACACGACCATCGGTGAGGGCCTGATCGGCTCCGGCGCCTACGGCACCGGCCCGTTCGCGGAGCTGGTGCGGCACCGCACGACGGCGGGGGTGCCCATGGTCGTGGAGACCCCGAGCCTGCGGGACGGCGACCCGTGCGGTGGCCACGCCGCGGACATCAAGCTGCTGAACAGCCTGATCGGCGACCCGCTCGCCGCCTGACCTGGCGGGATCTGCGCACGCGGCCCGAGCGGGCGCGACGCCGGCACGGCCCGGGGTGCCGGCGCGGAGGCCCGCTAGCGGTCGAGCAGCTCGGCGAGGACGTCGGCGGCGCGCTCGACGGCGGCCCGGTCGACGTCCAGGTGGGTGACGAGCCGGACCCTGCGGGCGCTGACCTGGCTGACCAGCACGCCCTCGGCCTTCGCCGCCTCGGCGAGCATCGGCGCCTCGACGTCGTCCAGCACCACCATGTTGGTCTCCACCGACGCCGGGTCGACGCCGAGCCGCTTGGCCAGGAGTTGGGCGTGGTCGTGGTCCTCCCGCAGCCGGGGCAGGTGGTGGTCGAGCGCGTAGGTGCAGGCGGCCGCCAGGACGCCGACCTGCCGCATGCCGCCGCCGAGGCGCTTGCGCCAGAGCCGCGCGGTCGCGATCCGCTCCGCCGACGCCACCAGCACCGAGCCGACGGGCGTCCCGAGGCCCTTGGAGAAGCAGACCGACGCGGTGTCGGCCAGCCCGCCGTAGGTGGACAGCGGCACCCCGGACGCCACGTGCGCGTTCCAGATCCGCGCCCCGTCGAGGTGCACCGCCACACCCGCCGACCGCGACCAGTCCCAGAGCTCCTGCAGCTGGTCCAGCGGCTGCACGAGCCCGCCGCCGCGGTTGTGCGTGTTCTCCACGGCGATCGCCGCGGTGGCCGTGAGGTGCCAGTTGTCCTGCGGCCGGACCTGCTCGACGAGCTGCCGGGCGTCCAGTCGCCCGCCGGCCGACACCACGGTGCGCGTGGAGATCCCGAAGATCGCCGCCGCGGCGCCCATCTCGTAGGTGACGACGTGGGCGTCGGCGTCGCAGAGGACCTCCTGCCCGGGCTCGCAGACCAGACGCATCCCGATCTGGTTGCCCATGGTCCCGCTGGGCACGAACAGCGCGGCCTCGTGCCCGAACAGCTCCGCCACCCGCTCCTCGAGCGCGGTGACCGACGGGTCCTCGACGTAGACGTCGTCGCCGACCTCGGCCTCGGCCATCGCCCGCCGCATGCCCGGGGTCGGCCTCGTGACCGTGTCCGACCGGAGGTCTACGGCCCCCTGCAGGGCCCCGCCGCGAGCCTGCGAGCGGTGGGGGGCAGGGAGTTCTTCAGCCACGCAGCATCTCCGCGACCAGGAACGCCAGCTCCAGGGACTGCCCGGTGTTCAGCCGCGGGTCGCACGCCGTCTCGTACCGGCTGTCGAGGTCCTCGTCGCTGATCTCCATCGCGCCGCCCAGGCACTCGGTGACGTCCTCACCGGTGAGCTCGACGTGGATGCCCCCGGGCCAGGTGCCCAGCGCCCGGTGCACGTCGAAGAAGCCGAGCACCTCGTCGACGACGCGGTCGAAGTGGCGGGTCTTGTAGCCGGTCGGCGACTCGTGGGTGTTGCCGTGCATCGGGTCGCACTGCCACACCACCCGGTGGCCGCTCGCGGTCACCTTCTCCACGATGCCCGGGAGGACGTCGCGGATCTTGCCGTTGCCCATGCGGCTGATCAGCGTCAGCTTGCCGGGGATGCCGTCGGGGTCCAGGCGCTCGACGAGTTCGGTGGCCTGCTCGGGCGTCGTCGTCGGGCCGATCTTCACGCCGATCGGGTTGGCCAGCTTGGAGACGAACTCGATGTGCGCGCCGTCCATCTGCCGGGTGCGCTCGCCGACCCAGACGAAGTGCGCGCTCAAGGCGTACGGGCGGCCCTCGTGCATGCGGAGCAGCGCCCGCTCGTAGTCGAGGATCAGGGCCTCGTGCGAGTTGAACAGCTCCACCCCGCGCAGGGCGTCGGAGTCGATGCCGCAGGCGCGCATGAACGCCAGCGCCCGGTCGATCTCGCGGGCGATGACCTCGTACCGCACGCCGGCCGGCGAGTTGGCCACGAAGTCGCGGTTCCAGTCGTGCACGGCGTGCAGATCGGCCAGGCCGCCGCGGGCGTAGGCCCGGATCATGTTCATGGCGGCGGCGGAGTTGGCGTAGGCCCGCACCAGCCGGTTCGGGTCGGGGATCCGCTTCTCGAGGACCGGCTCCAGCGAGTTCACCATGTCGCCGCGGTAGGACGGCAGGCCGAGGGCGTCGGTGTCCGACGAGCGCGGCTTGGCGTACTGGCCGGCCACCCGGCCCACCTTGACGACGGGCACGCTCGCCCCGTAGGTGAGGACGACGGCCATCTGCAGCATCGTGCGCGTGGTGGCCTGCAGGTGCGGCTCGGTGTTGAGGTCGAAGGTCTCCGCGCAGTCGCCGCCCTGGAGCAGGAACGCCTTGCCCTGGGCGACGTCGGCCAGCTGCGCGCGCAGCGTGTCGACCTCGCTCGGGGCGACGATCGGCGGGACGGTGGACAGGGTCTCCAGCACGGCGTCCAGGGCCGCGCGGTCGGGCCACCGCGGCTGCTGGGCGGCGGGCAGCTCCCGCCACCGGTCCAGACCGGGTACCAGCTCGGCAGGTTCGGGGAGGCTCACGCCCCCGAGAGTACGGCGGACACCCGCTGCCACCAGAGGCCGTGTCGCCGGTTCCGCACTTCGGGGGTCTCAGCCGAAGAAGACCTCGGCCTCCGCGTACCGCTCGGCGGGCACCAGCTTGAGCTGCGCGGTCGCCTCGCCCAGCGAGACGCGGACGATGTCCGTGCCCCGCAGGGCCACCATGACCCCGGTCTCCCCCGCGTGCACCGCCGACACCGCGGCCAGGCCGAACCGCGTCGCGAGCACCCGGTCGAACGGCGACGGGGTGCCGCCGCGCTGGACGTGCCCGAGGACGACGGCGCGGGCCTCCCGCCCGGTCCGCTCCTCGAGCAGCGCGGCCAGCGCCGGGCCCACCCCGCCCAGGCGCACGTGGCCGAAGGCGTCCTTCTCCCCCGTGGCGACCACCATGCCGCCGTCCTTGGGCTGCGCCCCCTCCGAGACGACGATGATCGGCGAGTAGCCCGAGTCGAACCGGTGCCGCACGTGGTCGAGGACCGCCTCCACGTCGAAGGGGTGCTCGGGGATGAGGATCACCGTGGCCCCACCGGCCATGCCGGCGTGCAGCGCGATCCACCCGGCGTGCCGGCCCATCACCTCGACGACCAGGGCGCGGTGGTGGCTGTCGCCGGTGGTGTGCAGCCGGTCGATGGCCTCCATCGCGACGCCGACGGCGGTGTCGAACCCGAAGGTGTAGTCGGTGGCGTCGAGGTCGTTGTCGATGGTCTTGGGCACGCCCACCACGCGCACCCGCCCGGTCGCGGCCAGGCGGGCGGCGACGCCGAGGGTGTCCTCCCCGCCGATGGGCACGAGGGCGTCGACCCCGGAGCGCCGCAGCGTGTCCAGCACCCGCTCGGGACCGCCCTCGACGGCGTAGGGGTTGGTGCGGGACGTGCCCAGGATGGTTCCACCCCGCGGCAGCAGGCCGCGGACCGACGCCAGGTCCAGCGGGACGCCGTCGTCCTCCAGCAGGCCGCGCCAGCCGTCCCGGAAGCCGATCACCTCGTCGCCGAGCTCGCCGACGCCCTTGCGCACGACCGCACGGATCACCGCGTTGAGGCCGGGGCAGTCACCGCCGCCGGTCAGGATGCCGATGCGCATGCGTCCCTCCGCGGAACCGGCCGGGCGGCACCCGGGTGTGCCGCCCATGATGCCGCAGGTCACCGCCCCGTCCAGCCTTTCGGGCACCGCCGTCGTCCCCGGCTGCGGCGGGTGGCCGGATCGCGCCCCACCCGGTCACCCGCAGGTCACGATCCGTCCCACCCCGCCCGCTCCGGTACCGGGCCGGCCGTTACCTGCCGAGACAGCTCCTGGCAGCGACACCGGGTCGCTGCCGTGACCCGGAAGGCCGACGATGCGCTGGACCTCCCTCCCCGCCTGGACGACGCCGTCCGGCTGGGGCATCCGCACCAAGGTGGTGGCGCTGGCGGTGGCCAGCGTGGCCGTGACCGGGGTGGCCATGGGTGGCGTGAGCGCCTGGCAGAGCAGCCGCTTCGCCGACGACGCCGCCCGTGACATGGACGCGCTCGTCGAGGAGGACATCAGCCGCGCGGCCCGCGGGACCTACGACGTCGTCGCCACCCAGGGCGCCTCGACCGCCGCCAAGGTCGACTCGGACCTGGCCACCGCCCGATACGTCCTGCAGCAGTCCGGCGGCTTCGCCGTCGACGACTCCGGCCGCGGGCTGGTCGCCTGGGACGCCAAGAACCAGATGAACGGCGAGGTCACCCCCGTCGCCCTGCCCCGCGTGCTGGTCGGGGGGCAATGGCTGGGGAAGAACAGCGACGCCGCCGTCCCCACCCCGGTGGTCGACACCATCAAGGAGATGGTCGGCGCCACCGTCACGATCTTCCAGAAGACGCCCTCCGGCGACTTCCTGCGGGTGGCGACGAACGTCCAGACCGCCACCGGCACGCGCGCCATCGGCACCTACATCCCGGCGGTGAACCCCGACGGCAAGCCCAACCCGGTCGCGGCGGCGGTCAGCGGCGGGCAGACCTACCGCGGCAACGCCTTCGTCGTCGACTCCTGGCTGGTGTCGGCCTACGAGCCGATCCTCGGGCCCGCGGGCGACGTGGTCGGGGTGCTCTACGTCGGGGTGAAGCAGGAGAACCTGCCCGCGCTCCGCGAGGGGCTGCAGGCCACCACCATCGGCGAGAACGGCCACGTCGAGGTCTACGGCGGCACCGGCGACCGCGCCGGCACGGTCCTGATCAGCCCCGACGGCAGCCGCGACGGCGAACAGCTGCTCGACGCCACGGACGCCGACGGCGTCCCCTACGTGCGGCAGATCGTCGACGCCGCGCTGCCGCTCCAGGACGGCGAGCAGGCGACCGTCCGCTACGACGACCCCGAGGCCGGCCCGACCACCGTCCGGGTGTCCTACTACGCCCCCTGGGACTGGGTCATCGCCACCGTCGCGCGCGACGCCGACTTCGCCGGCGCCGAGGAGTCCCTGGAGTCCGGTCGCTCGTCGATGGTGTGGGCCATGGTCGTCGCCGCCCTGGTGATCGCCGTGCTGGGCGGGGTGCTCGCCCGGTGGGTCGGCCACCGGCTGACCCGGCCGCTGACCCACCTGCGCGACCGGATGGCCGAGATCGCCGACGGGGAGGGCGACCTGACCCAGCGGATGGACGACTCCCGCGACGACGAGGTCGGGCAGCTCTCCGGCGCCTTCAACCGCTTCGTCGACAAGGTCGCCGGCACGGTGCGCGACATCCACCGCTGCGCGCAGGAGGTCGCCGCCTCCGCGGCCGGGGTGTCCGCGGTGGCCGACGGCCTGGCCCAGCGGGCCGCCCGCAGCCGCGACCAGGCCCAGGGGGCGCACGGCGTGGCGTCGGAGATCAGCAGCAGCGTCTCCTCCGCCGCGGCCGGCGCCGAGGAGATGGGCGCCTCGATCACCGAGATCGCCCGCAGCGCCGCCGAGGCCGCGGAGGTCGGCCGTCAGGCGGCCGCGCTCGCCGAGCAGACCGAGACGACGATCGCCGCGCTCGGCGCCAGCTCCGCGGAGATCGGTGACGTCGTGAAGGTGATCTCGGGCGTGGCCGAGCAGACCAACCTGCTGGCCCTCAACGCCACCATCGAGGCGGCGCGCGCCGGTGACGCGGGCAAGGGCTTCGCCGTCGTGGCCAACGAGGTCAAGGACCTCGCCCAGGAGGCGGCCAAGGCCAGCGAGGAGATCGCCCAGCGGGTGCAGGGCATCCAGTCCGAGACGACCGAGGCGGTGCGGTCGATCTCGCGGATCGCCGACGTCGTCCGGGCGATCAACGACCACCAGACGACGATCGCCAGCGCGGTCGAGGAGCAGACGGCGACCACCCGGGAGCTCAGCCGCAGCGTCGCCACCGCGGCCGAGGGCGCCGGCGCCGTCACCACCACGCTCACCTCGGTGAGCCGCGACGCCGACGACAGCGCCACCGACGTCGAGCGGGCCCGTTCCGCGGCGCGGGAGCTCGACGGGCTCTCCAAGGAGCTCAACCGGCTGCTCGCGGCCTTCACCGTCTGATCCGGCGCCCGCGCCGCCGAGGCCACCGGGTGGGCCTCCGATCAGCCGGCTCCGTCGCGGTCGGCCCTCAGGTAGGGCCGCGGCGACCGGCCTCCCGCGGCCACCCACGCCGCGACCCCGTCCGGGTCCCTGCGGCTCAGCTCGTCGAGCAGCAGGGCACGCACCTCGACGACCCGGTCGCGGTGCTGCCCGGACCGGAGGATCTCCTCGGTCTCCACCCACCGGTCGGCCAGTTCGGCCGTGGGGAGCACGGGCAGGACGTCCGCGACCCCGGCGGCCGCGCCGACCTCGACCGCGGGGTCCTCGGCCAGCCGGTCGGCCGCCACCAGGGAGCCGACGACGAGCAGCACGAGCACGACCAACCCGCCCAGGGAGCCCAGGACCGGCAGGGCCGCTCCGAACGGCACGAGCAGGATCCCTGCCCCCGCGGCCCGGACGACGAGCCGGCGGGACGCCGCCTCGCGGGGGAAGCCCCCGTCCGCGAGCGCCAACGTCCCGCCGAGGAGCAGCCCCAGGGTCGGGCCGTGCACGAGCGTCACCTGCCAGGGCGCCACCAGGGCGCCGACGAGCGCCGGGCCCAGCAACGACGCGATCACCAGCACCCGGCTCCAGCGCACCGCCCTCCGCCACAGCGCGCGTCGCCAGGCCGTCGACGGGAGGAGCGCGCCTGCGGACGCCGGGGTCGGTGGCGGTTCCGGCGGGAGCGGCGCGGCCGTGCCCATGACCGTGGATCAGGCCGCGCCGCGTGCGTCCGTGCCGGATCCCCGCCGTGCGGAGATCCGGTTGTAGACGACGAGCACGATCACCGCCCCGATGACCGCCCCGATGATCCCCGCCGGGCCGAAGCCCCGGTCGCGGAAGCCACCGAAGAGCAGACCGAGGAGGAGGCCGCCCACGATCGAGCCGGACACCCCGAGCAGCAGGGTGCCGACCAGGCTCATCGAGTCCTTGCCGGGCACGAGCGCACGAGCGAGGAAGCCGGCGACCAGGCCGACGACGAGCAGCCAGAGCAGGGAGAGCATCAGAACTCCGTCCGGTCGGTGGGGTGGCCCATGAGCCGGAGCAGCCGGCGCACCGGCGGTGACGCGGCCACCAGGACCACGTCACCGTCCAGCGCCGGCGACAGCCCGTGCGAGTTGGCGAAGGTGACCCCGGACAGGTCCAGGGCGAGCACGCCGTCGTGGGTGGAGCGGACGTGGGCCAGCACGGCCTCGAGCAGTTCCCGGCCGACGAGGTCCAGCTCCCCGGAGACCGCGACCACCGGCTGCCGCCCGTCGCGCCGCACCTCCAGGAAGAGCTCCCCCAGGTGCCCGCGCGGGACCGGTCGCTCGTGCGGGGGCACGGCCGGACGTCGCCGGCGCGCCACCACCGGCCGCCGGGGTGGCAGTGCGGCGGAAGGGGCGCGGAAGCGGGGAACCGGGTGGGTGCTCCGTGTCATGCGCCGACGCTAGGCGGGGTGCGCGCCGGCGCGTCAGGTCCCGGCCCGGACGACTACCGGGCGCGGTCCTTGCCGGGACCCGGCAACCCGACCCCTCCTGCTAGGCGGTGCCGAGCGGCGTCGTGGGCCAGTCGAGCAACCGGGCCCCGGTCACCGCGACCATGAGCGCGAGCTGGTCCGCCGGAGCCCCGGGGTCGTAGCCGGTCAGTTCCCGCACGCGCTGCAGGCGGTAGGTCACCGCCCGGACGCTCAGGTGCAGGCGGCGGGCGGCCGACGCCGCGTTGCGCCCGTCCGCGAAGTACGCCTCCACCGTCGCCACGAGCGGCCCTGCCCCGCCGCGGGCCCCGGTGAGCGGTCCGAGCACCGTGCCGACCAGGTCGGAGATGGCCTCCTCGTCCCGTAGCAGGACCCGGTAGACGAGCATGTCCCGCGCATGGACGACGCGATCAGGCAGCCCGAGCCGTTCGGCCACCTCCAGGGCGTCCACCGCCTCCCGGTACGAGCGCGGCACACCGCGCGGACCCGGGTGCGAACGCCCCACCCCGACGCGCCACTCCGGTCGCCGGGTCAGCCGGGCCACGGCCGGGCCGGCGGCCTCCGCCAGCTCCCGGCCGTCGGCCTCCGCCGGGCCGTCCGCGGCGCCGGAGGACAGCACGCTGACCAGGCGGCCGTCCTTGGCGGTGACGAGCACGGCGCGGTCGCCGAACCGCAGCCGCGCCTCGTCCTCGAGCCACCTCGTCAGGGGCATCCCCGAATCGGTCGGCCGGTCGGTGGCCGCCACCGTCACGGTGTGGCTGCCGGTGAGGGCCATACCCAGCCGGGCCGCGCGCTCCACCAGGGAGCCGACCTCCGACCGGCCGGTGAGCAGGTCGTCCACGAACTCGCGCCGGAAGGCCTCCTCCCGGCGGACCACCTCGCGCTGGGCCTCGTCGTGCCCGGCCGCCAGCGCGCCGAGGGCGGTGTCGGCGCCCCGCCACACGGACTCACCCACCGCCACCAGGTCCGACGACCGCGGCGACCGGCCGCGGACGTCCCCGATCAGCTGCGGCAGACGCGACCAGAGCCGGCGCGAGGCGCTCATGTAGAGGTCCACCAGCGCCGGCAACCCGACCCCCCGCCGCGCGGCCTCGGCACCCAGGGACCGGCAGTGCGCCTCCTCGTCCCGGCTGAGGGACCTGCCCTGCACGGCGACGTCGACCAGGGTGGCCAAGTACCCGTCCAGCAGGGCGGGGGGAAGCCCGTGCTCGCGCGCGGCGGCGGCACCGACCTCCGCCACCACCTCGGCCGCCCGGTCCTCGCCGGCGTGCGAGGTCATCCCCCGGCCGACTCGATCGCCCGCCACCGCGCCAGGTTGTACCGGGCGTCGACCAGCGCGTCGTGCGTGCCCTGGGGCTTGGGCGGGAGCGGCGGCTGCCCGCGGTCGTCCCAGCGCTGGCGCAGCTCCCGGGTGAGCCGCGGGATCGGCCGCGGCAGGGCCGGCATCGCGCCCCACAGCTGGCACAGCGCCACGTGGTCGTAGGCGGCGAACCAGGCCCAGAGCTCGATCTCCTCCCCCGGCGCGGTGAGGAAGGAGAGCAGGTCCTCGCGGATGCGCTCCCGGCTGCGCCACGCCCTGTCCGCGGGAGGGGGCAGCTGGTCGAGCACGTTGCGACGCACCCACGGGATCGCCTTGCCCGGGTCGAACTCGGTGCTGACGGCGTAGAACTCGCGCCCGGACTCGTCCACGACGCCGATGGAGACGAGGTCGATGGTGGTGCCGTCCTCGATGAACTCGGTGTCGTAGAAGTAGCGGCGCACGGCGTCCACCGTAGGGGGGCGGCCGGATGCCGGCGCCCCGGCTACGCGGCGCCGGTGGGCCGGTCGCCGACGGAGTGGGACCCGAACTCGCGGCCGTCCAGCGCCGCGATGTCCCGCTCGAGCTGCGGCACACGCTTCGCCGAGACCGCCATCGCCAGCTTCTCGGCCAGGACGCCGGTGACGAGCTGGCGCAGGGCGGCCACGGTGCCGACCGAGCGCGGCACGAACACCCTGCGGCGGCGCGTCTCCAGGTTCTCCACGAGCGCCTCGGCGCACGCCTCCACCGAGGTGTAGGCGCCCAGCGGCCCGGGCAGCCCCCGGCGGGTCGCGGCGAAGGTGGGCAGCGCGGCCTCGGTGTCGCGGACCATGTCGGTGTCGATCCACGTCGGGTGCGCGCTGGCCACGGTGACGCCCCGGTGCGCCACCTCCAGCCGGAGCGCGTCGCCGAAGCGCTCCACACCGGCCTTCGACGCGCAGTACGCGCTCATGCCGGGGAGGACGGTGAACGCCGCGGCGGAGCTGATCAGCAGGACGTGGCCGCGGCGCCGCGCGAGCTCCGGCAGGGCCGCGTGCGCGGTCAGCATCGTGCCGATCAGGTTCACCTCGACGGTGCGGGCCAGCGCGTGGGCGGAGCTGGTCATGACCGTGGTGAGCGGCGCGATGCCCGCGTTGGCGACGACGACGTCCAGCCCGCCGAAGGTGTCCACGGTGCGCCGCACGGCCGCGGCCAGCGCGTCGGCGTCGGTGACGTCGGCCTCCACCCACAGGTGCTCGGGACCCAGCTCGTCGGCGACCCGCGCGAGCTCCTCCGGCTCCAGGCCGACGAGGGCGACCCGCGCGCCCCGGGCGGCCGCCTTGCGGGCGAGCGCGGCGCCGATGCCCCGCGCGGCACCGGTGATCAGGACGGACTTCCCGGCCAGCGGGGTGCGGTGTCGGGACGCCATGGGGCTGCTCCTCAGCTCGTCGCGCTCGTGTTGAGCACTGCTCAACGACTGTTGTAGCTTCCTGACCGTTGCTCAGCAAGCCGACGGAAGGAGCCGACCGAGGTGACCAGCACGATGCGGGCACACGCCACGACCGCCCCTGGTGCCGCGCGCGAGGTGCGGGTGGCGGTCATCGGGTCCGGCTTCGCCGGCCTGGCCATGGGCATCACGCTGCGGCAGCGCGGTGAGACCGACTTCGTCCTCCTGGAGCGGGCCGACGACGTCGGTGGCACCTGGCGCGACAACACCTACCCGGGAGCGGCGTGCGACGTGCAGTCGCACCTGTACAGCTACTCCTTCGCGCCGAACCCGGACTGGCCGCGCTCCTACTCCGAGCAGCCCGAGATCCAGGCCTACCTGCAGGCCACCGCGGACCGCTTCGGCGTGCGGGCGCACTGCGTCTTCGGCGCCGAGGTGACCGCCGCCCGGTGGGACGACGACGCCCGCCGGTGGCTGGTCACCACCACCGCCGGCGAGTTCCGCGCCCAGGTCGTCGTCTCGGCCGCCGGGGCGCTCGCCGACCCCACCTACCCCGACATCCCGGGCCTGGAGACCTTCGAGGGCACTGTCATGCACTCGGCCCGCTGGGACTCATCGCACGACGTCAGCGGCGAGAAGGTCGCGGTCATCGGCACCGGCGCCTCGGCGATCCAGATCGTGCCGGCGATCCAGCCGCAGGTGGAGAGCATCGCGGTCTACCAGCGCACGCCGGCGTGGGTCGTCCCCCGCACCGACCACCCGGTCCGGCCGTGGACCCGCCGGCTGTACCGGCTGGTCCCCGGCCTGCAGCGCGCCGTCCGCGGGGTGCTGTACGCCCTGCGCGAGTTCCTCGTCATCGGCATGGCCAAGCGGCGGGCGTTCCTGAAGCCCGTCGGCCGGCTCGCGAAGGCGCACCTCGAGCGGCAGGTCCGGGACCCGAGGCTGCGCGCGGCGCTGACGCCGGACTACACCATCGGCTGCAAGCGGATCCTCATCAGCAACGACTACTTCCCCGCGGTCTGCGCCCCCAACGCCGAGCTGGTGACCGCCGGCATCGCCGAGATCCGGCCGCGCTCGATCGTGACCCGCGACGGGGTCGAGCGCCCCACCGACACCCTCGTGCTGGCCACCGGCTTCCACGTCACCGACCTGCCGATCGCGGAGCGGATCCGCGGCCGCGACGGCCGGTCCCTCGCCGAGGTGTGGGCCGACGGCATGGTGAGCAACCGCAGCACCACCGTCGCCGGCTTCCCCAACCTGTTCCTGCTGGTCGGCCCGAACGTCGGCGTCGGGCACACGTCGATGGTCTACATGATCGAGTCGCAGGTGGCCTACGTCGACGACGCGCTGCGCACCATGGCGGCCGAGGACCTCGCCGTCCTGGAGACCACGCCGCAGGCCCAGGAGGCCTACCGCGACCTCATCGCGCGGAAGTCCCGCGGCACGGTGTGGCTCGGCGGCGGTTGCGCCAGCTGGTACCTGGACCGGCACGGGCACAACACCACGCTCTGGCCCGACTTCACCTTCCGGTTCCGCAGCCTCACCAAGGAGCTGGACCGGGAGAACTACGTCGGCGTACCGGCCGGGGCGCCCGTCCGCGAGGAGGAGGCGGCGTGACCGGCACGCCCACCCGCACCGTCCGCCGGCGCACCGCGGCGGTCGCGACCGACGACGGCGCCCGCCTGCACGCCACCGTCGAGGGCGCCGACGAGGCGCCGGTGACCCTCGTCCTCGCCCACGGCTGGACGCTGTCGCAGGTCGCCTGGGACGACGTCGCCGGGCTGCTGGCCGACCCGGTGGCCGACGGCGCGCTGCGGCTGGTGCGCTACGACCAGCGCGGGCACGGCCGCTCCACGTGGCCGCCGCCCACCCGCCCGACGACGCCCGTCTCCCTCGACCGGCTGGGTGCCGACCTGGCCGAGGTGCTCGACCAGCTGGTGCCCACCGGGCCCGTCGTCCTGGGCGGGCACTCCATGGGCGGCATGACGATCATGTGCCTGGCGGCCGCCCGGCCCGAGCTGTTCGGCGGCCGGGTGCGCGGCGTCGCGCTGGTGTCGACGTCGGCGGGCGACCTCGCCTCCGACCCGCGGTCGGCGGGCGGGCGCATGGCCAAGGTGCGCCCCGGCGTGCTGGCCGCGGCCCTCGCCGGGGCCGGCCTGCTCGAGCGGCTGCGCGACCTCCTGCCGCCGACCCACCCGCGGCACCGGACGATGGTCCGCGACCTGCTCTACGGCGCCGACGCCACCGACGAGATGGTCCTGGAGGGCGCGCGGATCATGCACGCGTCCACGGTGCGGTCCTTCGTCGAGTTCCTGCCCGCCCTGGGCGATCACGACAAGCGGACGGAGCTCGGGGCGCTCGCACGGGTCCCGGTCGAGATCTTCGTCGGCGACAGCGACAAGCTGACGCCCGAGCGGCACAGCGCCCAGCTCGCCGAGGCGCTGCCCGCGGCGCGCCTGCACCGGGCCGCGCGCACCGGGCACATGCTGCCGCAGGAACGGCCCGGCCTCGTCGTCGACGGGCTGTTGCGGCTCGTGGCCGGCGCCGTCGGTGACCGGGACCGGGCGTGACGCGGGGCGCGGCGGCGTGACGGCCACCCCGGAGGGGACGGGGCGGGGCCGCCGGTCGGCGGGCGACCGGCGGGCGCAGCTCGTGCAGATCGGCCTGGAGCTGCTGCCCACCACCCCGGTGCAGGAGCTGACCATCGACGAGGTGGCCCGCCGAGCGGGGATCAGCCGCAGCCTGCTGTTCCACTACTTCCCCAGCAAGCGCGACTACTACGCCGCCGTCACCCGGGCGGCGGCGGAGCTGCTCTGGACGCACCTGCTGCCGCGGCCCGGCTCGGCCGACGAGGGCACCGGCGCGAGCGCCGTCGACGGGATGCTCGACCGCTACGTCGGCTGGGTGGAGACCTTCCGGGAGACCCACCTGGCGTTCGTGCGCGGCGCCGCGGGAGGCGACCCCTGGGTGGCGGAGGTGTACGCGGAGACCCGCGACCGGCTGGTGGAGGTCGGGCTGCGGACCCTCGGGCTGCCGGACGACGCTCGCCGCCGCCAGCTCGTGCTCGCCTTCTTCGCCTTCACCGAGGACCTCGTCGCCCAGTGGGTCGTGGAGCCGACGATGCCCCGCGCCGAGCTCCTGGCGCTGCTGCGCGAGGTCCTCGACCGGCTCCTGCCGCGCTAGCCGGCGAGCGTCGTCGGGGCGCGGTCGGCGACCTCGGTGACCGGCGGCTGCAGGGTGGCGACGACCTCGACGGCGCTGGCCCCCGTGGCGTCCATCGACTTCTTCACCGTGGCGCCGTAGACGTCGACGTACTCCTGGCCCGACAGCGTCATGATCTCGTACATGATCTCGTCGGTGATCGACCGCTCCACGAAGCGGTCACCGGCCAGGCCCTCGTAGCGGCTGAAGTCCAGGGGCTTCCCGATCCGGACCCGCACCTGGGTGAGCTTCTTGCCGAAGGGCAGCCGCCGGCTGCCGTAGACCATCGCCACCGGGACGACGGGCGCCCCCGTCTCCAACGCCATGCGGGCGACGCCGATCTTGCCGCGGTAGAGGCGCCCGTCCGGCGAGCGGGTGCCCTCGGGGTAGATGCCCAGCAGCTTCCCGTCGCGCAGGATGCGGATGCCGGTCCGGATGGCGCCCTCGGCGGCCGAGGCGCTCGACCGGTCGATCGGCACCTGCCCGGCACCGGTGAAGAAGGCCCGCTGGAGGAAGCCCTTCACGCCCGTGCCGGTGAAGTACTCCGCCTTGGCCAGGAACGTGACCCGCCGCTTCAGCTGCAGCGGCATGAAGATCCAGTCGGCCGCGGACAGGTGGTTGCTCGCGAGGATGGCGGCGCCCGTCGCGGGCACGTGCTCGATGCCTTCCACCTTCGGGCGGAAGAGGGCCCGTGCCGGCGGGCCGATGGCGACGAACTTGAGGAACCAGTAGAACAACACGCCTCCCTCGGGGACTGCCAGACTAGGGAGCCTGGGGCCCCGATCACAATCCGGGCCCGCCGTGACCCAGCAGACACCGGCGCGACGCCGGATGCCAGGAGGAGCACCGTGCCCGGACCGACCCCCGCACCCGAGGTCATGCCCGGCGCCGAGCCGTTCGCCTTCCCCGGCGGCGACGGGCCGGAGGGCCGCACCGGGGTGCTCCTCGTCCACGGGTTCACGGGGACGCCGATGAGCATGCGGCCGTGGGGCGAGCACCTGGCGGCCGAGGGCTTCGCCGTCCGGTGCCCGCTGCTGCCCGGCCACGGCACCCGCTGGCAGGACTGCAACGCCAGCACCCACGACCAGTGGACCGCGACGGTCGAGGCGGCCTTCGACGAGCTGGCCGCCGGCTGCGACCGGGTCTTCGTCGCCGGTCTCTCCATGGGGGGCACGCTCGCGACGCGGCTGGCGCAGGTGCGGCCCGACGACGTCGCCGGGCTCCTGCTGGTGAACCCGGCCCTGCTCACCCGGAGATGGGACGCCAAGCTGCTGCCGCTGCTGGCCCGGGTCACCCCCAGCTGGGCGCCGATCGCCAGCGACATCAAGAAGCCCGGGGTGACCGAGCTGGCCTACCCCCGGCTGCCGATCCGGGCCATGATGCAGCTGCGCGGCCTCTGGGCCGCCACCCGCGCCGACCTGGCCCGGGTCACGGCGCCGGTCATCGTCTTCCGCAGCACCGAGGACCACGTCGTGGAACCGGTCAACAGCACCATCCTGCTCGCCGGGGTGGCGAGCGAGGACACCACCGAGGTCGTCCTGGAGGACAGCTACCACGTGGCCACCCTGGACAACGACGCCCCGCTGATCTTCCGCCGGTCGGCGGAGTGGATCCGCGCCCGCGTGCCCGCCGGTGAGCCCGACGCCCCGTCGGGCGGGCGACGGTGACCGACCGCCGCGGCCGGGGACGCCGCGACAACGGCCTGGACGCCGTCCTCTGGAGCCCGCTGCGCGACGTCGACCCGCGGGTGGGCGAGCACCTGCTCGACCTGCTCGAGGCCGCCGGCATCGCCGCCTACCTGGAGCCCGCCGCCGACGTCGGCCCCTACACCCGGTCGGTCGTCCTGCCCAGCCCGCCCTCGGACCGGCTCTTCGTCGACCGGGCGCGGCAGGTCGAGGCGCGCGGTCTGGTCGAGCAGCACGCCGACGACCACCCCGCCGAGCCGCGGGTCCTGCGCCGCCCGGCCGGGCGCGACCTGGACGAGGACGCCGAGTGGCGGCGCATCGTGGCCGCGTTCGAGGCCGAGCACGGCCGCCCCGTCGTCGAGGGCCTCCCGTCGGACGCGCCACCGCCGGCGCCCCACGAGGTGCCCGTGCTCGACCGGCCCGACGAGCACTACGAGCCGCCGGTACCGCCGCCGCTGCCGGTCCCGGCGCCCGCGGCGCTGTACGCCGTGCTGCTGGTCGCCGCGGGCATCCTGCTCATCGGCGTCCCCTCGATCATCGGCCTGTCGGCCGACGCCGGGCTCGTGCTCGGCGTCGGGGTGGTGGCCGGCGGGGTGGCCCTGCTGGTCTCCCGCATGCGCGACCGCTCGGACGACGGCGACGACGGGGCGGTGGTCTGAGATGGCCAGTTCCACCGCCCCGGCCACCGCGACGGTCACCGTGACCGGCCACCTGATGGACACCGGCATCCTCGGCCGCGTGCTGGACGACGTCCTCGAGTACGGCGGGGACTACCGGATAGCCGACCTGGACCTCGGGCGCGAGCACGCCGACGAGTCGACCGCGCTGATCGAGATCCGGGCGGACTCCGCCGAGCGGCTGGACCGCATCCTCATGCGGGTGCAGGTGCACGGCGCCAACCCGGTGGACCCGGGCACCGCCACCACCCGCCCGGCGCCGGCCGACGGGGTCTTCCCCGACGACTTCTACTCCACGACCAACCTGGAGACGCTGGTCCGGCTGGACGGCGAGTGGCTGCGGGTGCGCAACCCCGAGATGGACTGCGGCCTCGTGGTCACCACCGAGGAGGACGGCACCGTGGTCCGCACCGTCCCGGTCAGCGACGTGCGCGCCGGCGACGCCGTCGTCTGCGGTGCCCACGGCGTGCGGGTCGAGCTCCCGGCGCAGGCCGCCCGGGGCACGGAGGACGAGTTCGGCTTCATGTCCTCGGCGGTCTCCAGCGAGAAGCCGCAGGCGCTGCTGGTCCGGCAGATCGCCGAGCGCATGCGCGAGGTCAAGGCCGCCGGCCAGCGGGTGCTCTGGGTGGGCGGCCCGGCGGTGGTGCACACCGGCGCCTCCCCGGCGATGGTGCGGCTGGTCCGGGCCGGCTACGTCGACGTCCTCTTCGCCGGCAACGCCCTGGCCACGCACGACATCGAGTCGGCGCTCTTCGGCACCTCGCTCGGCGTCGACCTCGCCAAGGGCTCGGGGGTGCCGCACGGCCACGAGCACCACATCCGGGCGATCAACACCATCCGGGCGGCCGGCTCGATCCGGGCCGCCGTCGACTCCGGCGTCCTCACCGGCGGCGTCATGCACGCGATGGTGGAGGCCGGCAAGCCGTTCGTGCTGGTCGGCTCGGTGCGTGACGACGGGCCGCTGCCCGACGTGCACACGGACGTCATCGAGGGTCAGCGGGCGATGCGCGCCGAGCTCCAGGACGTCGGGTTCGCGATCATGGTGGCCACGATGCTGCACTCCATCGCGACCGGGAACATCCTGCCGGCGTCGATCCCGCTGGTGTGCGTCGACATCAACCCGGCGACGGTGACGAAGCTGGCCGACCGCGGCAGCGCCCAGGCCATGGGCATCGTCACCGACATCGGCCTGTTCCTCGAGCAGCTGGCCCGCGAGCTGTGTTGATCGTCGGCCTGCCGGCGGACACCGCGGCCACGAGCCGTCCCCACCTGCCCTGAGCCGCTGCGTCGCCCCTGCGCGGACCCCTCCGGGGCCCGCTCGGGGCGACCGTCAGTGCTCCCCCTCGGCGACGGCCTTCCTGACCAGGTCGGCCGCGCCCACGATCCCGGCCTGGGCGCCGAGCGCGGCCGCGACGACGCGCGGGCCCGGCCGGAAGCCGCGGCCGGGCAGCGCGCGCTCCAGCCGCTCGCGGGCCGGGCGCAGCACCATCTCGCCGAGCACGCTGACCCCACCGCCGATCACCACCACCTCGGGGTCGAGCACGGCGGCGAGGTCGGCGATCCCCTGCCCCAGCCAGTGGCCGACCTCGGTGACCAGTTCCAGGGCGAGCGGGTCGCCGTCGTACGCGGCCCGGGCCACGTGCTCGCCGGTGAGGCGGTCGGGTTCGCCGTCGACCCGCTCCAGCAGCACGGCGGCGGCGGCCGGCGAGGTGCGGGCCACCTCGCGCGCCGTCTGGCCCAGCGCCGTCCCGCTGGCGTACTGCTCCCAGCAGCCGCGGTTGCCGCAGGCGCACAGCCGGCCGTCGGGGACGACGCGCATGTGCCCCCACTCCCCCGCGACGCCGTGCGATCCGCGCCGCAGCCGCCCGTCGAGCACGATCCCCCCGCCGATGCCGGTGCCCAGGGTGATCATCAGGGCGAGGTCCGCACCGCGGGCGGCGCCGTAGCGGTACTCGGCCCAGGCCGCGGCGTCGGCGTCGTTGCCCACCCACAGGGGCCGCTGCAGCCGCGCGGCCAGGTCCTTGCGCAGGGTCGAGTTGCGCCAGGCCAGGTGCGGGCTGAACAGCACGGTGTCCCCGGTGCGGTCGAACCACCCGGCGGCGCCCACCCCGACGCCGACGATCGCGCCCGCGTGCCCGTCGGCGAGCTCCTCGACGACGGCGGCGATCGCGTCCTCGGTGTCGCCGACGGAGGCACCCGGCGTCGCCCGGCGGGCGGTGGCCACGATCGCGCCGTCGGGGGCCACCAGGCCACCGGCCACCTTGGTCCCGCCGATGTCGATGCCGAGCGCCGGAAGGGCCGTCACCTGCGGCCCGGTCACGCGATGTCGATCCGCTGGACGACGGGCTCCTCGGCCTGCTCCGCGGGCTGCGGATCCGGGTCCGGGGCGGTGCTCCCGGCGCCCGGCTGCTCCGCGAACGTGCGCAGCGCGGCGGCCGCGGTGGTGAGGACGTCGGCCAGCGCCGCGGTCACCTCGGGGCGCTCACCGCGCAGCACGGCCGCCACCTGGCACACAGGGCACCAGCGGCAGTCGTCGCCGCCGTGCTCGCCCGTGGCGGGGTCGGGGGACCGCTCGGCCCCCGCGCGCACGGCGTCGAGCAGACGGCGGGCCTGGTCGGTCCAGTCGGCACCGGTGGTCATCTGGTCCTCTCCTCGGCCGCCAGGAGGTCGGCCGGCCACTGCTGCGGATCCGGGCGGAAGCTGATCTCGAGCCGCGCGTCGGCGGTGGCGGGGGCGAGCAGCCTCCCGCCGGTCACCTCGCACCGGCGCAGCAACGAGTCCAGGCGCAGCGAACGACGATCCTCCCCCACGGTGACCACGAGGTCATCGCCCCACCGGGTCAACCCCACATCCGGGCGGTCGGCGAAGGGCAGCGGCACGTCCAGCCGCCACCCGCCCTCGCCCCGGCGTGGGGCCGGTCGCACCGGCGCGCGGGTGTGGGCCAACTCCACCCCGGCCAGCAGCCCTTCGGCGTCGGCGACATCCGCCGGCGCCGCGGGGAGCTCGGCCACCTCGTGCACCGGGGCCACCTCCGTCAGCCCGGCCCGCGCTCGGTCCTGCTCGGCGGCGCGCGCGCTCCACCACTCCCCCACGCCCCCCGCCGGGAGCACGCGGGCCAGCACGGCGGCGACCCCGAGCCCGTGCAAGCCGAGGACGGTCGCCGCGTGCCGCGCCACCGGGACGGCGGACCGGTGGGCCCCGGTGGTCAGCCAGACCGCGGTCGCCGTGGGGTCGGCAAGCCGGTCCCGGGCGAGCAGCCGCTCGACGGCCGGCAGCGCGGCCAGCAGAGCATCCAGCGGACCGGGGCGGACGGCGCCGGCCGCCACCGACGCGGTCCGCACGGCGGCCAGCGCGCGCGCCATCGGCGGCAGCGCCTGGTCCAGCCACCAGCGCAGCGACCCCGGCAGGCCGGCGAGCGCCAGGCCGTCCCGCAGGGGTCCGGCGTCCACCACCACCAGGTCGGCGTCGGCCGAGCCGAGCGCCGCCAGCAGCGCGAGCTCCCCCGCGCCGGGGACCGGCACGACCGAGCTCGCCGGCGGCAGGTCCAGGTGCGGGAGCAGCGGGCCGAGCGACCCGGCGTGGGCGCCCCACAGCTCCTCGAGCGCCCGGCGGCCGTCCACCCACCGGGTGCGCAGGCCCGGGACGTCGCCGAGGCCGGTCACCGGCGCCGGCTGGCGGGAGAGCAGGAGGGTGCGCCGGCCCTCACGGGCGGCGCGCACGGCCGCGGCCGCGGCCACCGTCGACGAGCCCGCCCCGCCGGGGCCGGTGACCAGCAGGGTGCGCACGGCGGCTCAGCCCTCGACGCGCTTCTTGAGCTCCTTGAGCGCGGTGTCGAGGATGACCTTCTCGGCCTTCCGCTTGATCATGCCGAGCATCGGGATCGAGAGGTCGATGGTGATCGAGTAGGTGACCTCGGTCCGGCCGTCCTTCTCGACGAGGGTGTACGAGCCCTCCTGCCGCTTCTGCATCTGACCCTTCACCAGGGTCCAGGAGACGCGGCGGTCGTCGTCCCACGTGTACTCGAGGACGTAGTCGTCCTTGACCGCCCCGGCGTCGAGCACGAAGTGCACCCGGCGGGCCCGCCCGTCCTCGCCGGTCTCGAGCACCTCCACCTTCTTGGCGGCGGAGACCCACTGCGGGTACGAGGGGAAGTCGGCGATCACCGCCATGACCTCGGCCGCAGGCGCCTCGACGACGATCGACTGGGTGGACTGGTCGGCCATGGGCAGCAGGCTAGCCGTTCGGGTGCCGGCCGGGCCCGCGCACCACGGCACTCGGCTACTGCCCGGTAGCACCAGCCGCTAGATTGACCCGGACGTCCCCGCACCGGGGCCGCGGGGCGACGGTGCCCGGCGGGCGGTCGGGGAGGAGAGGACCGGGCGTGCGCGAGTTCAGCGTTCCAGCAACGCACGAGGTGGGCCCCGACGAGGCCCTCACCGACATGCTGGCGGCCAACGTCGCCGAGCACGGGGACGAGGTAGGCCTCCGGCGCCGGGTGGACGGTCGCTGGACCGACGTCACGTGGCGGCAGTTCGGCGAGGAGGTCCGCGGCGTCGCCAAGGGGCTGATCGCCGCGGGGGTGGCCGCCGGTGACCGCGTCGCGCTGCAGGCGAAGACGCGCTACGAGTGGACCGTCCTCGACTACGCCATCTGGACCGCCGGCGCCGTCGTCGTGCCGATCTACGAGACCTCCAGCGCCGACCAGGTCGCCTGGATCCTCTCCGACTCCGGAGCCACGGTCGCCGTCGTCGAGCGCGACGAGCACGCCGCCGCCATCGAGTCGGTCCGCGACCAGGCCCCCGAGCTGAAGGCCGTCTTCGTCATCGAGGACGGCGCGGTGGAGCAGCTGACCGCCTCCGGCTCCGACGTGCCCGACAGCGAGCTCGACGCCCGCCGCGCCACGCTCGGCGCCGACAGCCTGGCCACGCTGATCTACACCAGCGGCACCACCGGCCGACCCAAGGGCTGCGAGCTGACGCACGGCAACTTCCTGTTCGAGATCGGCAACGGCATCACGCTGCTCGAGCGGTTCATGAACGTGCAGGGCTCGCTGCTGCTGTTCATCCCGCTGGCCCACGTCCTCGCCCGCGTCCTGCAGGTCGGCGCCGTCAAGAACCGCACCGTCATCGGCCACACGCCCGATGTGAAGAACCTCGTCGAGGACCTCGGCGAGTTCAAGCCCACCTTCGTGCTCGCCGTCCCCCGCGTGTTCGAGAAGGTGTTCAACAGCGCCAAGGCCAAGGCCGAGGGCGACGGCAAGGGCAAGATCTTCGACAAGGCCGCACAGGTGGCCATCGACTGGTCGCGGGCCCAGGACACCGGCGGCCCGGGGCTGGGGCTGCGCGCGCAGCACGCCCTGTTCGACAAGCTCGTCTACGGCAAGCTGCGGGCCGCTCTGGGCGGGCGCTGCCTGGGCGCCATCTCCGGCGGCGCCCCCCTGGGCGAGCGGCTCGGCCACTTCTTCCGCGGCATCGGCGTGACCGTCTTCGAGGGCTACGGCCTCACCGAGACCACCGCGGCGGCCTCGGTGAACCACGACGGGGCGATCCGGATCGGCACCGTCGGCCGCCCGCTGCCGGGCGTCGCCTTCTCGGTGGCCGAGGACGGCGAGCTGCTCATCCGCGGCGGCATCGTCATGCGCGGCTACTGGAGGAACGAGGACGCCACCCGGGAGGCCATCGACCCCGACGGCTGGTTCCGCACCGGCGACCTCGGCGAGATCGACGACCAGGGCTTCGTCCGGATCACCGGCCGCAAGAAGGAGATCCTGGTGACCGCGGGCGGCAAGAACGTCGCCCCCGCCGTGCTCGAGGACCGGCTGCGGGCCCACCGCCTGGTGAGCCAGTGCATCGTCGTGGGCGACCAGCGGCCCTACATCGCCGCCCTGGTGACGCTCGACGAGGAGGCCCTGCCGCAGTGGCTGGAGTCCAAGGGCAAGGACACCGGCCTCACGGCCGCGCAGCTGCGTGAGGACCCCGACGTGCTCGCCGAGCTCGAGGCCGCGGTGGCGGAGGCCAACAAGGCGGTCTCCCAGGCCGAGGCGATCAAGAGGTTCACGGTGCTGGCGACCGACTTCACCGAGGACAACGGGATGCTCACGCCGAGCCTCAAGCTCAAGCGGAACGTCGTCATGAAGGAGTTCGGCTCGGACGTCGAGGCGCTCTACTCCCGGTAAGGACTCCCTCGCCCCCCACCGCTCGCAGGCTCGCGGCGGGCCCCTGCGAGGGGGCCCGCCGCGAGCGTCAGGGATCCAGGAGGTCGGCGAAGGTCGCGGCGATCGACGTCCACGACCAGCGCTGCTCGACCCAGGCGCGGCCGGCCGCGCCCATCGCGCGGGCCCGCGCCGGGTCGTCGAGCAGGCCCGACAGCGCCTCCGCCACCGCCCCGGGCGAGCGGGGGTCCACGACGTGCCCGGTGACGCCGTCCCGCACCGCCTCCGGCGCCCCGCCCGACGTGCCCGCCACGACCGGGCGCCCGCAGGCGGCGGCCTCGAGGAAGACCATGCCCAGGCCCTCGACGTCCAGCCCGCCGCGCCGGGTGCGGCAGGGCATGGCGAAGACGTCGCCGGCGGCGTAGTGCGCGGGCAGCTCCGCGTGGTCCACCGGGCCGGCGAGGACGACGGAGCCCTGCAGCCCGCGGGCCTCGATCGCGCGGCGGAGCTTCCCCTCGTCCGGCCCGCCGCCGACCAGCAGCAGCCGGGCCTCCGGGTGGCGGGCGAGCACCCGCGGCCACCCCGCGACGAGCACGTCCTGCCCCTTGCGGGCGACCAGCCGGGAGACGCAGACCACCACCGGCGCGTCCCCCAGGCCGTGCCGCTCGCGCACCGGCGTCCCGTCCACCTCCGGCGTGAACCGGGCGACGTCCACCCCCGGGGAGAGCTGGGCCAGCCGGGTCCGCCCCCCGAGCGGTGGCGCGAGCCGGTCCCGCGTGTACTCGCTGATGTAGGTGAGGACGTCGAGCCCGGCGGCGATCCGCTGCATCAGCTGCCGGCTCCCCGGCAGGGCCACCCACCCCGTCTCGTGGCCGTGCGTGGCGCCCACCAGGTGCCGGACCCCGGCGGCGCGGAGCGTGGGCGCGAGCAGCCCCAGCGGCGCCGCGGCGCCGAAGAAGGCGGTGTCGCAGCCGTAGCGCCCTACCAGGTCCACGGCGACGCGGGCCGTCGCCCGGGTCGGCAGCAGCATGCCGGTCGGGCGGCGCACCACCGGGTACGGCAGCCCCGCGTCGTGCCCCGCCGAGCCCGGGGCGTCCGACGCGAGCACCACGAGGGAGTCCGGCGGTCGCCGCTCCAGCAGCGCGGCGACGAAGGTCTGGATGCCGCCCTGCCGGGGCGGGAAGTCGTTGGTGACGACGAGCGTGCGGCTCACGAACCCTCCAGGCGGGCCCAGTCCTGAGCCATCGCGATCCGCTCCGCGGTGGTGGGGTGGCTGCCGAAGAACCAGTGCCAGGCCGCCGGAGGATCGGGGTCGCCGAGGTTGGTCGCGGCGAGCCGACGCTGCATGTCGATGAACGCCTCCGGGTCGCGGGTGAGCTCGAGGGCGTGCACGTCGGCGCGCTGCTCGATCTGCCGGGACACCAAGTTCTGCACCGGTGTGCCGAGCAGGCCGCCGACGGCGACGAGGAACAGCAGCAGCGGCACGACCCGCGGGTCACCGGGCCGCTCGGCCCCGGCCCGGCGCAGCAGCGGTGCCCAGGTCAGCAGCCAGCCGAGCAGCGCGGTCGCCGCGCCCGCACCCAGCGCCCCCATGAGCGTGCCGGTCAGGACGTCGTCGGCCGCGACGTGCCCCAGTTCGTGGGCGACGATCGACTCGATCTCCGCGTCGGGCAGCTCCCCGAGGAGCGTGTCGTAGACCACGATGCGCCGGGTGGACCCGAAGCCGGAGACGTAGGCGTTGAGCGCCGTCGTCCGCCGGGACGCGTCGGAGACCAGCACGTCCTGCACCGGGGTGCCGTTCTGCTCCGCGAGCGCCAGGAGGTCGCTGCGCAGCTCCCCCGCCGGCAGGGGATCGAAGGTGCTGAACGCCGGCTCGATGACCACCGGGTACAGGAACGAGCCGGCGACCACCAGGCCGGAGACGGCCGCCCCCGCCCACGCCCACCACGTGCGCGGGGCCCGGCGAACCAGCCAGAGGAACGCCAGCACCACGACCACGGTCAACGCCACGCTGATCGCCAGGGAGACCGCGACGTCGCGCAGCCAGAGCCACCACCCGCGGGTGGAGAGGCCGTAGCGGGTGCGCACCGACTCGGCGTAGGCCGAGAGCGGCAGGGTGGCCAGGCGCCCCAGCAGCAGGAGGACCGGCACCCCCACCAGCACCTGGACGAACCACCGGTCGCCCACCCGCGCCGCGACGGCCTGCATCAATCGGGCGCCCAGCGGGGTCAGGCCGAGCACCGCCGACACCCCCAGGCTCAGCAGCAGGGAGACCAGCGACGCCGGCCGCAGCGCGGCCGCGAACGCCTCGGCGCGCTCGATCCGGGCCGGGTCGAGGCCGGCGGTGGGGTCGGGCTCGGTGTAGCCGCCGGGCGGCTCCGGCAGGACGGTCCACGGGGTGCGGACGGCGATCACGACGACGACGGCGATCCCGAGGAGGGCCGCGGCCACCAGGGCGGCCCGGCGAACGCTCACCCGGCCGATCCTAGTGAGCCGACGCCGTCGTCCTCGCCTCCGGACAGGCCGGCCGACAGAGGTCGGGTGGCGGTCAGCCGGCGATGCGACGGGCTCCGTTGTAGTTGCCCATCGAATCCAGGCTCGCCACCTTCACCGGCTGGCCGGAGGTCGAGGCGTGCACCATCTGCCCGTTGCCGATGTACATGCCGACGTGGCTGACCGGGCTGTAGAAGAACACCAGGTCACCGGGCTGCAGCTCGCTGCGCGAGACGGGCTTGCCCATCTGGCTCTGCGACCGGCTCGAGTGCGGGAGCGTCACGCCCGCCGCGGCGTAGGCGTAGGAGGTCAGGCCGGAGCAGTCGAAGGCGTTGGGCCCGCCGGCGCCCCAGACGTACGGGTCGCCGAGCTGGGCCAGCGCGGCGTTCACCGCGGCCTGGGCCGCCGAGCTCGGCGCGACGACGCCGCTGGGCGCCGGGAGGCCGGCCCCGCCGTGCGCCTGCGCCACCTGCTCCCGCTGCGGCGCGGTGAGCTCCTCGTAGCGGCGCTGGTACTCGGCGATCTTCGCCTCCAGCTCCTCCTGCCGGGCGGCGATCTCCTCCACCGTCCGCTGGGCGTCCGCGGCGGCCTTCTCGGCTGCCTCGCGGGACTCCTCGGCGTCCTCGGCGGCCTGCGACACCTCGGTGAGCACGTCGTTGGTGTGCCCGGCGATCGCGTCGAGGGTGCCCAGCTGGTCGACGAGCTGGTCGGCCGAGTCGCTGGTCAGCAGGACGTCGAGCGGCGACATGCCGCTGCCGGTGTAGGCGCTGCGGGCCAGCCGGCGGATGTGCCCGTCGAGGGAACCGAGCCGGGCCTCCGCCTCGGCGGTGGCCTCGCTCGCGGCCTCCGCGTCGCGCTGGTGGCCGGCGAGGACGACCTTGGCCTCGTTGAGCTCCTCGGAGACGACCTCGAGCTCGTGGCTGGCCCGGGCCACCTGGGCGGCGACCGCGTCGGCCGTGCCGGGGACGGCCGACGCCGTGCCCGGGAGGAAGGTGACGGTCATGGCCGCGGCGGCGGTGACCAGCAATCCGGAGCGGAGGGGCCCGGAGCGACGGGCGCGGGAGGAGCTGCACCGGTCGGCGGTGCCGAGCTGTTCGGGGGCGTGCGTCAGCAGTGCGTGAGGGGTCGCCACGTGCGGCGGCTCTCCGTTCTTCCTCTGCAACCGCCGACCGAGTTAGCTGACGGGTTCGGGCTGGGAAGACTGGCCCTATCCCCCGCGCACCGGCGGGCCGGCTGCGGGAGAACTCACCCCAGAACTGCGGTGGGTCCCCGGTACACCTCCGGCGCCGGTGGTGCGCGCCGTGCGGTGATTAGGCGGTGTCCGGTCGAGGCCATCCATCGACGGATGACGACCACCCGGCCGAACGGCGTGAACCCTAACGATCGTGATACCTGCGTGACAAATGATCACTGGAGGAACCCGGCGTGAGGGAGATCCCCAGGTCAGCGGCGCGCCTCCCCGTCGGAGGCTCCGCTGCGGGGCAGAAGCCCCGGTCGGCGCGGTCCGGGACGTCAGCCCGTGCGCCGTCCGCGGGACCGCTCGCCGTCGTGACCGCCGGCCCCGTTCGGGTGACGCAGCGGGGGCACCAGGCCGCCCTCGGCGAGCGCCCGCACGGCCCGGCGCTCGACCTCGTCGAACTCCACCACCACCCCCGGCGGCGGGACGACGACGTCCTCGGCGGCCACGGCGGGACCACCACGGGCCGCCCGCCCGGTCATGGGCACGACGACCGGGTCGACCCCCTGCCAACCCGGCGGGGCGCCGAGCAGCACGGTGACGACGCAGTCGGCGCAGCCGGTCCCGCGGGCAGTGCAGGTGTCGCAGTCGATCAGCATCGCTTCTTCTCCTCCGTGAGTCGCTGCGCACGCTAGGAGGGGTCACCGACATTTCCGGCCGCGCGACCAGGGAACGGGTGCATCAGGTGCCGGCGTACTCCCAGTGCCAGGGCTCCTCGCGCCCGTTCCCCTGGTCGGCCCAGGTCGGGTGCAGGTAGCCGAACCGGCCGGCGTTGGCCTCCATCCACGCGTACTGCGGCGTCCCGAAGGACTGCACGCCACCGCACAGGTCGACCGCCAGGCCCCAACCGTGGTTGCTCGTGCCCGGCACGGCGGCCAGCGCCGGCTTCTCCCCGTACAGCCGCACCTGTGACGCATAGGTGCGGTACGAGTCGGTGATGCACAGCGGGCGGCCGAAGGCGGCCTCGTAGGCCGTCGCCATGGCCCGGTAGGCCGCGGCCGCGTCGCACCTCAGCGAGTGCCCGCCCACCCCCAGGGGGCACATCGCGCTCGGCGGTATCAGGCCGTTCGGGTAGCCGCCCCAGGCCCGGCCGCCGTCGTAGCTGGGCGGGTAGACGGTGTTGCCGCACTCGCTCCGCAACGCCCCCGCGGCCGGCTCCGGGACGGGGACGCGGGCCCGCTGGCCGAGGACCGGGCGACCGATCCCCATCACCTGGTCGCCCGGCAGCGTCCGCACGACGACGGCGCCGGCCCGGGCGTCCGCGGTGACCATGGTCCGCGTGTCGAGGGCGATGCCCACGTGCCCCAGCCCGCCCTCCGGCGAGCCCAGGAAGACCAGGTCGCCGGGGAGCACGTCGGCGGGGTCCACCGGCACGGTGCGGGCGAACAGGTCGCCCTGCGTCGCGGGCAGGGACAGCCCGGTCCGGCCGTAGGCCACCTGCACCAGGGCGCCGCAGTCCCAGGAGTCGGGCCCTGCCGTCCCGGGCGCGTACGGCTGCCCGAGCGCCTCCATCGCCCCGCCGACCGCCGTCAGCGTCTCCATCGGGAGGACGAGCATCGAGGTCGGGCGACCGGGCAGCTGGGCGACCCCGCGCTGGGCGCCGCCCCCGCTCGCAGCCACCGGCACCAGCCGGTCGGGCAGGGCCAGCTCGGGGTCCTGCAACGCGGCGGCGGGCACCTCCGCCAGCCCGGCCGCGCGGAGCTGGTCGACGTAGGCCTGCCAGCTGGCCGCCGTCTGCTCGTTGACCGTCGTCTGCTCCCGCTGCAGCGCCGCGAGCTGGCCGTCGACGACGGCGAGCACGTCGCCGAGCTCCGCGGTGACCGCCTCGGCGGCCGCCTCCAGATCGGCCACCCGCGCCGCCACCTCGTCGGCCCGCACCTGGGCCCGGTCGAGGGCGGCCTGGGCGTGCTCCCGCCGGTCGAGCGCGCTGCGCCGGTGGCTCTCGGCGACGCCGATGACCTGGGCCGCGTGGGCGTCGACCACCTCGAGGAAGCCCATGCCGGACAGGACCTCTCCGGGGTCCCCGCCGTTGAGGAGCAGGGTGAGAGCCGTGACGGAGCCGCCGTCCCGGTAGACGGCGGCGGCGTAACCGGCCACCTCGCGCTGGTGCCCGGCCAGCACGCCCTGGGCGTCGTCGAGCACCGCCTTCGCCTCGTCCACCGACCGCTGCGCCTCCGCGAGCGCCTCGCGCGCCGCGACGACCTCCGCCTGGCGGGCCCGCAGGTCGTCCTGCACCTCCGCGGCCCGCCGCTGCAGGTGGTCGAGGTCGCGGCTCTCCAGCACGCCCGACGTGCCGCCCGGCTGGTCGCTCGGCGCGGCGGCGACCGGCGCACCCGGCAGCAGCACGAGGGCGCACGCGGCCAGCGTCGCGAGCGCCACCCGCCGGCGGACCGGGCCGGGCGGGCGCGACCAGTAGCGCGCGGGCATCGCCGACCACCTCCGAGGGACGGGCCGGTCGCGCGGGGCGACGGGCGCTGGGAGTGCATGGTGACCCGCCCGGGCGGCGGAACGCCAGGTGATCGGCGGGGTGAGCACCCCCGGCCCCCTGGTCGGGCGGCCTCCGACCCCCCGCCCTTGGGGGGGCCGGGCCCGGCGCGCGTCCCCCGGAGTGTCAGCACCCCGACCTAGCGTCCGCCCCGTGCCACCCTCTCCCGCGCCGCCGCGCTACCAGCAGGTCTCGATCGAGGAGGTCGGGACGCCGCTGGCCCAGGTGACGTTCGTCGTGGTGGACCTGGAGACGACGGGCGGCTCCCCCAAGGACAGCGCCATCACCGAGATCGGGGCGGTGCGCATCCGCGGCGGGCAGGTGCTCGGCGAGTTCCAGACCCTCGTGGACCCCGGCCACGAGATCCCGCCCTACATCAGCGTGCTGACCGGCATCACGTCGACGATGGTCGCCACGGCCCCGCGCATCGGCGCCGTCCTCCCGTCCTTCCTCGAGTTCGCCCGCGGCGCGGTCCTCGTCGCCCACAACGCCCCGTTCGACCTCGGGTTCCTCAAGGCGGCGTGCGCCGAGAACGGGTTGGCGTGGCCGGCGGCGGCGTCCGTCGACACCGCCGTCCTCGCCCGGCGGTTGCTCAACCGCGACGAGGTGCCCAACTGCAAGCTGGCCACCCTGGCCCCCTACTTCTCGGCCACCACCTCGCCGACGCACCGGGCCCTGGACGACGCCCGGGCCACCGTCGACGTGCTGCACGGGCTCTTCGAGCGGCTCGGCCCCCTCGGCGTGACCACCCTGGAGGAGCTCACCACCCTGACCCGGCAGGTCGACCCGGAGCGGCGGCGGAAGCGGCACCTGGCCGACGAGGTGCCGCACGGTCCCGGCGTCTACCTGTTCCGCGGACCCAAGGACGAGCCCCTCTACGTGGGCACCTCCGGCGACCTGCGCAGCCGGGTCCGCAGCTACTTCACCTCCGGCGAGCAGCGCAGCCGGATCACCGAGATGGTGCGCCTGGCCCAGCGGGTGGAGGCGATCCCGTGCGCCCACGCCCTCGAGGCGGCGGTCCGCGAGCTGCGCCTGATCGCGTCGCACAAACCGCGGTACAACCGCCGGTCCCGGTTCCCCGAGCGGGCGCTGTGGGTCCGGCTCACCGAGGAGCCCTTCCCCCGGCTGTCGGTGGTGCGCCGGGTCCGCCCCGACGCCGGCGTCTTCCTCGGGCCGTTCCCCGACCGCCGCGCCGCCGACGCCGCCGTGGCCGCGGTCCACGAGGTGCTCCCCCTGCGGCAGTGCACGGCCCGGCTCTCCCCCCGCACGCCGGTCAGCGCCTGCGCGCTCGCCGACATGGGGCGCTGCGGCGCCCCGTGCACCGGCGCGCAGTCGGTGCCCGAGTACGCCGGTGTCGCCGCGGTGTTCGCCGCGGCCGTGGGTCACGATCCCCGCCCGCTGCTCACCCCGCTGCTGGACCGGGTGGAGCGCCTGGCGACCGAGGAGCGGTACGAGGACGCCGCCGTGCTGCGCGACCGGGTGGCCGTGCTCGTCCGGGCCCTCCGCCGGCGGCAGCGGCTGGCGTCGCTGGCCGCCGTACCCGAGCTCGTGCTCGCCCGGCCTGACGGCGAGGGCGGTTGGGAGCTGTCCGTCGTCCGGTCGGGCCGCCTCGCCGCCGCGGGGAACGCGCCCCGGGGCACCACCGTCCGCAGCGTGCTGCCCGGCCTGCTGGCGACCGCGGAGACCGTCCCAGGCACCGACGCCGAGCAGCCGACGTCGGTCGACGAGACCGAACTGGTCCTGCGCTGGCTGGAGAAGCCCGGCACCCGGCTGGTGCAGCTGACCGGGACCCTGGCCTGCGCCGCGCCCGGCACGGGCTCCTACAGCGACTTCCTGGCGCGCGTGGAATCCGGGCGCGATGCCCGGGACCCCTTCGCCGACGGGCGGTCGCTGGGCACCCGCGCCCGCCCCGAACGGCTAGCATCCCCGGCGTGATCACCGCCATCGTGATGATCGACGCAGCCACCGACTCGATCGGCGAGGTCGCGCAGGCCGTCGCCGAGCTCGAGGGCGTCAGCGAGGTGTACTCCGTCGCGGGTGAGGCCGACCTGATCGCCATCGTCCGCGTCCGCGAGTTCGAGCAGGTCGCCGAGGTGATCGCCGGCCGGATCAACAAGGTGCCCGGGGTCATCGACACGGACACGCACATCGCCTTCCGCGCCTACTCGCGGCACGACCTCGAGGCGGCCTTCTCCATCGGCTTCGACGCCGAGGTCTGAGGTCGGACCCCGTCCTCCTCGCCCCTCGCGAGCCTCCGGACGGGCCTAGCGGCGGACCGCGCGGCTGACCTCGACCCAGCGGTCCAGGAGCGTCGCAGCGCGTCCGTCGTCGACCGCCGCGGCTGCCCGCTCCAGCCCCGCCGCGAGGCCGTCGTGCAGCCGCGTGGGCCGCTCGTCGAACGCCACCAGCGCGGCGGCGGCGTTGAGCAGGACGGCGTCGCGCACGGGCCCCCGCTCGCCGTCGACGAACCGGCGGAACACGTCGGCGTTGACCCGGGCGTCCCCGCCGCGCAAGGCGTCCGGCGGCGGTGCCTCGATGCCGAGCGCCGCGGGGTCGACCCGGTCGGCCTCCACGGCGCCGTCGCGGACCTGCCACACCGCCGAGGTCGTCGCGGTGGTCAGCTCGTCGAGGCCGTCGTCGCCCCGGAAGACCAGCGCCCGCGTCCCCCGGGCGGCGAGCACCTCGGCGAGCACCGGCGCCATGCGCGCGTTCGCGCAGCCGATCGCCGCCGCCACCGGACGCGCCGGGTTGGTGAGCGGGCCGAGGAAGTTGAAGACGGTGCCGATGCCCATCTCCCGGCGCGGGGCGGCCGCGTGCCGCATCCCGGGGTGGAACACCGGCGCGAAGAAGAAGCCGATGCCGGCCTCGCGCACGCAGGCGGCCACGGCGTCTGCGGGCAGGTCGATGACCACCCCCAGCGCCTCCAGGACGTCGGCGGCCCCGGACGACGAGGACGCCGCGCGGTTCCCGTGCTTGGCGACGGGAGCACCCGCGGCAGCCGTCACGACCGCCGCCATCGTGGAGATGTTGACCGTGTGGGCGCCGTCCCCTCCCGTGCCGACGATGTCGACGCAGTCCATGGGCAGCCGCACCGGCGTGGCCTGCGCCAGCATCTCGGTGGCGAGCCCGGCGACCTCCTGCGGGGCCTCCCCCTTGGCCCGCAGCGCGACGGTGAAGCCGGCCACCTGGGCGGGGGTGGCCTCACCGGTCATGACCTCCCGCATCGCCCAGCGGGTGTCCTCGGCCGTGAGGTCCTGCCCGGCGAGCAGCCGGTTGAGCAACCCGGGCCAGGTGGGCGCGGCGGACGTCGGCGGCACCAGCGGCGTCACCGGCGGGCGGCGGGCTGACCCGCGTCGGCGCGCAGGAGGTCGGCCACCACCCGGGGGGCGACCAGCGGGTCGACCGGGAGGGCGAGCGTCGCCTCCGCCCGTGACCAGTGGGCCAGCCAGCGGTCGGGCTGCCGCGCCACGAGCAGGCAGACCGCCGGACGGTCGGCGACCTCCATCTCCAGCTGCCGGGCCAGCGCCATCCCGCCGGTGGGCTGCGCCTCGCCGTCGAGGATGCACAGGTCGATGCCGCCGGCGTCGACCGCGGCCACCACCTCGTCGCCCGTCGAGCACTCCAGCCAGGTCAGGGGCCCCACGTCGGGGGCGGGCTGCCGCCCGACCGCCGCGCGCACCGCGTCGCGGACCTCGGGACGGTGGCTGTAGACCAGCACGGTGGCCGGTGCGGCGGGCTTGTCGGCGGCACTCACGCCGCCGAGCCTAGTGCCCGGGGGCGTCTGCGCAGGCCGGGGCGGCGCGTCGGTATCGAGCTGGTCACATCGCCGCCACGCCGTCACCACCCGCAGTCGTGACCACGCCCCGCCGATGCCATGATGAGCCCCGTGACAACGGCCCCCGTCGCGAGCAGCACCTTCGACACCTCGCGGGTGCACTCCCTGACCCGACCGAACATGGTCAGCGTCGGCACGATCATCTGGCTCTCGAGCGAGCTGATGTTCTTCGCCGGCCTGTTCGCCATGTACTTCACCGCGCGAGCCCGGGCCACCGAGGGGTGGCCGCCGGAGCCGACCGAGCTGAACCTCCCGTACGCCACGGTCTTCACCGTGATCCTGGTGCTGTCCTCGGTGACCTGCCAGTTCGGTGTGTTCGCCGCGGAGAACGGCAACGTCTACGGCCTCCGCCGCTGGTTCACGATCACCTTCGTGATGGGCCTGGTCTTCGTGCTGGCCCAGGCGAACGAGTACCGGGTCCTGGTCATGGACCACGGGACGACCATCTCGTCGTCCACCTACGGCTCGGTCTTCTACATCACGACGGGCTTCCACGCCTTGCACGTCATCGGTGGCCTCATCGCCTTCGTCTACGTGCTCATCCGGTCCACCATGGGCCGTTTCACGCCGGCGCAGGCGACCTCGGCCATCGTGGTCTCCTACTACTGGCACTTCGTCGACGTCGTGTGGGTCGGGCTCTTCGCCACGATCTACCTGATCCGCTAGGGAACCGGTGTCCACCACGAACCCGCAGTCCGACGCCCCGCTCGCCGACGCCGGCACGCCTGTCGACCGGGCACGCGCACGCCGCCGCTCCAAGCACCGCCGGCGCATCGCCAACGTCGCGGCCCTCATGGCCTCGCTCATCCTCACCGGTGCCCTGTACTCGGTGTTCACCCCGGCCCAGGCCGCGGACGAGGCCACGAGCGAATCGGCGGCCGAGGCGGCCGGGCGCGAGCTGTACGAGCGCTCCTGCATCTCCTGCCACGGGGAGAACCTCGAGGGCGTGGCCAACCGCGGCCCGTCGCTGATCGGTGTCGGTGAGGCCTCCGTCTACTTCCAGGTCCACACCGGCCGCATGCCGCTGGTCCGCCAGGAGGCCGACGCCCCCGACAAGCCGGCCGTGTTCTCCGACGAGGAGATCGACCAGCTGATGACCTACGTCCAGGCCAACGGCGGTGGCCCCACGCTGCCGTCGGGCGACCTGCGCGAGGGCGACCTCGCCCTCGGTGGTGAGCTCTTCCGGCTCAACTGCTCCTCCTGCCACAACTTCGTCGGCCAGGGCGGCGCTCTCTCCTCCGGGAAGGCGGCGCCGAGCCTGGAGGGCTCCACCGACCTCGAGATCTACACCGCGATGCTGAGCGGCCCGGAGAACATGCCGGTCTTCGGCGACAACCAGCTCACCCCGGAGGAGAAGCGCTCGATCATCGCCTACGTCCAGACCATCCAGAACATGGCGGACCCGGGTGGTGCCGGCGTGGGCCGCATCGGCCCGGTCGGCGAGGGCCTGGTCATCTGGATCGTGGGCATGAGCGCCCTCCTGTTCGGCATCTTCTGGATGGGGAGCAAGGCGTGAGCACGCCTGCCCGCCCGTCGACCACCACTGCTGCTGCGCGGTCGCTGACCACGGTCGCCGGCGAGGAGGAAGCGTGAGCACCCGCGAGACCCGCCCCGGCTCGGCCGGCGGCGCGGACACCCCCGGCCCCCTGCACGGCGGGCCGGACGACGACTACACCCCCGAGCAGCTCGCGGCGATGCGCCGCGAGGAGCTCGACCTGCTCGGCGCCCGGTACGACGGCGTGGAGATCCTCCACGTCGACCCCGGCCCCGAGCCGGGCTCGGCGCTCGAGCGCCGGGCGGTCCGCCAGGTCGGCTGGACCTTCGCCCTCGCCGGCGTCTTCGCCTTCCTGTTCCTCGTCGTGTACGTCGGCTCGGGCTGGTTCCTGCCCGAGTGGTCGTGGGCCGAGGAGGGGACCACCTGGAGCGCGCTGTTCACCCCGCTCCTGGGCCTCTGCATGGGCCTCTCCCTGACCCTGGTGGGCGCGGGCCTGGTGCTCTACACGAAGAAGCTGCTCCCCCACGAGACGGCGGTGCAGGACAAGCACGACGGCTCGCACTTCGACCGCGTGACCACCGGCGCCACGCTCGTCGGCGGTTACCACAACAGCGGGCTGCCACGCCGCAAGCTCATCACCCGGTCACTGGCGTTCATGGGTGCCGGCGTCGGCGTCATGCTGCTGGCCCCGCTCGGCGGCCTGATCAACAACCCGAGCCGCGGGAACACGCTCGGCCGGACCGCGTGGGCGGAGGGCGTCCGCCTCCTCCGCGACGACGGCAGCCCGGTCCGGCCCGGTGACCAGGAGCCCGGCTCCCTGGAGACGGTCTTCCCGGCCGTGCCAGGTGGCAACCGGCTGACCGATGCCGCGACCATGCTCATCCGGCTCCGGCCGGAGCAGGTGCTGCAGGACGAGCCGCGCGAGGGCCAGGCGGACTTCTCCTACGGCGACTACGTCGCCTACTCGAAGATCTGCACGCACGCCGGCTGCCCGGTGTCGCTGTACGAGCAGGAGACCGGTCGCATCCTGTGCCCGTGCCACCAGTCGCAGTTCCTCGTCACCGCGGGCGCCAAGCCGATCTTCGGGCCGGCGACCCGCTCGCTGCCCCAGCTGCCCATCACCGTCGACGACGAGGGCTTCTTCGTGGCGCGCAGTGACTACATTGAAGCCGTTGGCCCGACCTACTGGAACCGGGAGCGCATCTGATGGCAGCTCGCACCGCCACGGCGCCGGGGGCCCCGACCACGAGACTCGGCAAGGCCGCGCTCGAGATCGACGACCGCCTCGTCGTCGCCGGCCCCGTCCGGCGGACCCTCAACAAGGTCTTCCCCGACCACTGGTCCTTCCTGCTCGGGGAGATCGCGCTCTACTGCTTCGTCATCCTGCTGCTCTCGGGCACGTACCTGACGTTCTTCTACCAGGCGTCGATGACCGAGGTCACCTACGACGGGTCCTACAACCCGCTGCGTGGCGTCGACATGTCGATCGCCTACGCCTCGACGCTGGACATCTCCTTCGACGTCCGCGGCGGCCTGTTCATGCGGCAGCTGCACCACTGGGCCGCCCTGCTGTTCGTCGCGGCCATCGTCGTCCACCTGCTGCGGATCTTCTTCACCGG
Organism: Blastococcus sp. SYSU DS0541; assembly: GCF_054050875.1. Taxonomy (NCBI): domain Bacteria; kingdom Bacillati; phylum Actinomycetota; class Actinomycetes; order Geodermatophilales; family Geodermatophilaceae; genus Blastococcus; species Blastococcus sp. SYSU DS0541. Next base: position 15,549 of record NZ_JBJHAD010000010.1, on the reverse strand, counting down.
CGCCTTCCGCCGTCCGCGGGAGAGCAACTGGCTCATCGGCGTGGTGATCCTCATCCTCGCGCTGCTCGAGGGCTTCTCCGGTTACTCCCTGCCCGACGACCTGCTCAGCGGCACGGGCCTGCGGATCATGTCGGCGATCATCCTGGCCATCCCCGTCGTGGGTACCTGGATGCACTGGGCGGTCTTCGGCGGTGACTACATCGGCGAGCTGATCATCGGCCGGCTCTACATCGCCCACGTCCTGCTCATCCCGGCCATCCTGCTGGCGCTCATCGCGGTCCACCTGCTGATCCTGGTCAAGCAGAAGCACACCCAGTTCCCCGGTCCGGGCCGGACCGAGCACAACGTCGTCGGCAATCGCCTCTTCCCCACGTTCGCCGGGAAGGCGACCGGCCTGCTGTTCGTCGTGTTCGGCGTCTGCGCCGCCCTCGGTGGCCTGGTCCAGATCAACCCGGTGTGGCTGTGGGGCCCGTACAACCCGGCCCAGGTCTCGGCCGCGTCGCAGCCCGACTGGTACATCATGTGGCTGGACGGCTCGTCGCGTCTGTTCCCCGCCTGGGACCTGAACCTGCCGGGCGACTACACGATCCCCGCACTGTTCTGGCCGACCGCCGTGCTCCCGGGCATCATCTTCACGCTGATGCTCTTCTACCCGATGATCGAGCGGAAGCTGACCGGGGACACCGCCTCGCACCACCTGCTGCAGCGTCCGCGTGACGTCCCGGTGCGGACCTCGCTGGGCATGATGTCGATCGCCTTCTACGTCGTGCTGCTGATCTCGGGCGGGAACGACGTCGTGGCCGAGAAGTTCGACATCAGCCTCAACGCGATGACCTGGGCCGGGCGCATCGGGATGATCCTGCTGCCCCCGATCGTGTACGTGATCACCTACCGCATCTGCCTCGGTCTGCAGCAGCACGACCGCGAGGTGCTCGAGCACGGCATCGAGACCGGCGTCATCCGCCGCCTGCCGCACGGCGAGTTCATCGAGGTCCACCAGCCGATCGGCCCGGTGGACGCGCACGGTCACGGCCAGCTCGCCTACGGCGGCGCTCCCGTGCCCAAGAAGATGAACCAGGTGGGTGCGGCACGGCGCGCGGTCCGCGGGTTCTTCTCCCCCGTGGAGGAGCCCACGGCCGTCGAGATCGAGCAGCGTGGCGAGGGTCGCGGTCTCGCGGCCGGCGAGTCGGACCGGGAGCTCACGACCTCGGGTCGTCCGTCCGAGGGTGGCCGTCCGTCCGAGGGTGGGCGCCCCTCCGAGGGTGGTCGCCCGCAGGACCCGCGCGACTGATCGACGCCTGACAGAAGGGCCCCGGTGGATCTCCACCGGGGCCCTTCTGCTGTGCTGCCCGGGCGAAGACGTCCCGCAGGCCCGAGCCGGGCTCGTCCGGCGCGATCCACCTCCCCGTTCCAGGCGAGACGGAGACTCAGCCCGCCGCGCCGCCTGGCGCCCTGATCCCCCACGCGCCACCTCCTGGGTGCCGCCCCGGGAGCGCTTCCCCCACCACCTACGGCCGGTCGCGTCACGCCCGCGCCGGCCGCCGGCACGGAGCCCCCGGCATCCGCTGAGGACTGCCCGCGCCTGGCCGGCTGAGCGGCCAGGGGCTCGCGACGCCGCGGCGAGACCCAACGCGCTCGCCCAGTGGGCGGCCGTGCGGCCCCTGAGCGCCTCTGTGCGCGCTCCCCCAGGGACCCTGCGCCCGGGGAGCGAGCCAGGCAGCCGGGTGCCCCGCAGGAGACCCCCGCCCCGCACGGTCCGTCGCACCGGGGAGACCGCTGGCGCGCACGGTCCGTCCGCACCGGGGCGCCGTCCCGGCCGACCGGCTGCGACGTGCCTGCTGTCGACGCACCGTCGGCTCCGGATGCGGACGGGCGGTCTCCCCCCGGGCCGGCGCACCGTCGGAGGAGCCCTCGAGCCCGCGACCGGGGACGACGAAAGGCCCCCTCCGCCTCAGCGGAGAGGGCCTCGTCGGTGGTTCCGGGAGCTCAGCTCTGCTCGGCGTTCTGCCCCACGTAGTACTCGAAGAGCAGCCCACCGACGGCGACCAGGATCCCGACGCTGGCGATCGCGATCAGCCAGAAGTACCAGAAGGCGATACCCAGCCCCATCAGGCCCGCGGTCAGCGCCAGGGTGAACGGCCAGTAGCTGGCCGGGCTGAAGAAGCCCAGCTCGCCCGCGCCGTCGGCGATCTCGGCGTCCTTGCGGTCCTCGGGACGGGCGTCGATCCGGCGCGAGACGAACCAGAAGAAGCCACCGATGAGGATCGTCAGACCGCCCGACAGAGCGAGGGCCGTGGTGCCGATGGGCTCACGGGACCAGAAGCCGTAGACGACAGCGCAGACGAAGCAGAACACCGCGATGAGATTGAAGATCAGCGCCTCGACCTTCACGGTCGTGCCTCCTCGGGCATGTGGGGGGTCCGGTTGTCAGCGGCAGGCATCTCAGCCCCCCGTCTGCTGCAGGTCTTCGACCTTCTCCTGCACCAGGTCGATCGGGGTGGTCGTGCTGGCCTCGCCCGGCTGCCCGATCTCCTCGAGCGCCTCGTAGGTGCCCAGCCCGGACTCACGGGCGGCCAGGTAGGCGTCGTACTCGTCGGGAGAGACCGCGCGGACCTCGAAGTTCATGTAGGCGTGGTACGTGCCGCACAGCTCGGCGCAGCGGCCGACGTAGGCGCCCTCCTCGCGGACGGTGACCTCGAAGACGTTGTCCCGGCCGTTCTCGTTGCCCGGGATGACGTCGAGCTTGAAGAGGAACTCCGGAACCCAGAACGAGTGGATGACGTCCGCCGAGGCGAGCTCGAACCGCAGGCTGCGGTCGGTGGGCACGACGAGGATGGGGATCTCGGTGCTCGTGCCGACCGTGTCGACCGGGTCGCCGTCCGGACCGTTCGTGTTCGGGTAGACGAACTGCCAGTTCCACTTGAAGGCGTTGACGGCGATGACCTCGTCCGGGTCCGGGCTGATCTGCCGGACCTGGTTCTGGGTGTTCACGGTGAAGAAGAAGAGGCCGGCGATGATGAGGAACGGGAGGATCGTGTAGACGATCTCCAGCGGCAGGTTGTACGCCGTCTGCCGCGGCAGCTCGTCACCCTTCTTGCGGTGCGCGATCACCGTGTAGGCGATCAGCGCCCAGACCGCCAGGCCGATGATGAGCGCCGCGAAGGTGGAGCCGACCCACAGCTCCCGCATGGCCTCGGCCTCGTCGGTGACGCCGTCGGGCCACCCCCACCGGACGAAGTTCCGCTCCCACCACTCCGCCTCGCCGAGCTCGCATCCGGTGAGGGTGAGTCCCCCCAGGAGACCGAGCGCGGCCAGCCGCGCGAGCCTGCTGCCTCGAGCCACTGCTCGCTGCCTCCTCGTCCTCCGCCCGGCCTCCGGGCGGTCCTTGCAAACGGATCTCCACCGGTTCTCGGCAGAGTGGATCCACGCCGAACTCAGTGTGGGCCGAGACTAGCCGACCCGCCTCAGGGGCTGACCACCGGAGACGTCCGGGCGGGTCGGACCCCGGCGGCTGCGCGGACGCCGGGTGGGTCGCCCGCCGGTGGCTCCCGGGACGTGGTAGCGGTCCCGTGCGAGGCGGCGCGCCCGGCCGTGCCGGCCGCCGGCACCGCCAGGACGGTTAGAGTCGGTGCCGTGTTCTCCCGGCTGCTGACCCCGAGATGGGTGCTCCTGCACCTGCTCGTGGCGGCCCTGTTCGTCGCCACCTTCTTCCTCGGCTACTGGCAGCTCTCCAAGGCAGAGGCCGGCGGTGGCGCGGTCAACTGGAGCTACGCCATGCAGTGGCCGCTCTACGGCTTCATGGGGCTGTGGTTCTACGTCCGCATGGTGCGGGTCGAGCTGCACCGCCCGCCGGACGAGGACCAGCCGGGCAACGCGGTGGTGCTCTACCAGCGGCCGCGCATCGACACCACCGGCGACCCCGAGCTCGCCGCCTACAACGCCTACCTCGCCGAGCTCAACGAGCGGGCCCTGGGACAACGGAGCAGCAATGGCCGCTGAGACGACGCAGGCGCCCACGCGGGAGATCCCCCCGGCGCTCACCCGCTACCGCGTGATGGCCACCGTCGTCGGCGTCCTGCTCATCGCGTTGTTCTTCGTGGCGATGCCGCTCGAGTACATCTGGGACATCCACGGCGCCACCGCCGTCATCGGGACGCTGCACGGCTGGCTGTACTTCATCTTCTTCCTGAGCGCCGGCGACCTGGCGCTGCGCGCCCGCTGGACGCTCAAGGGCTGGCTGCTCATCACGGTGGCCGGCACCGTCCCGGTGCTCTCCTTCTTCGCCGAGCGCTACGCGACCGCGAAGACCCGCGCCGGCGAGCGCGTCTGACCCCCTGGCCACCCCCCGACCCCCGGAGTCCCGCGCCTCATGTGTGGCCTGCTCGCCTACTTCTCGACCGACGCCCCGCGCGTGACCGACGGCATCGTCTCCGACGTCCGTGAGGCGCTGCACTGCCTGCGCCACCGCGGGCCCGACGAGAACGAGGTATGGCACGACGACCGCGTCGTCTACGGGTTCAACCGCCTGGCGTTCATCGACATCGAGCACAGCCACCAGCCGATGCCGTACGCCGACGGCCGGTACCGGATCGTCTTCAACGGCGAGATCTACAACTACGTCGAACTCCGGGAAGAGCTCGCCGCGGCCGGTGCGACCTTCGCCACCGAGGGCGACACCGAGGCGATCGTCGCCGGCTACCACCTGTGGGGCGAGGAGATCGTCACCCGGTTGCGTGGCATGTTCGCCTTCGTCATCTGGGACAGCGAGACCCGCACCGTCTTCGGCGCCCGCGACCCCTTCGGCATCAAGCCGCTGTTCACCACGCGCCTGGCCGACGGGGCCATCGCCTTCTCGTCCGAGAAGAAGGCGCTGCTGGAGATGCTCGGCGGGAGCACGGCGGCCGGTGGCGTCGACCCCGCGTCGCTGCAGCACTACCTGACGCTGCAGTACGTGCCGGAGCCGGCGACGCTGCACCGGGGCATCCGCCGCATCGAGAGCGGGACCCGCTTCACCGTCGCCGACGGCGAGCTGTCCACGGAGCGCTATTTCCACCCGACCTTCCCGATCCGGCCGGTCGCGAAGGACGAGCAGCAGGCGCTCTACGACCGCATCGCCGAGGTGCTCGACGACTCGGTGCGGGTGCACATGCGCGCCGACGTCACCGTCGGGTCCTTCCTCTCCGGCGGCATCGACTCCACGGCCATCGCGGCGCTGGCGAAGCGCTACAACCCCGAGCTCATGACCTTCACGGTCGGGTTCGAGCGGGCGGGGTTCTCGGAGATCGAGGTCGCCGCGGAGTCCGCGGCCGCCATCGGCGTCGAGCACATCACCAAGGTCGTCACCCCGGAGGAGTTCGCCGGGTCGATCCCGCTGGTCGTCTGGTACCTCGACGACCCGGTCGCCGACCCGGCGCTCGTGCCGCTGTACTTCGTGGCCCGGGAGGCGCGCAAGCACGTGAAGGTGGTGCTCTCCGGCGAGGGCGCCGACGAGCTGTTCGGCGGGTACAACATCTACCGCGAGCCGCTCTCCCTGGCCGCCTTCGACAAGCTGCCCGCCGGCATCCGCCGCGCCCTCGGCACGCTGTCGACCAAGCTGCCCGACGGCATGCGGGGCAAGGACCTCCTGCGTCGCGGCTCCATCCCCCTGGAGCAGCGCTACTACGGCAACGCACGCATCTTCCGGGACGAGGAGCTGACCTTCCTCGAGAAGCGCGACCCGGACCTGTCGCACGTCGCCGTCACCCGGGAGCTCTACGAGCGCACCCGGGCGGCCGGCTACGACGACGTGACGGCGATGCAGTACGTGGACCTGTTCACCTGGCTGCGCGGCGACATCCTGGTCAAGGCCGACAAGATGACGATGGCGAACTCGCTGGAGCTGCGCGTCCCGTTCCTCGACCCCGAGGTCTTCCGCGTCGCCTCCACCATCCCGGTCGACCAGCGGGTCACCCGGGAGACGACGAAGCACGCGCTGCGCCGCGCGCTCGAGCAGATCGTGCCGCCGCACGTGCTGAACCGGCGCAAGCTCGGCTTCCCGGTGCCCACGCGCCACTGGCTGGCGGAGGACCTGCACGACTGGGCGCGGCAGATCATCGAGGACAGCCAGACCGAGGAGTGGCTGGACAAGCAGCAGGTCCTGGCCATGCTCACGGCCCACCGGCAGAACCAGCGGGCCGGCTCACCGGTCGACCACTCCCGCAAGCTGTGGACGCTGCTGGTGTTCATGGTGTGGCACGGCATCTTCGTCGAGCAGCGCATCAAGCCGGAGATCCCGGAAACGGTCTACCCCGTCCGGCTGTGACACCGCGATCCTCCGGATCGCACCGCGGTCAGGTGCCGTTCCCCTGTTCCGCGGAGCCGTTTCGTCACTCCTCGCGGAGACCCTCCGGGCCTCCACTCGTCATGACCGAAGACATGCGGCAATGAGACGACGAGGCCCGGTCCCCCAGGGGGAACCGGGCCTCGGTCGGTCTGCGGGGACTCAGTTGAAGGAGTCACCGCACGCGCAGGAGCCCTGCGCGTTGGGGTTGTCGATCGTGAAGCCCTGCTGCTCGATGCTGTCGACGAAGTCGATCACCGCACCGCCGAGGTAGGGGCCGCTCATCCGGTCGACGATGACCTCGACGCCGCCGAAGTCGTAGGTCTGGTCGCCGTCGAGAAACCGCTCGTCGAAGAAGAGCTGGTACCGCAGACCGGAGCAACCACCGGGCTGGACGGCGATGCGCAGCCGGAGGTCGTCCCGACCCTCCTGGTCCAGCAGAGCCTTGACCTTGGCGGCCGCGGGGTCGCTGAGCACGACGCCGGTGGCCGCGGTGTCCTGCACCGTCATATTCCTGTCCTCTCCCTCCGAGGTGTCCGCGCACACGTGTTCCGTGACGGACGAACGCCGTCGGAACGGCTCCTCTTCCCGTGCACCCACTGTACGGCTCCCCGCGCGACGTCCGGGGCTCCGTTGCTCACACACGTAGACTTCCGGGCCGTGAAGCTCCGCCTGCCCGGCCGCCGTGACCATGCCGAGACGACCGCCACCTCCGGCGAGGACGGCGAGCTGACCGCGCACCTGGTCAAGGCCGGCGGCAAGGGCCGTCCGACGCCCCGGCGCAACGAGGCGCAGGGCCGGCGCCAGGGTCCTCCCCCGCCGCCGCCCACCACGCGCAGGGAGGCCTACAAGCGGATGCGCGAGCAGCAGGCGCTTCGCCGCGCCGAGGCGCGTCAGGGCATCGCCCGGGGTGAGGCCGACTACCTCCCGGCCCGCGACCGCGGCCCGGAGCGCAAGCTCGTCCGCGACCTGGTCGACAGCCGCCGCAACATCGGCAGCTTCTTCCTGGCCATCGCCGCCGTCGCGCTCGTCGGCACCTTCGTCCCGAGCATGGCGGTGAAGAGCTACACGAGCTTCCTGCTCCTCGGCTTCTTCCTGATGCTCATCATGGACTCGGTGGTGCTGGGCCGGAAGATCAAGCGCACCGTCCTGGAGCGCTTCCCCGACGGCAACCACAAGATGAAGGGCCTCGTCTGGTACGGCATCAGCCGCTCCACGATGGTCCGCCGCTGGCGCTTCCCGAAGCCCGAGGTCCCGATCGGCGCCGAGGTCTGAGCGAGGGCGTCCTCCCGCACCGTCGCGGCTGATGCGCGTCACCCTCCTCGGCACCGGCGCGGCCGACGGCTGGCCCAACCCGTGGTGCACCTGCCCGTCGTGCGCCGACTCCCGCCGCCGGGGGGAGCTGCGCCGTCCGACGTCCGCCCTGGTCGACGGTGCGCTGCTCATCGACCTGGCGCCCGCTCCGCCCCCGGACGGCATCTCCCTCGCCGGCGTGCGCACCGTCCTGGTCACCCACGAACACGCCGACCACTGCGCGCCGCTGGCGCTCCTGGCCCGCCAGTGGGTGCGCCGGGCGGAGCCGCTCACCGTCGTCGGCCCGCCCCCCGTCCTGGCGACGCTGCGGCCGTGGCTCGGCCCCGAGGACCCGGTCGAACTGGTGGCGGTCGCGCCGGGCGACGTGCTGGTCCGCGCCGGGTACCGGATCCGCGCGCTGGAGGCCGCGCACGAGGTGCCGACGGTGCTCTACGACGTCACGGGTCCCGACGGCGCGCGCATGCTGCACGCCACCGACACCGGTCCCCTGCCCGCGGGCACGGTCGAGGCCACCCGGGGCGCCGCCTACGACGCCGTGCTGCTGGAGGAGACGTTCGGCGAGGTCTCGGACCACGGCACCGGCCACCTGGACCTCGCGACCTTCCCCGTCCATCTGGACCGGCTGCGCGGGGTCGGCGGCGTCACCGGGAGCACCGACGTCGTCGCCGTCCACCTGGGGCACCACAACCCGCCGGCCGCGGTGCTCGCCGGGCGGCTGGCCGGGATGGGCGCGCGCCTGCCCGCCGACGGCGACACCGTCGAGGCCGGGGCCGGACGGGCGGCGGTCCGACCGGGCGCCTAACGTCGCGGTTCGTGGAATTCAGACGCCTCGGCCGCTCCGGCCTGACCATCTCCGAGATCGCGTACGGCAACTGGCTCACCCACGGCGGCCAGGTCGAGGAGGACGCCGCGCACGCCTGCGTGCGGGCCGCCCTGGACGCCGGCATCACCACCTTCGACACCGCCGACGTCTACGCCGGCACCCGCGCGGAGACGGTCCTCGGCGCCGCGCTCGCGGGGCAGCGCCGGGAGTCGATCGAGCTGTTCACGAAGGTCTACTGGCCCACGGGGCCGGGCCGGAACGACCGCGGGCTGGGCCGCAAGCACGTCATCGAGAGCTGCCACGCCTCGCTGCGGCGGCTGCAGACCGACTACGTCGACCTCTACCAGGCCCACCGCTACGACCCGACCGTTCCGCTCGAGGAGACGATGACCGCTTTCGCGGACCTCGTCCGGTCGGGCAAGGCCCTCTACATCGGCGTCTCGGAGTGGAACGCCGAGCAGATCGCGTCGGGCGCGGCGCTGGCCCGCGAGCTCGGCGTCCAGCTGATCAGCAACCAGCCGCAGTACTCGATGCTCTGGCGGGTCATCGAGGCCGAGGTCGTGCCGACGTCGGAGAGGGAGGGGCTGTCCCAGATCGTCTGGTCGCCCCTGGCGCAGGGGATCCTCACCGGCAAGTACCGCCCGGGCGAGCAGCCGCCGGCCGACAGCCGCGCCGGGCACCCCGAGGCCGGCCGCTCGATGCAGGGCTTCATGACCGACGACATCCTCGGCCGCGTGCAGCAGCTGCGGCCGATCGCCGACGACCTCGGGCTCTCGATGGCCCAGCTGGCCCTGGCCTGGGTGCTGCAGAACGGCAACGTCGCCGCCGCGATCATCGGCGCGACCCGGCCGGAGCAGGTGCACGACAACGTGGCGGCCGCCGGCGTCCGCCTCGAGGAGGACGTGCTGGCGCGGATCGACGGCATCCTCGGCGACGTCGTCGAGCGCGACCCCTCGAAGACCGCTCGCGGATGAAGGCCCGGCCACCTGACCCTCGACCTCCCGTGGAGGGTCAGGTGGCGGCGAGCCCCATGGGCCCGTAGGCCTTCCGGTCGTCCTCGAACAGGGTGACCGTGGCGACGCCGCGGTCGAGCAGCTCCCGCCAGTTCTCGCCCAGCCACGACTCGGCGTCGCCCTGGTTGTCGTGCGCGGGCACCTCCACCCCCACCACCGCGGGGTCGAGGGTGGATCCGGACGGGTCCTCGAGACGCCAGTGCCAGCTCATGCAGGCAGGTTAGCGGCGGAGGGCGTGACCGACGCCACGTTCCCGGGCCGTGACCGCCCCGCCGGTTACGGCCCGACCGCAGGGGGCATGACGGTGCATCGACGCCGTCCACCCGGAGGACCGATGAGCACACCCCGCCCCGACGCCACGGCCGGCGCCACCCGCGCAGCCGTGGACGCCGTCCCCGAGAACGCTTCGACCGGCGAGCTGATCAGCCGGCTCACCGAGCAGATCAGCACCCTCGTGCGGGACGAGGCCCGCCTCGCCCAGGCCGAGATGACCCAGAAGGCCAAGAAGCTCGGCGTCGGCGCCGGCCTGTTCGGTGCCGCGGGCCTGATGGCCTTCTTCGGCGCCGCCACCCTGATCACCACGATCATCCTGGCCCTGGCGCTGGTGATGCCCGCCTGGCTGGCCGCGCTGATCGTCACCGTGGTCCTCTTCGCGATCGCGGGCGTCCTCGCCCTCGTGGGGAAGAAGGACGTCCAGCAGGGGGCACCGCCGGTGCCGATCGAGGCCATGGCCGGTGTCAAGACCGACATCGCCACCGTGAAGGAGAGTGCGCGCCGGTGACCACGCCCAAGGACGACGGCCAGGCGTCGAGCGGTCCGACCGACCCCGACGCCATCCGGGCCGAGATCGAGGAGACCCGCGACCAGCTGGCGCACACCGTCGACGAGCTGAGCCAGCGGCTCGACGTGCCCGCCCGGGCCAAGGAGAGCGCCGCCCGCGCCAAGGACACCGCGGTGGAGACCTACCGCGAGAGCCCCCCGGCGTTCGCCGGGGCCGGGGCCGCGCTGGCGGGTCTCGTCGGCCTGGTGCTCTGGCGGCGCCGCCGCGCGCGGCGCCGGGCCAGCACCGAGGAGCTCATCGTCGGCGCCCGCGTGGGCCGCAAGCGCGAGGCGAAGCGGGCGCGCAAGGAGCTCGCCGCACGCCGGAAGGCCGCCCAGAAGGCCGTGAAGGACGTGCGGAAGAAGACCGAGCGGGCGGAGAAGAAGGCCCGGCGGAGCAGGGGGAGGAAGCGTTGAGCAAGGGAGCCAAGCTCGCCTACCGGCCGTTCGGTCTCGCGGCGGGCCTGCTGGCCGGTGCCGTCTCCGGGGCGGTCTTCAAGCAGGTGTGGAAGCGCATCAGCGGCGAGGACGACGCCCCGGACGCGCTCCAGACCGAGTACCCGATGTGGGAGATCGTCGTCTCCGCGGCCCTCCAGGGCGCGATCTTCGCGGCCACCAAGGCGACCATCGACCGCCTGGGCGCGGAGGGCTTCACCAAGCTGACCGGGACGTGGCCGGGCGACTGACGCCCGCCCGGTGGCCGGGACGACCGTCCCGGCCACCGGCATCCCGCACCGACCCGCAGACGACGGCCCAGCACCAGGGAGACGCAGTGACCGGCACCCGCCCACGCGAGAGCGCCGTCGACCGGATCCGCCAGCGGGTCGAGGAGAAGGCCGCCCGCCGCGCGGCCGCGGCGAAGGCTGCGGCTGAGGGCGGCTCGTCGCGGGATCCGCACCAGCTGCCCCCGGACGCGCCCGCTCCCGAGCAGCTGCCGGGCATCCGGGCCGCCAACCCGCTGCAGATCCCCGCCGGGGGCTGGAAGCAGGTCCTCAAGCGGGCGTGGGCGGAGAACAACGCCGACAACATGCCCATCATCGCCGGCGGCGTGGCCTTCTTCGGCTTCCTGGCGATCTTCCCGGCGCTGCTGGCCCTGATCTCCATCTACGGCCTGGTCGCCTCCCCCGAGCAGGCCGCCGCGCAGGTGGAGGAGTTCACCGCCGGGCTGCCGGAGACGGCGCAGGGCCTGATCGAGGACCAGGTCACCTCCATCACCGACAACGCCGGCGGTGCGCTCACCCTCAGCCTCGTGGCTTCCATCCTGGCGGCGCTGTGGAGCGCCTCCGGCGGGGTCAACAACCTGGTCAAGGCGGTCAACATCGCCTACGACGAGGTCGAGACCCGCAACTTCGTGAAGCTCCGGGCGCTCTCCCTGGCTCTCACGCTCGGCGCCATCGTCTTCGTCGTGCTCACGATCGGCCTGGTCGCCGTGCTGCCGATCGTCATCGACCTCCTGCCACTGGGGTCGGTGGGCACCGTGCTGCTCGAGATCGCACGCTGGGTCGCGCTGCTCCTCGTCGTCGCGGGCTCGCTGGCGGTGCTGTACCGCGTCGCCCCCGACCGCGACGCGCCGAAGTTCCGCTGGGTCAGCCTCGGCTCGGTCGTGGTCACCGCCGTCTGGGCGCTGGTCAGCCTCGGCTTCACCATCTACGTGAACAACTTCGGCAGCTACGACAAGACCTACGGCGCCATCGCCGGGGTGATCGTGCTGATGCTGTGGCTGTACCTCACGTGCTACCTCATCCTGCTGGGCGCCGAGATCAACTCCGAGGCCGAGCACCAGACCGGCCTCGACACCACCGACGGCGACCCCGTGCCGATGGGCGAGCGCGACGCCGTGAAGGCCGACACGCTGCCGGCCAAGGCCGAGCCGGAGAAGGGCGACGACGACCCGACCCGGAAGAACGCTCCTTAGCCGGCGCGCTCCTCAGCGCACGTGGGACGGCACGAACGGCGGCCGCACGACTTCGACGGGTTCGCGGCGGCCGCGGACGTCGAGAGTGAGCGACGCACCCTCGGCCACCCCGGCGGCGGCGTCGAGCAGCGCCAGGCCGATGCCGGTCCGCAGCGTCGGAGAGAACGTCCCGCTGGTCACCTCGCCCACCTGCGCACCGTCGCCGTCCAGGACGACCATGCCCGGCCGCGGGATGCCGCGGCCGGACGCGCGCAGCCCCCAGAGCAACCGCGCCGGGCCGGCCTCCTTCTCGGCCAGGAGGGCGTCACGTCCCCAGAACGCGGGCTTGCGCCAGCCGACGGCCCACCCCGCGCGGGCCTGGACGGGGCTGATCTCCCGGGAGAGCTCGTGGCCGTGCAGCGGGTAGCCCATCTCGGTCCGCAGCGTGTCGCGGGCGCCCAGGCCGCAGGGCCGGATGCCGAGGTCCTGCCCGGCCTCCAGGACGGCGTCCCACATCTCGCCGGCCCGGTCGGCGGCGATCAGCAGCTCGTAGCCGTGCTCACCGGTGTAGCCGGTGCGGCACACCGTCACCTCGGCCCCGGCGCCACCGGTCCCCGTCACGAAGGACATGTAGCCGATCTCGCCGGGCACGCCCAGCAGCTCCAGCACCTGCAGCGAGCGCGGTCCCTGCACGGCGAGGACGGCGACGTCGCTGTGCCGGTCGGTCACCTGCACGCCGGCCGGGGCGGCATCGGCCAGCCGTGCCAGCACCTCGGCGGCGTTCGCCGCGTTCGGCACCAGCAGGACGTCGTCGGGACCGTGCAGGTAGACGATCAGGTCGTCGACCACTCCCCCGGCACCGGGCTCGCCGTCGGGGACGCAGCACATCGTGTACTGCGCCTGGCCCGGCCCGATCCGGGAGAGGTCGTTGGTGAGGCAGGCGTCGACGAACGCGGCAGCACCCGGCCCGCGGACCGTCCCGGTGCCCAGGTGCGACACGTCGAACAGGCCCACGCCCTCGCGGACCGCGGCGTGCTCGGCCAGCACGCCCCCGCCGGCGTACTCGATCGGCATGGACCAGCCGCTGAAGTCGGCGAGCTTGGCGCCGGCCGCGACGTGCCGGTCGTGGAGGGGCGAGGTGCGTGGGGTCACGCGGTCACGCTAACGCCACCCCCGCGTCCGGGACGACGTACTGGAACGGCCCGGTTGCAGGGACCCGCCGCGAGCCGGTGACGGGATGGAACGGCCCGGTTGCAGGGACCCGGCACGAGCCGGTGACGGGATGGAACGGCCCCGTCGCAGGGACCCGGCACGAGCCGGTGACGCGATGGAACGGCCCCGTCGCAGGGACCCGGCACGAGCGGAGCGAGTGCTGGGGGGCGACGGGGTCCTTCTAGGATCGTGCGGTGCCGCCGACGATCACCGCCACCGACCACCCGCTCGAGAAGCTGACCGGCGACGCCGTCGTCGTCGCCGTCGGCAAGGGTCCTGACGGGCCGCTCGCCACCCCCGGCGCCGAGGCCCTGGACCGCCTGCTCGGCGGCCGGCTCCTCCCGGCGCTCACCGACCTGGGCGCCCGCGGCGCTGAGGACGAGGTGACCCGCCTGCCCTCCTTCGGCCAGGGCCCCTTCCCCGTCCTCGCCGTCGTGGGGCTCGGCGCCCCGGAGGCTTCGGGTGGCTACACCCCCGAGAGCCTGCGCCGCGCCGCAGGTGCCGCCAGCCGCGCGCTCCGCGGCCGCCGCTCCGTCGTCAGCCTGCTCGCCGCCGTGGGCGGGACGCCGGACGACGAGCGCCTGCACGCCGTGGGCGAGGGCTCCCTCCTGGGCGCGTACGAGTTCACCGCCTACAAGTCCCACCTGCCCGCCGACCGCCCGGCCCCGCCGAGCGAGTTCACGATCGTCGTCCCCGGGGCGGGTGCGGCCGAGTCGGCGCTGCGCCGGGTGCGCGCGGTCGCCGACGCCGTCGCCCTGGTGCGCGACCTGGTCAACACCCCGCCGAACGACCTCTACCCGGCCGAGCTCGCCGCCCGCGGCGCGGCCGCCGGCGAGAAGCTCGGCCTCACCGCCGAGATCCTCGACGAGGACGACCTCGCCGCCGGTGGCTACGGCGGCATCCTCGCCGTCGGTGGCGGGTCGACCCGCAAGCCGCGGCTGCTGCGCCTGACCTACGCGGGCGCCGGCGCCCGCAAGAAGGTGGCCCTGGTCGGCAAGGGCATCACCTTCGACAGCGGCGGGATCTCGATCAAGCCCGCCGCGAAGATGGAGGACATGAAGAGCGACATGGCCGGCGCCGCCGCCGTGATCGCCACCGTCTGCCTCGTCGCCCAGCTCGGGCTGCCGGTCGAGGTCGTCGCGACCGTGCCCATGGCCGAGAACCTCCCGAGCGGCACCGCCTACCGGCCGGCCGACGTGGTCACGTTCCGCAACGGCAAGAAGGCCGAGATCACCAACACCGACGCCGAGGGCCGCGTCGTGCTGGCGGACGCGATCGCCCGGGCGGCCGAGGACTCCCCCGACGTCCTGCTGGAGACCTCCACGCTCACCGGCGCGCAGATGGTCGCCCTCGGCGCCCGGACCGCCGGCGTCATGGGCAGCGACGACCTGCGCGACGCGGTGATCGCCGCCGCCGGGCGCAGCGGCGAGCTGATGTGGCCGATGCCCCTGCCTCCCGAGCTGCGCAAGGGGATCGACTCGACGGTCGCGGACTTCGTCAACGCCAACACCGACCGGATGGGCGGGATGCTGGTCGGCGGCCACTTCCTCGCCGAGTTCGTGCCGGACGGGCTGCCGTGGGCGCACATCGACATCGCCGGGCCGAGTTACAACACCTCGTCGCCGTGGGGCTACACGCCCAAGGGCGGCACCGGCGTCCCCGTGCGCACCCTGCTGGCGACCATCGAGGCCCTCATCGCCGACTGACCGCGGCGATGACCAGGTCACCTGATCGTCGAGCGTCCTCCCTCACGGCCCGCGGTGAGGGAGGACGCCGCGCGGTGGGGGTGGACGGCTCCTCGCGCCTAGATGTAGTGACCAGGTAGGTCGTTGACGCGGCTGATCGGTGGTTGGCCGTCGAGTGCGGTGTGGCTGCGGTGGTGGTTGTAAGTGTGCAGCCAGCCGGGGAGCACGTCGGCGCGTTCGCGGCTGGAGTGGAAGACCGCGGCGTAGGCCCATTCCTCGAGCAGGGTGCGGTTGAAGCGTTCGACCTTGCCGTTCGTTTGCGGCCGGTAGGGGCGGATGAAGCGGTGCTTGATGCCCTGGGCGGCCAGTCGTTCCCGCCAGGCGCGGCCGTGCCGGTAGGCGAAGGCGTTGTCGGTGAGCACCTCGCTGACCGTGGCGCCGTGGGCGGCGTAGAAGGCCAGGGCCCGGTC